>NZ_LOVM01000036.1:0-93656 GCF_001523445.1 Burkholderia sp. ABCPW 11 | reverse complement strand
GGTGTGTAAGCGCAGTAATGCGTTCAGCTAACCGATACTAATTGCCCGTAAGGCTTGATCCTATAACAAGTCTGTCTCGATGCCCGTTAGCGCTTTAGCGCTTACGGACATCGAGCGTCGAGTGCAAGGCACTCGACGTACGACGGTTGAAGTACCGCATACGTGTGAGATACAGCTCACAACCCAAAATTACTGCTTCTTCCAAGATTGGTTGCGCTGCGAAGCAACGCAACAACCCTCTTTGCCTGATGACCATAGCGAGTCGGTCCCACCCCTTCCCATCCCGAACAGGACCGTGAAACGACTCTACGCCGATGATAGTGCGGATTCCCGTGTGAAAGTAGGTAATCGTCAGGCTCCCCTCAAGACAGAAACCCCCGCCCGATCAGGCGGGGGTTTTTGCATTGGTGCGGCCCAAGCACATCGTGACCGCGGTCAACGAAATCTGGAGCATGGATTTCGTTGCAGATGCCTTGTTCGATGGGCGACGCCTTCGGACGCTGACCGTCGTCGACAACTACACACGAGAATGCCTGGCCATCGAGGTCGGACAAAGTTTGAAGGGAGAGCATGTGGTCGAAGCGCTGACGCGTATCACTGCTATGCGCGGGCACCCTGCCACGATCAAGGTCGACAATGGTAGCGAATTCATCTCGAAGGCAATGGACCGGTGGGCGTATGAACATGGCGTTGAGCTGGATTTCAGCCGACCGGGCACGCCCACTGACAATGCCAAGGTCGAAAGCTTCAATGGGCGCTTCCGGCAGGAATGCCTGAACGCGCATTGGTTCTTGTCATTGGCCGATGCGCAGAGCAAAATCGACGACTGGCGCACGTACTATAACGGGGTTCGTCCCCACTCCGCATTGCAGTGGATGACGCCCGCCGAATTCGCCCGTCAGGCAAGGGAATCCGCCTCGCCTGACAACTCAACCAAGCCGGAAATCTCCACTTCTGACCGGGACTAATTCCGGTTCAGGGTCATTTTAACCTCGGCCTCTAACTGCAGTTCGGACTAGAACCGGGGGCAGGTCATTTCCGCCGCAGGAAATTAAGGTACAGGTCTAGATATGGATGGGCGAGACCTGCGGGGCGGCAGGCACGGTGACGGGAATCCCTGGCAGATACATAAGTTGCCCAGCGTTGAATTCCGTCAGTCCGGCCTAATGGGGATGTGCGGCCTATCAGATGCTTTCTTGCCCGCAGGCTTGCACACGTGGGACACGCCCACCCTTGAGGGCGCATCGAAGGACGACGGCCGGGAACGTATCTTCATCGTAATGGTTGCCGACGGTGAGCGTCGAGAGAAGCGCCGGAGGCTGAGAAGTGAGGGAACGCGAGCGCACGTGTCTTACATTGAGCCAGCTGGGCCACACGAAGCATGGTCTCGTCATTACTTCTGCTGCCTTACTCCGTAAATCGGCAGCATTCAGTCCTGCTATTGATCTGCCGAATATTGTGACCACCTTCGGTACAAAGGTTGTAACGTTACAAAGCCAGATGACCGCTTCTTCGAGCTTGTACTGAGCTTGCGGACTTCTGTACACTTCGTATCTAATCTAGATAGACGCGTGTGTATAGTCAACTGAGGCCCAAGTAGATGTCAATTACCGAGAGACGCTTCCCCGTTCCAGAAGACGACGGCAAATTCATCAATGATGCGCTGGCGCATCTCGGGTTCCACTCCGACTCGCAATTGGAGACCCTTGCCGATCTTGCAAAGCATACGCTCAGCAAGGCGCGACAAGGTGCGCAGCAGCTCGGGCCGTGGAATCGGGCAAAAATCCTCGATCTTCGCGCATATTTCGGCATCCGGAGCGCCATCCTTGCTTGTTTTGGTAGGAAGGGGCGAGATTGGATTGCATTAGACCGACGACAAATGGTTGTGTCGAACGAAGACGATGCTAGACAGTAGGTTGCACTATGTATTCGATAGATGCCCCAATTAGCATGTGGCAATATATCCCCTTTCATACGGGGTTGATGCATATTGAGATTACTAATCCGTACTTGGTTGGGGGCTATTTAATAATTGTGAATGGCGTCACGATATAAAACCAGTTTGCGGAAGATAAATTCACGTGAGCAGAAGAGCTTGAAGAAATCGGAAAATATCGGCGATCGTGTGATGGCACGAGCGCGACGTGGGGCGTCGACCGAGCTTCGGCTCGAATCAGGCGCTACTATTTATGTGCGACCATTTGCCCCGGTAGGAAAGGGCGATAGGGTATTGGTCGAAAAAAATAGTCATGATATAAAAATAATATTAGATGAAAATAACGATTTGTTAGATATTGGCGGCTCATGGTCTGTTTCGCATTGTGTTAATATTGGGCACGAGACTATTGATATAGTAATTAAGGAAGTGGAGTCTGATGATGAGCTATCGGGGCTTGATGGCTTGAAGCAGTTTCATTATCGTGGTGAAAAAATGGCCGGTCGTGCGGTACCGCTTATCGCGGTAACTTCGCATAGATTTTTGCCAAAGGTTATTGGATTTGTTGAAATAACTTCCGCATTACTCGTAAATACTGCGCGAAAAATTGTCTTGGATCGACCATTCTCGGATTCTGAAAATGACGTCCATTGGCAACGATGGGATATGAGCACGGCAAAGCGCCATACAAAAAGACTGGCACGGATTTCTCGCTGTGTAGTTTATCCTGAGCTTCGTGGACTTGGGGTCGCATCAAAACTCGCGAGCGCTGCGACGATTTACGCGCGTGATCGCTGGCATTACGGTGGAAGTCGAGCTGTATTTCTTGAGATTACAGCAGATATGCTTCGTTTTGCCCCCTTCGTATTGGGGGCTGGCTTTACCTATGTCGGAGATACAGAAGGGAATGAGGAGCGCATGCTTCGGGATATGCGCTATCTCTTGAGCAGAACTATTAAGAGTGGGGAGCAGGGCGATTTTCCTCAAGGTGGTGGCGGAATTATGAGCCTACAACGCTCGTATGCTACCATGTTATTGGGAGTGATGAGTCGACGTAATATCGGGCTAGAAAGCCTACTTAATGTCCTTCGGCGATCTCCGGAGACACTGACGGATGACGAGTGGATTGCGTTACATCGTGTATTTCGGCGTCCCAAACCGACATACATGTATGGCCTTACTCCTGCTGCATCAAAACACCTTCAAGCGGTTGCGCCAATTGCGCGTCCAATGTCCAATGGGACGAGTCTTCTTAGAAATAGACCATTGGCTTTCGGGGAAAAATTGGTCACGATTCGCGACTTAAGTATTCGGACTTCCGTCGCTCCGTCTTCTAGCCCTCGTGGTCGGAAAGTTGCTGAGGCATTTGGCATCGTTGCGAAGCGAGTCGAAGCTAATCTGATTTCAAATTTGGATCTAGACATCGAGTCTGGAGACATCGTTTTAGTTACTGGACCAAGCGGCACCGGAAAGTCTGTCATACTGCGCGCCGTGTATCAAAGTCTTACGAATATGCATTCGTTACCGGAGGGAATCGCCATACAGAGTGGTGACATATCGGGCACTGATCGCGTATCCTGGGTTACCCAGGTTGATTTAGGAAAGGCGCCGGTGGACTTGCTTGAAAATGTTAGTCTTGAACATGCATTGTCACTGCTTGGTGTTGCAGGTTTAGCAGAGTCATCATTGTTCGTACGGCCGGCGGCTACACTTAGCGATGGGCAGAAATATCGTTTGGCTATTGCATGTGCCTTGGCAGAGGATCCTGAGGTATTGTTCGTAGATGCGTTCTGCGAGCCGCTAGACGATCTTTCAGCTGCTGCAGTATGTAAGGGCTTGCGGGGATTGAGCAAGCGAACAGGAAAAGCGATTGTTGTTGCTACGGCGTCACCAGATCGGCTTCTCGCTGCACTAGAGCCTGATATTGTAGTACAGCTGCTGCCTGGCCGAACTGTGAAGGTTCACAAGAGACCAGAGTTATCCGGAGTTTAAAATGAAAACAAAGAAGGTTCTTACCACCTCAAAACTGAGAGCCAATGAGTCGACAGCTTTACTTAATTTTGATTCTGTGAATCGGGCGGTAGTGATAGGTCGGCGTCTTGATTCTTCCAGTGGTCGACTGGGGTTGATTGGGAAAGTTGCCGAGGGTGCGCAGGCCTCAAACGCTCTGGATGCAGGAGTTTGGTTGGATTTATCGTTTCCTCATGTAATTGGAATATTTGGATCAAGAGGAAGCGGGAAAAGCTTTGATTTAGGAGTGATTGCCGAATCGGTTTCTGGGGCAGGGGCAATTAATGGTAGTAGCGATCAGACGTGGTCAACTGTAATATTTGATGTCCAGGATCAATTTTGGACTATCGCCAGAGAGCCGAGCGAGAATTTGAGTGAAGATCGGCATCAACTGGATGCGATTGGTCGATGGGGGCTCTCGACCGCATCTATTCCAAATGTTCGTTTATGGGCGCCCGCAGGATATCGGACTCCGTTAAACAATGTAACTACGTTGCAAATATCCCCTTCTCAACTTACCGTTGATGATTGGCTGGCATTGCTACAGTTGGAGCGATTCTCTTCTTTGGGGCAGGCTCTTATTACGCTGGTTCGCAATTTTCCCGACGAAGCTCCTGCCGGTCTAGCCACGAGATGTATTCCTAGCGGTATTTTGTCATCATTTCAGACATCGACGATCGAAGGCTTGTGTTGGCGTCTCGAGTCTCTAGCGGGATCGCAGCTGATCGGCACATCAGCAGTCGCACTCGAACAACTGCTGTCGCCTGGCTGTGTTTCTGTAATATTAATGCGTCAGTTAGGTGATTCGATGCGTGCTCTCGTTGTCGGGGTTCTCACGAGAATGCTTGCAGATCGTATGAGCGTCCATCATCAAACTCGCCGAGTGGCGCGTAGACTTGGGGGCGGCACATCGGATGGTTCTAATTTGCCTGACCGGCTGTGGCTATTTATCGATGAGGCGCATGTAGTAGTCCCAGCAGGAATGGGAACAGCGGCCACCGGTCCGGTGATTGACTACGTTAAACGAGGACGAGATGCTGGGCTCTCGATGGTGTTCGCCACTCAGCAACCTTCTGCAGTTGATCCTCGCCTAATGAGTCAGGTAGATATGACGATCACGCATTTTTTGGGCTTCGAAACGGATCTTCAGGCTGCAGTCGCGCGGATGCCCACTAGAGCATCATTCACCTACGACGTCGGCTCGTCTCGGGGTGTCGACTTACCCGACGTCCTTCGAGCGCTTGATCCAGGGGAGTGTCTTGTAGCCGATGCTGCCAGTGGACGGGCGTTTGCTGCTCAGATTCGACCGAGAGTCACGGCCCACGGTGGGAACACTCCAACATGATGCAAAGGCGCGTATACAACCGAGCACAAGCTGAGGCAGAGTTTGTTCATGCATTGACAAGGCAAGTGGGTTACACAACCGGGGCATTTAGCATCCGCCGAATGGCTGGTATCGTGACATTATTCGACGATGCAAGTGCCTATCAGTTTGAACTCACAAAGCGTCTAACGGCTGTCGGTCAAGCTGGTGAATCATTAACTGAAAAATATGCAACAGATATCCTAAATTTTGCGTCGGAACTTGGAATTATTTCAAAGCTGCAAGGGGCGAGTGCGCCTCATTTAAGTAAATATATATTAACTGATGCGGGAGTGTCTATTCGGGCTGCGAGAGCTGTAAGCCCGGAGTTGGAGAAAGTTATACTCGAGCATCTGATCTTGGAAAACGACGCGGATGCGTATTTGAGAGTGCTTTGGTTGCTTGAGAGCGAACAAGGAAAGACGGCAGATAGTCTTGCTGCGGATTTTCGCGATTTGGTGTTCGAGTCGCGCCAAGCACGATTTGGTTGGATGCAAGAGGTATTTCCGAGTAAGCCAGTTTTGATGCGCCTTGTAAAAACGGGTGGTTCGCAAGTCCACTGGCTAAAAACAAATCGTCTTAATGTGATAAGCCTGGATCGTCCAAGCTCCGACTTTGGGCGACATCATTTTTCACCCCGGAAATCTTGGGCTGTAGAGCTGGATCATTATGATCCGGAAAATAGAATTTTGACACCGGCCGGTCGGAAATTTCTGGACTGTGCGAAATGGAAAGGAGATTGGGCGGCCAATCATTGGATAAGTCCGACTTTGGAATGCATGGCATTTCTCCGTGTTCCACAGAAAGGTGAGTTGTTTGGTGGAATGGCACCCACTTTAGATTTGCTCCGTCCAACGGGTGAACTGCACGAGCCAAACGAAGATTTGATATTGGCTACTCGGGAATTTTTGTACGATGCGTTTGGTCATATTAGATTGGTTCACGCGCGACAAGCCTTGACTGCACCGGTCACTTACTTTCTTCTCGATCAAGAAAGGAAACTTGGGGCGCGTTACGAAAAGGAAGTACTATTACAGATCATCGCTCGCACGTATGGAGACGAGTTTGCTTTTTTTTCAAGTAGATCGGGAGCGTTGGCGTACTATCAATTAAGGAAAAACAATAATGGCTAATGTTAAGGTGCTTCCGACTCGACAATTTTCGACGTCCTTTCGGACATTGCTTGCGGAAGGGCCGAGCGCTCTGACGATTGTGTCGCCATTTTTGACTCCGGTAAAAGGGTGGGCATCTATTCTTCAATTTTCGAGGTTCGTTCTTTCTAGAGGGACGTCAAAATTGGAGATTGTGACTTGCCCGCCACTTAACGATAATCACGGAATGGCTTGGCCTAATTGTATTACGCTCTCAGAAGCCGAGCTTATTGAGGCGGAAGGGGTTTCGTTGAAAATCAGGGAAACTAACTTGCATGCCAAGCTCTATTATTTTGAATTTGAAGAGCCGGCGCGATATGCCGCATTTATAGGAAGTTCGAATTTTACAGCAGGTGGTTTTGAGCGAAACGACGAAACTATGGTTCGAATAGAGCATCCTGACGATCGGGAAGAGGTGCGTCGAGAAGTCGCTCGGCTTTCCACCCAGGGAAGCTTTCCATACCAAATCTGGAAAAGCAGAAAATTCACAATGAGGGCACCAAAATGAGCGCAATTGAGGAGTTTGGTCTAACTAGTGATCCCTTTGCGATCACGGTAAGCGATGTGTCAGTGCATCGATGGGCAGGTAGAGAGCACGAAAAGAAAATTCTCTTAGACGTCGTAGATAGTGTTCGTGTGTCAGATATTGGCTCAAGCGAATTTGTAATTGTTCATGGGGATTATGGTGCGGGAAAATCGCACGCATTGCGTTATCTCGCAACAAAGATTAATGAAGACGATGCTGATCACTATAAAGGAAAGGCAATTTATCTTCAGACTGTTCGCGTCAGTCAAAAAGTTCAATTTGTTGAGATTTATAAGGTAATAATCGATCAACTTGGTAAGGCCTTTTTTCAGTCGTTGGCAACTCATGTGTCGCATCAAGTTAACCAAGCAAAGGTTGATTATTTGCACGGCGCTGAGGCGAGCATAAAACCTCAGCTCATGGCGGACTCAAACCGTCTTACAAATGAGGCGCTCGAAAAAATGGCGCCCAAGAGTGCTATTCCATATATTAAACTCTTGATGCGCGCAAACGACGATATAGATCGTGTTTGGGATTTTTTGCGAGGCGACGGGCAGGTTTTTCCTGAGATTGGGCTTAGTTCTAAAATTAATAATGACTATAATGCTGTCGCGACGTTGGCTGGTATTTTTAAAACTATGACAGCAAAGATTGGTTCTGTTGCTCCCGCATATGAGGCTGTCTATTTATTTGTTGATGAGCAAGAAAATCTTGTTGAAATGAAGGCGGTGGAGTCTGTTCAGTTGCTTCAATCTTTTAGAGAGCTAATAAACCAACTGCCAAATTATTTTTGCATGATTTGGGGGTTTAGTGCGGATGCCGCGTTGATCGAAGCTGTTTTGCCTAGCCCTATTTTGCAAAGGTTGACTCGAAAATATATCGAGCTTCCGGCAATGCAGCCTGAGGAGGCTAAGGAATTTGTGCGGGAGCAGCTTGTTGGGTTTCGGCGAGAAGGGTTCGATTCTCCAAGTGATTATTATCCTTTTTCTGAGGACGCGATCGATGCTGCTTTGGAGAGGATTATTGATATGACTCCTAGAAATATTTTCAAGGTTTTGCGTGCAATTTTGGAGCGCGCAATTAGGCGTTATGATTTGTTGCCGCCAAATGTTATTGACGCCGAGCTTGCAAGCAAGATTTTGGATTTGCAGACGTAATTAAACGTCGAAAATAAAAGCCGGCCACCATCGGCCGGCTTTGTAGTTTCGTTATTTTGCGTCAATGACGTCAAACGTCAATATTCCCCGCCCGCAACGCGTTCGACTCAATAAACGCCCGCCGCGGCTCGACATCATCCCCCATGAGGGTAGTAAAGATCCCATCCGCGGCAATCGCATCCTCGATCTGCACACGCAGCAGACGCCGCACGGCCGGATCCATCGTCGTTTCCCACAGCTGCTCGGGGTTCATCTCGCCGAGCCCCTTATAGCGTTGTTTGGAGACGTTGCGTTCAGCATCCGCCAGCAACCACTTCATCGCGCTCTTGAAGTCCGCGACAGCCATGCTGCGCTCCCCGCGCTTGATGACCGCACCTTCCCCAATAAGCCCCTTGAACGTATTCGCCGTCGTCACGAGCTGCTGATAATCCGCCGTGTGCTGGAATTCCTGGTCGATGACCGAAACCCGCACGTTGCCGTGATGCGTCCGTTCGACATGCAGCGACCGCTGTTCGCGAACCGCGTCATACGAAGGCACGACCCGCACTTCGTTCTTCAGCGCGTCGTCATGCAGCGCCGCGTGCAGCGCCTTCGCCGAAGCCTCGGTCGAAGCCTCGCTGGAGAGATCGATCACGACCCCATCCATGACCGCTTCCAGCGCTGCCGGGTCATACAACCGGCTCAACCGCTCGATCACGCTCTGCGACAGCAGATACGATCGTGCCAGCTCCCCAAGCGCATCGCCCGAAATCGCCGCCGCATTCTCACCCGGCACCAGCTCCGACCCTTGCAGCGCCAACCGCAGCATGTGCGCGTTGAGCTCCACATCATCCTTCAGATACCGCTCGTCCTTACCTGCCTTGATCTTGTAAAGCGGCGGCTGCGCGATATACACGTACCCGCGTTCGATCATGTCCGGCATCTGACGATAGAGGAACGTGAGCAGCAGCGTCCGGATGTGTGCACCGTCGACGTCCGCGTCGGTCATGATGATGATGCGGTGATAGCGGAGCTTCTCGAGGTTGTAGTCTTCCTTGCCGATGCCACAGCCAAGCGCCGTCACGAGCGTGACGATCTGCTCCGACGACAGCAGCTTGTCGTAGCGTGCCTTCTCGACGTTCAGCACCTTGCCGCGCAGCGGCAGGATCGCCTGAAACTTCCGATCACGCCCTTGCTTCGCCGACCCACCTGCCGAGTCACCCTCGACGATGTAGATTTCGCACTTCGCCGGGTCCTTCTCCTGACAGTCCGCGAGCTTGCCGGGCAGACCAACACCGTCGAGCACGCCCTTGCGGCGCGTCATCTCACGAGCCTTCCGCGCAGCATCCCGCGCCCGCGCAGCCTCAACGATCTTCCCGCAAATGATCTTCGCGTCGATCGGCGTCTCGAGCAGGAACTCTTCCAACGCCTTCGCCACAACTTCCTCAACCGGCGCACGAACTTCGGAAGAAACCAGCTTGTCCTTCGTCTGCGAGCTGAACTTCGGCTCCGGCACCTTCACGGACAGCACGCACGACAGCCCTTCGCGCATGTCGTCGCCGGTCGTCTCGACCTTCGCCTTCTTCGCGATTTCGTTGTCGGTGATGTACTTGTTGATGACGCGCGTCATCGCGGCCCGCAGGCCGGTCAGGTGCGTGCCGCCGTCGCGCTGCGGAATGTTGTTCGTGAAGCACAGCACGTTTTCGTTGTAGCTGTCGTTCCACTGCATCGCGACTTCGACGCCCACGCCGTCCTTCTCGCCGTTGGCGAAGAACACCGTCGGGTGCAGCGTGCTCTTGGTCTTGTTGATGAACTCGACGAAGCCCTTCACACCGCCGGCGAACGCGAAATCGTCTTCCTTGCCCGAACGCAGGTCGGTGAGGCGAATGCGCACGCCGTTGTTCAGGAACGAAAGCTCGCGCATCCGCTTCGCGAGGATGTCGTAGTGATACTCGACCGTGCCGAAAATGGTCGGATCGGCCATGAAATGCACTTCGGTGCCGCGGTTCTCGGTGTCGCCGGTCACGAGCATCGGCGACACTTCCACGCCGTCCACCACCTCGATCACGCGATCCTGCGCGACGCCGCGGTGGAACTCCATGAACCGCTTCTTGCCGTCGCGGCGCACGGTGAGACGCAGCCAGCTCGACAGCGCGTTCACGCACGACACGCCCACGCCGTGCAGGCCGCCCGACACCTTGTAGCTGTTCTGGTCGAACTTGCCGCCGGCGTGCAGCTCGGTCATCACGATCTCGGCGGCGCTGCGCTTCGGCTCGTGCTTGTCGTTCATCTTCACGTCGGTCGGAATCCCGCGGCCGTTGTCGGTCACGGAAATCGAGTTGTCGGCGTGAATCGTCACGTGGATGTCGTTGCAGTACCCGGCCAACGCTTCGTCGATCGAGTTGTCGAGCACCTCGAACACGAGGTGGTGCAGACCGGTGCCGTCCGACGTGTCGCCGATGTACATCCCGGGGCGCTTGCGCACCGCTTCCAGCCCCTCGAGGATCTGGATCGACGAAGCGCCGTAGCTGCTGTTATCGGGTTGCGAATTGTGCTGTTCACTCATGGATATCTTCCGGTTCTGCGGGGCCACTCTCGTGGCGGCGCGGTGCGTTTCAGCGGGGGGAAATCGCCGGCCGCTCGAGTTTCCTGGCCCGCCCCGGGCGCCGAAAAGGCACCGAAGGGGCGGGTTGTCGGTTCGCCATAAAAACGCCAAAGGGGCTTGCCGCCCCCTGGTGTGTGTCGCGATGTCGAGCGCGTCAGATGCGCATCGGCATCACGACATACTTGAACTCGTCGTTCTCGGGCACGGTGATCAGTGCGCTCGAACTGGCGTCGCCGAGGCTCACCTGCACGGTGTCGACCTTCAGGTTCGCGAGCACGTCGAGCAGATACGTGACGTTGAAGCCGATGTCGACGGTATCGCCCTGGTAGGCGATTTCGAGTTCTTCCTGCGCCTCTTCCTGATCGGCGTTGGTCGACATGATCTTCAGCTGGCCCGGCGCGACGATGCAGCGCACGCCCTTGAACTTGTCCGAGGTCAGGATCGCCGCGCGCTGCAGCGAACGCTGCAGTTCTTCGCGGCCGATCTCGAACGTGTTCTTGTGCGCCTTCGGGATCACGCGCTGGAAGTCGGGGAACTTGCCCTCGACGAGTTTCGACACGAGCTCGACCTGGCCGAACGTGAACTTGGCCTGGGTTTGCGCGATGTCGATGGTGACGGTGTCGTCGATGTCCTCGAGCAGGCGCTGCAGCTCGAGAATCGTCTTGCGCGGCACGATGACTTCCTGGCGGCCGAACGTGCCGCCTTCGAGCTTCATCGACGAGAACGCGAGGCGGTGGCCGTCGGTGGCCACGGCCATCAGCTGGTCGCCGTCGACGACGAGCAGCATGCCGTTCAGGTAGTAGCGGATGTCCTGCTGCGCCATCGCGAAGTGCACCATGCCGAGCAACTGGCGGAACGACTTCTGCGGGACGGTGAGCGTGGCGCCGAAATCCTTCGCCTGCGCGACGGTCGGAAACTCGTCGGCCGCCAGCGTCTGCAGCGCGAAACGGCTCTTGCCCGATTGAACGGTGAGGCGCTTGTCGGCGAGCGACAGCGTGACCTGGCCGTCAGGCATCGCGCGCAGGATGTCGAGCAGCTTGCGGGCCGCGACGGTGGTCGCGATCTGGTCGCCGCCGACGCCGAAATCGGCGCGCGTGGTGATCTGCAGCTCCAGGTCGGTCGACAGGAATGAAACGTCCGGGCCGTTCTTGGTGATCAGCAGGTTGGCGAGGATCGGCAACGTATGGCGGCGTTCGACGATGCCGCTGACCGTTTGCAGCGGCCTGAGGAGGGTGTCTCGTTCGGTCTTGACCAGTTGCATAGAGTTCCTTCGTTGAGTAACGGCCTGCAGCGCAGCAGCCACGCAGCGCCCCGCCGGCCGGGCTCTTGGCCCGCCACCACCGGGGCGGTCAAACCAGTATTGTGCCTCAAAACCGAACCGCCCCCCTTAAATTGGGGCGGAGGCCGAATTATCAAGCGCGCCGGCCCGTTCAGCCCTTCAGTGTCTGTTCCAGCACGTGCAGCTCGTGATTGAGCTGCGCGTCCTTGCTGCGCTCGTCGGCGATCTTGCGCACCGCGTGCAGCACGGTGGTGTGATCGCGCCCGCCGAACAGCTCGCCGATCTCCGGCAGGCTCTTCTGCGTGAGTTCCTTCGCCAGGTACATCGCAATCTGCCGCGGCCGCGCGATGTTCGCGGGGCGCTTCTTCGAGTACATGTCCGCGACCTTGATGTTGTAGAAGTCGGCGACGGTCTTCTGGATGTTCTCGACCGAAATCTGCCGGTTCTGCACGGTCAGCAGGTCCTTCAGCGCTTCCTTGGTCAGCTCGATCGAGATCTCGCGGCCATGGAACTTCGAATATGCGAGGATCTTGCGCAGCGCGCCTTCGAGTTCGCGCACGTTCGAGCGCAGGTGCTTCGCGACGAAGAACGCGACGTCTTCCGACAGGTTCACGCCTTCCGATTGCGCCTTGCGCATCAGGATCGCCACGCGCATCTCGAGCTCGGGCGGCTCGATCGCGACGGTGAGGCCGGAGTCGAAGCGCGAGATCAGGCGATCGTCGATGCCCGAGATCTCCTTCGGATACGTGTCGCTGGTGATGATCACCTGCGCCTTGTTCGCGACGAGCGCCTCGAACGCGTAGAAGAATTCCTCTTGCGTGCGCGACTTGCCGGAGAAGAACTGGATATCGTCGATCAGCAGCAGGTCGAGTGAGTGGTAGTAGCGCTTGAAGTCGTCGAATGCCTTGCGTTGGTACGCCTTCACCACGTCCGACACGTACTGTTCCGCGTGGATGTAGCGGATCCGCGCACCGGCCTTGTCGAGCAGCAGCTGGTTGCCGATCGCGTGAATCAGGTGGGTCTTGCCGAGGCCGACGCCGCCGTACAGGAACAGCGGGTTGTACGAGATGCCGGGGTTGTCTGCGACCTGGATCGCGGCGGCGCGCGCGAGCTGGTTCGCTTTACCGGTCACGAAGTTGTCGAACGTGAGCACCGGGTTCAGCTTCGAACGTTCGTACATCGAATCGGCTTCGCCGCCGTTGGCGGGCGCGGCGCCCGGGCCCGGACGCCACGTGCGGCGGCCCGCCGCCGCTTCGTGCGCGGGCAGGCTCGGCAGATCGATGTCGGCGTCGTCGGCGTTCAGGTGGTGCGCGGCGGCCGCGGACGGCGTCATCGGTACGTCGGCCGGCGCGCTGGGCGCCGCGGCGGCATGCGCGGTCAGGTTGGCGGCGATCGCGGCGACCGTCGCGGCCGGGCCGCTCGGGGCCAGCGGCGCACGCGGGGCGGCCGGTGCGGCGCCCGCGGGCGCGCTGCGCATGCCGGCCTTCGGATCGAGGACGAACTGGACTTCGATCGGCGTGTTCCAGAATTCTCGGGCCAGATCGGAGATGCGGCCCGAAAACTGGCTCTTGACCCAGTCCAGCTTGAAGCGGTTCGGCGCGGCGATGGACAGCGTGTTCGCCGACGCATCGAAGGCCACCGGGGCCAAGGGTTTGATCCACGTCACGTACTGCTGGGGCGTCAGCTCGCGCTCCAGCAGTGCGGAACAGTGTTGCCAGAAATCGTTCATCAAGTAGCTGTCGTTTTTTGCATGCACAGCGCGGCTCGCCGGCGCCCTTGTCGCGGTTGCGCAACAAGGCCCGAAGCGGTCGTGCGAGCGTGCCTCGGACGCCTGCGTCACAGTCCTGGAGGGGCAGGCGGGCGCCGAAGCGGCGTGCGGGATTCTTGGAGATAAGGCGAGATTCTAACGCCAAACGCGGCCACAGCGGGACTTATCCACAGGCTGGGATTGTGGGTCGCGGGGCCGGATCGGAGTGGGCCGGCACAGGCGGACGACTCCTAAAGTATTGACCGTCAAGAGAAAAACGGTTTAAATAGCGGGTTCCGCGAAAACCAATCCTGTATTCCCGGCGATTGCGTTCGCCCGAATGCCTCCGGTTAAGGGCACGCGGTCCCCTGAATTTCGACATTCTCGAACAAGTGAGAACATCATGAAACGTACTTACCAACCGTCCGTGACGCGCCGCAAGCGCACCCATGGCTTCCGTGTCCGCATGAAGACGGCAGGCGGCCGCAAGGTCATCAACGCTCGCCGCGCGAAGGGCCGCAAGCGCCTCGCCATCTAAGGCAGGTTGCGCGCTGTGTCCGCCGTCCGCAGCCCTGCGGAAGGTGCCGTCGAGCCGGGTGCGAATCCGTCGCAGACGAAAGCCGCCTTCCCGAAAGCTGCGCGACTTCTGAAAACGGATGAATTTTCATCCGTTTTTCGTTTGCGCCCCTGGCGGCGTTCCGCGCACTTCGTGATTTACGGCAAGCCGACCGGTCAGCCCGCGCGTCTGGGGCTCGTCATCGGCAAGAAGTATGCGCCGCGAGCGGTGACCCGTAACCTCGTGAAGCGGCTGGCGCGCGATGCGTTTCGCTTGCGCCGGGCCGAATTCGCCGGTTACGACCTGCTGCTGCGGCAGCACACGCGCTTCGACAAGAAAGCGCTGCCGAGCGCGGCTTCCGCCCCGCTCGCGGCGATGTGTGCGGCCGAGATCCGCGAGCTGCTCGACAGGGCAGCCCGGGAAATCGCCCGCCGCGCGTCGAAGCCCGCGTCCGAGTGACGCATCCGTGCCCGGTGCGGCGTTCGCGCCCGCCCGGCCGGTTTTGACGCGGCGTCGTACGGCGCCGCCCAAGGTATGAAAACGGTATTGATCGCCTTGCTGCGCTTCTACAAGGTTGCCGTGAGCCCGATGCTCGGCAACCGTTGCCGTTTTTATCCTTCCTGTTCGGATTACGCGCGCGAGGCAATCCAGTATCATGGCGCCGCGCGCGGCACGTATCTCGCCGTCAGGCGCGTGTGCCGATGCCATCCGTTTTCCGCGGGCGGCATCGACCTCGTCCCGCCGCCCAACTCCGACACTCGCGCTCGCGGCGAAGCCGACGCGCGGTCCCATCGACTCTGAGACAACGCATGGATATCAAACGCACCGTCCTATGGGTGATCTTCTTCATGTCAGCTGTCATGCTGTACGACAACTGGCAGCGGGACCATGGACGCCCGTCGATGTTCTTCCCGAGCGCCACGCACACGGCCCCGGCCGCTGCCGGCGGCGCATCGGGCACGGGCGCGACGACCGCAGGTGACGTGCCTGCCGCCGCAGCCGGCGCCGCACCGTCGACGACGGCCCCGGCCGCGCAGGCGCAGCTCGTGAAATTCTCGACCGACGTGTACGACGGCGAAATCGACACGCGCGGCGGCACGCTCGCGAAGCTGACGCTGAAGAAGCAGGGCGACGGCAAGCAGCCCGACCTGTACATCACGCTGTTCGACCACACGGCCGGCCACACGTATCTCGCACGCACGGGCCTCGTCGGCGGCGATTTCCCGAATCACACGGACGTCTACACGCAGATCGATGCGGGCCCGACGTCGCTGACGGGCGATCAGAACACGCTGAAGCTGTCGTTCGAATCGCCGGTGAAGGGCGGCGTGAAGGTCGTGAAGACCTACACGTTCACGCGCGGCAGCTACGTGATCGGCGTCGACACCAAGATCGACAACGTCGGTACGGCGCCTGTGACGCCGAGGCTCTATATGGAGCTGGTCCGCGACAACACGCCGGTCGAAACGCCGATGTTCTCGCATACGTTCCTCGGGCCGGCGGTCTATACGGATGCGAAGCACTTTCAGAAGATTGACTTCAGCGATCTCGACAAGAACAAGGCGAACTTCGAGACCTCTGCCGACAATGGCTGGATCGCGATGGTGCAGCACTACTTCGCGTCGGCGTGGATTCCGCAGCAAGGCGCGAAGCGTGAGATCTACGCGAAGAAGTTGGACGGGTCGCTCTATCGCATCGGCGTAGAGCAACCGGTCGCCGCGATCGCGCCGGGCCAGTCGGCCGACGTGCAGGCGCGCCTGTTCGCCGGTCCGGAAGAAGAGCGCATGCTCGAAGGCATCGCGCCCGGCCTGGAGCTCGTGAAGGACTACGGCTGGGTGACGATCATCGCGAAGCCGCTGTTCTGGCTGCTCGAGAAGATCCACAGCTACGTCGGCAACTGGGGTTGGGCGATCGTGCTGCTGACGGTGCTGATCAAGGCCGTGTTCTTCCCGCTGTCGGCGGCGAGCTACAAGTCGATGGCGCGCATGAAGGAAATCACGCCGCGCATGCAGGCGCTGCGCGAACGCTTCAAGAGCGATCCGCAGAAGATGAACGCCGCGCTGATGGAGCTGTACAAGACCGAGAAGGTCAATCCGTTCGGCGGCTGCCTGCCGGTCGTGATCCAGATCCCGGTGTTCATCTCGCTGTACTGGGTGCTGCTCGCCTCGGTCGAAATGCGCGGCGCGCCGTGGATTCTGTGGATTCATGACCTGTCGCAGCGCGATCCGTTCTTCATCCTGCCGGTGCTGATGGCCGTGTCGATGTTCGTGCAGACGAGCCTGAACCCGACGCCGCCGGATCCGGTCCAGGCGAAGATGATGAAGTTCATGCCGATCGCGTTCTCGGTGATGTTCTTCTTCTTCCCGGCCGGTCTCGTGCTGTATTACGTCGTCAACAACGTGCTGTCGATCGCGCAGCAGTACTACATCACGCGCAAGCTCGGCGGCGTCAAGAAGAAGCCGGCCTGACGTCCGTTGCATTCGCGGGCGGCCAGCCGCCCGCGATGCTCGCAAAAAAAGCCGCATGGTTCGTGACCATGCGGCTTTTTGTTTCCCGGCGACGGCGGCGCGTGCGGTTGCTGCCGTTCAGGCTTTCTTCGCTTCGGGTTTCGGATCGCCGTAGAACTGCTCGACCAGTTCCTGAACGAGGTAGCGCTGGTGGGGAGACAGCGCTTCGATCTTCGATGCGAGTTCGATCGTCTCGGGCGTCGGCGGATAGCGTTCGTCGCGCGGCAGCGGTTGCGGCGTCGGATGTTCGATCACGCTCGGCGACGGCCCGTAATGCAGCCAGTGCACTTCGACGCGCAACCATTCGGCAAGCGTTTCGAGTTTGTCCGACGTCGGGATCGTGCGGCCCGTCAACCATTTGTGCGCGGTTTGCGGCGAAACGGGATGCGTTCCGCGATGGCGCAGATTGAATCGGTTCGCCAGCTCCGTCGCGCCCGTGACCTTCTCCGGGCTGCGCCGCAGGGCAAATTTCAGGCGTTCCGAGAACGCGGCTTTTTCTTCGGATGTCGGCATGGGGAGATTGTGCAATTCCATCGCCGCGTCTCAGACAACCATATGAGATAAACGTATCTTATTCGGACGAATCCCGGCCCTGATCAGGATGGGCGATGAAATTGAGGGACGCAGTGCCGAGCCCCTCCGGCACGCATACTCGTCCGAAATGGCCGGTGTGTGATGATGCCGGACTAATACTTGGCTTATCCCCGGCGGGATAAATTCGGGCGAGTCCGAATCCGGCGTCGCGGCCGGTGGCGGGCGAGCCGGCACGCTACAATGCCGGCGTTCCGATGCCCGAACTGTTGTGCGGGCGCGCCATTGACTCGCTGCTTACCCGATTTCTCCGATTCCCATGCTCGCTACCGATTCCGATCCGATCGTCGCCATTGCCACTGCTGCCGGCCGGGGCGGCATCGGGGTCGTCCGCGTGTCGTTCGGGCGCGGCGGCGAGGCGGCCGCGCTGCCGCTGATCGACACGTTGTGCGGGCAGAAGCTCGCGCCGCGTCATGCGAGCTACGTGCCGTTCCTCGACGCGCACGGCGCGCCGCTCGACCGCGGGATCGCGCTGTATTTCCCGGCGCCGCATTCGTATACCGGCGAGCACGTGCTCGAACTGCAGGGGCATGGCGGGCCGATCGTGATGCAGTTGCTGCTGCAGCGCTGCCTGGATGCGGGGCGCGGCTTCGGGCTGCGGCTCGCGGAGCCGGGCGAGTTCACGCGGCGCGCGTTCCTGAACGACAAGCTCGACCTCGCGCAGGCCGAGGCCGTTGCCGACCTGATCGAGGCGAGCACCGAGGCGGCCGCGCGCTCGGCCGGGCGTTCGCTCGACGGCGCGTTCTCGCGGCAGATCCATGCGCTCGTCGACGACGTGATCACGCTGCGGATGCTGGTCGAGGCGACGCTCGATTTTCCGGAGGAGGAAATCGACTTCCTCGAAGCGGCCGACGCGCGCGGCAAGCTCGCGAAGATCCGTGCGCAGCTCGCGCACGTGCTCGGCGATGCGCGGCAGGGCGCGCTGTTGCGCGAAGGGCTGTCGGTCGTGCTCGCTGGGCAGCCGAACGTCGGCAAGTCGTCGCTGCTGAATGCGCTGGCGGGCGCCGAGCTGGCGATCGTCACGCCGATCGCCGGAACGACGCGCGACAAGGTCGCGCAGACGATCCAGGTCGAAGGGATTCCGCTGCACATCATCGATACGGCCGGGCTGCGCGAGACGGAGGACGAAGTCGAGCGGATCGGCATTGCGCGCACGTGGAGCGAGATCGAGCGCGCGGATGTCGTGCTGCATCTGCTCGATTCGCGCACGGGAATGACGCCGGACGACGGGACGATCGCGGCGCGGTTTCCGGCCGGCGTGCCGGTGGTGCGCGTGCTGAACAAGACGGATCTGACCGGCGTGCCGGCAAGCGTCGAGCATCCGGCGGCGGAAGGTGACCTGACCGAGGTACATCTGTCGGCCAAGCGCGGCGACGGGATCGACATGCTGCGCGCGGAGCTGCTGCGGATCGCCGGATGGCAGGCGGGGGCCGAGGGCGTTTATCTGGCGCGCGAGCGGCATCTGATCGCGCTGCGGGCTGCGCAGGCGCATCTCGCACAGGCGGCCGATCATGCGGAGCAGCGCGCGCAGTCGCTCGATCTGTTTGCGGAAGAGCTTCGGCTCGCGCAGGAGCAGCTCAATTCGATTACCGGGGAGTTCACTTCGGACGATCTGCTGGGAGTGATTTTCAGCAGGTTTTGTATCGGGAAGTGAGCGGACACTGAGCTGTACGTTGCAGCTGCCAGCGGCGTGCCATCGAGTACGAACAGCATTGGCACCCATGCATCGTTATTGCCGGCTTCCGAAACAAATTCAAACACCTTTTCTTTGCGCTGCATGATTCGACTGCGGCGGGTAGCTGCCTGATCTTGAATGATGATGCCGTCGATGATCAGGACTGTGCTGCCCGACCGAGCCGCCACACGCACGCAATCGGCCGGTGTGGTGTCGGACGGGAGGGGGGCGATGGTGCCGTGAAGCCGCTGGAGGATGAGGGAGCAGTTGGCACGGGCAACGTTCTTCCACTCGGCCGGGAGGCCTTAATCCCAATGACGATGATGATGGTAATACCCGCCATCCCCGTAATACCCGCCACCGTCAGGCACCACGATACAGCCGCTCAACAACACGGCGACGCCGGCAATCAGCAAAAGGGTCTTCTTCATCGCGTTCACCTGCTCGGGTTCGATATGGAACCCAGCATAGCGAGCGCCCACAACACCGGCTGTAAGCGTTGGTATCCCGGTCACGCAATCCGTAACGGCGGATTATTCCGGTCACAATGACCGTAACAATTAGCCAAACAGCAGACGTTTTCAGGCGACGACGACCCGGTTTCGCCCCATATCCTTCGCCCGGTACAGCGCGGCATCGGCGGCTTCGATCAACGCGTCGGGTGTCGACAGATCATCGGCCGCCACGGTTGCGCAGCCGACGCTGACGCTCACGCGTCCGGCCGGCGAATCGGGCATCGCGAGGTTGAGCCGCAGCATGGCTTCGCGCGCTTCGTCGGCCACCACCCGCGCACCGCGCGCGTCGGTGTTCGGCAGCACGATCGCGAATTCCTCGCCGCCGTAGCGCGCGACGATATCGGCCGGCCGCCGTACGGCGCCGGCCAGTGCGTTCGCGACGGCGATCAGGCACGCATCGCCCTTCACGTGACCGAACGCGTCGTTGTACGCCTTGAAGTGATCGACGTCGACCATCAGCAGCGACAGCGGTTCGCCCTGCCGTCGCGCCTGCAGGAACAGCGTGTGGAAATGATCGTTGAAGTGGCTGCGGTTGAACGCGCCCGTGAGCCCGTCGCGCGCGGAAGAACGGATCAGCGTCGCATGCGCTTCGAACAACTGCTGATACAGCATCGTCACTTCCCACGCGAGCACGCACACGAGCACGCCGGGCGTGAACATGCTGAACACGCGCGCGACATACCAGCCGACCGTGAAGCGGTTCGTGGTCAGCAGGTTCAGCGTCGTGTCGGTCAGGCACGCGAGCACCGCGATCGCGAGCCACAGGTCGAGCGTCGTGCGCAGCCGGCCCGCGACGAGCACGGCCGCGAGCGCGAGCACGTTGAGGATCCATACGACGAGCGCGATGCCGTTGACGGGCAGCACGGCTGCGTCGCGAGGCGGATGGAACGCGGGCGGCAGCGACACGTTCAGCGCGAGCGCGCACAGGAGCGCCGCCGCGACGGCCGGGCCGCCGACGAGCGCGATCGTCCAGCGGCGCGTCTCTTTCGCGCCGACCGGGGCACGCGTGAGCCGCTCGCGTGCGAACAGCGCGGCCATCACGAAGCACGGAAAGCCGGCATGCCAGAAGATCCACATCCATGCGGCGCTCTGCGGGCGCGCGCCGAGCAGGCCGTGCGGCGCGAACACGCCGGGAAAGGTGAGCAGTTGCAGCGCGACGGCGAGCGCGGTGAACGCATAGGCGCCGCCGAGCGCACCGAGCACGGGCTGGCGCGTCACGGTGAACTGCGCGCCGAGGAAGAACGCCGCGATGCTCGCGGTCGTGAACACGGTGAGCGCGCACATCGGCATGAATGGCTCGACGGCCGGCAGCGCGACGTTCGCGTGCGGCGCGGCGATCCCGAGCGCAAGCAGGATGACGAGTGCCGTCAGCGCGCCGAACCACAGCTGACGTCGCGTCGTGTGCTGGATCAGGATGCCTTCCATGGATTCCCCCGGGCATGCGTGCTCGAGCGCCCGGTCTTGCGCCAGGCGGCACGCATCCGATCGCGGCGCGACGGGTGCGGTCCGATCCTATCCCGTTATTGGCGTCCGCTCAAATGCCGAGCCCCGGGCCGAAGTTGCCGGCGACGCAGCGCGTGACGGCGTCGACGTCCGCGTAATCCTGTTCGGGCAGACCGTCGAGCATCGACAGCACTTCGTTACTGGCGCCGGCATCGCGTGCGGCATCGACGATCGCATCCTTGTTCGCCGGATAGCGGACGGCCGCCAGCACATCGGCGATCTGCAGGTCGATCGTTTCGTTCGGGATATCGTGCGGAGGAAGGGCGGGCTTGTCGTTCACGTCGGGGTCTCGCGGGTTGAGCGGGAATCGGATCGAAGCGCAAGAATCGTGCACCGCATGTTATCCGGCCCAGGGTGGCCCGGCCGACGCGTGCTGCGGATCGACGAGGATCGAAGTCAATGCCCGCGTCGCACGCGGCGCCACGGATGCTTCCAGTCGATGTGCGGTGCGTTCTCGTCGCGCGGATGCTGGCGGCGATGCTCCTGCCAGAGTTCGTCGGAAAACAGCGCAGCCACGATGACCAGCGGCAGCACGAGGAAAATGCCGAGTATGACTTGCTCGATCACGATAGCCTCCTTGCGGTGGCAGGAACCCTTGCTCTCATTCTAGGCTCTGAACTGCGCCGGCATTCAATTTCTTACGGTGCGCAACGGCGCCGAACGCGGCCGTGCCGCGCCGGCGTTCCGCACGTGCGCCGGCATCGAAAAGGACATGAACATGCAACTCCAGAACGATACCCACACGCTCGCGCTGCGGCCGCTGGAGCGCCAGGACCTGCGCTTCGTCCACGAGCTGAACAACGACGCGAAGATCATGCGCTACTGGTTCGAGGAGCCGTACGAAACCTTCTCGGAACTGTCGCAACTGTACGACCGCCACGTGCACGACCAGCGCGAGCGCCGGTTCGTCGCGGTCGATGCGCAAGACGAACTGGTCGGCCTCGTCGAGCTGATCGAGCTCGACTACATCCACCGTCGCGGCGAGTTCCAGATCATCATCGCGCCGCACTGCCAGGGGCGCGGCTACGCGGGCCAGGCGACGCGTCTCGCGGTCGAGTACGCGTTCAAGGTGCTGAACATGCGCAAGCTTTACCTGATCGTGGATACGTCGAACGCGGCGGCGATCCATGTGTACGAGAAATGCGGATTCCAGCACGAGGCCGAATTGAAGGAAGAATTTTTCGGGAATGGCGCGTATCACAACGCTTATCGGATGTGCATCTTCCAGCACGATTATTTCGCGCGTCAGCCAATCGGGCTGAATAAAGCAGGGTAAACACCACACTGGTAAAAGGCGCTTGCGACGGGGCTTCGCAGGCGCCGAACGGATGCGGGGAACTACGGATAAATACGGATGCGCTTATATCTGGCATTTTTCTTGTTTCAGGTAAAAGCGATTCCGCGCTGCGGTAAAGTCGAATCGTTTCGGATGACTTTATGTGCAACGCATCAAAATGATCCGGATAGCGAAATGGATTATCCAAACCGTTCAATCGTCGCATTGTAAATTTGCTGAAAGCCTTGCCGGGTAACGCTTTCCGCCCGGCGGCGCGGGCCGGCGCATCGTTCGGCAGCCCGTGCCGCCCGCGCGTGTCGCGCCAAAAGCGGGCTGCGCACGGGGTGCGACAATCCGCCGCTATTGCGGTCGCACAACAAATGTGCTTGCTATCGTTTGCCGGTCTTCTAAAGTGAAAAACGCGGGTTCACGATCACCTTTAAACACATAGCTAACCCAGCCTGGTGCCCGCAAGCCTGGAGACAGAACATGATGAAGCGTACCGGTGTCCTTTTTGCCCTTGTCGGCGCATTTTGCGCTGTGTCGATTGCCCAGGCCGGCGGCGATTCGGCCGTCAAGCCGAAGCAGGAAATCCAGCTGACGAAGAACGCATGGGGCTGCCTGTCGAAAGACAATCTGGACTCCGTACTGAGTCACGAACGTGACGGCAAGTCGCAGGCGAAGCAGCAGTACTTCGACGACTTCCGCTGCCTGTCGGTGCCGGAAGGCCAGCGCTTCCGCGTGGTATCGGTCGAGCAGGGCGACGTGCAGTTCGTCAGCGCCGACAACAGCGACCAGCAAGGCCTCTGGACCGATTCGCGCTTCGTCAAGCAGTAACCGTCCACTCACCGCGCCGTCGCACGACGCGCGAGCGCGCCGGCCCGTCGGGTCGGCGGCGCGAATCGAACACGGCCCGGCCCATGCCGGGCCGTTGTACTGTGGATCGCGCATGAAGCACGTCGGACGGCGCGCATTCGGTATCATCACGGCCCGACCGAACCGAATGCCCGCCCGGGCCGCATCCGCATGGCGCTGAAATCCACGATCTACAAAGCCGAACTGCAAATCGCCGACATGGATCGGCATTACTATGCCGATCACGCGCTGACGGTGGCGCGCCATCCGTCGGAAACCGACGATCGGATGATGGTGCGCATCGTCGCGTTCGCGCTGTTCGCGCACGAGCGACTCGAATTCTGCAAGGGGCTGTCGGACGTCGACGAGCCCGATCTGTGGCAGAAGGACCTGACGGGCGCGATCGACGTATGGATCGAGGCCGGCCAGCCGGACGAACGGCGCATCTCGAAGGCGGCCGGCCGTGCCGGGCAGGTCACGGTGATCGCCTACGGCGGCAAGACGTCGGAGATCTGGTGGCAGGGCGTGCGCAGCAAGGTCGAACGGCTGCGCAACGTGCAGGTGCTGTCGCTCGCCGATGGTGTCGCGGCTGCGCTCGGGCGACTCGCGGAGCGCACGATGCGCCTGCAGTGCACGGTGCAGGACGGCGCCGCATGGATCTCGAGCGCCGATCACGATCCGGTCGCGGTCGAGTGGACGGTACTGAAGGCGCGCGCCGACGCGTGACGGCCCGCGCGCCGGCCGCGTTCAGCCGAGCGCGGCCGGCGGCCCCTTGAATTCGACCATGTTCCCTTCGGGATCGAACAGGTAGATCGACGGCCCGTAGCCGCTTGCGCCGTAGCGTTGCGCCGGCGCTTCCGGCCGCGCGCCATGCGCGGCGAAATGGGCGATCAATGCGTCGGGATCGAACGGCTCGACGCGCAGGCACAGGTGGTCGAGGTTGCGCCCGGTGCCGGGCGGGCCGCTGTCGGGGCGGTCGATCGGGCCGCCGACCGCGAGCAGGTCGATCAGCGCATCGCCGGCGCGCAGCTGCACGAGGCCCAGGTCGGGCTGCTCCTTCTCCACATGGCAACCGACGGCGTCGCAGTAAAAACGTGTCATTGCCGCCATGTCGGTCACGCGCAGCACGATGTGATCGATTCCGCGGATGGTGGGCTTCATGGGCGGGCACTCCTTCGCAGTCGACGAGCATCGAGTGTAGACGCAACGCGCCTGCGCTGCCGGCCGGAGCGCGGCACAATCGACGGACGAAAAAAAGCCCGTTCACGCAGAGCGGAACGGGCTTAATCCATATCAGGAGGAGACATGGAGGAGACAGTTCCAACTATACACACGGCGATGGTGCGACGCAATATTCCGATTGCAAAAAAACGTCAGGACGACGATTTGTCGCATCCGCACTGCAGCAAAATGATGACGCGACGATGACGAAAGCCATGCGGGAGCGGCTGTCGCGCGCGTTTCGTCGGATTTATTTTTAGCGATGCGGCCCCGATTCATCGGCACGAATCACAGAGCAAGATTCAGGGCGCGACGGCATGCGCCGATGTCTAGAGTAGGCACCGTCTACACTAGAGAGTGCGAGGTTCAAATGAAAACCGCCTATCCGACCGACGAGGCCCGCTGGGCCGCCGTGACCGAACGCGATCCGCATGCGGACGGCGCGTTCTTCTATGCCGTCAGCACGACCGGCGTGTTCTGCCGGCCGACCTGCGCGTCGCGCCAGCCGCGCCGCGAGAACGTGTCCTTTTTCGCCGATCCGGCGGCCGCGCGCGCGGCCGGCTTCCGGCCCTGCAAGCGTTGTCAGCCGGAAGGGCTGCCGCGCGAGCTGGAAATCGTCAATCGCGCGTGCGCGGTGCTCGACGCGCACGCCGAGCGGCTCACGCTGCAGCAGTTGAGCGATGCCGTACACGTGAGCCCGTTCCACCTGCAGCGGCTCTTCAAGCGCGTGGTCGGCGTGTCGCCGCGGCAGTACCAGGCCGCGCAGCGCGGCGCCGCGCTGCGGCAGGCGCTGCAAAGCGGACAGCCGGTCACGCAGGCGGCCGTCGACGCGGGTTTCAATTCGCCGTCGCGGCTCTATGCGTCGGTGCCGCGCGAATTGGGGATGGCGCCGTCGTCCTTCCGCCGCCAGGGCGCGGGCTTGCGGATCGACTATGCGACCGCGCCGACGTCGCTCGGCACGGTGCTCGTCGCCGCCACCGAACAGGGCATCTGCCGGATCGCGTTCGGCGACGACGCGGCGTCGCTCGTCGGCGAGCTGAAGGCGGCGTTCGCGCGGGCCGAACTGGTCGAATCGCCGGCCCGGCTCGCGCCGTTCGTCACACAGATCCGCGCGTACCTCGACGGCACGCGGCACGCATTCGACCTGCCGCTCGACATCGCGCCGACCGCGTTTCAGCAGCGCGTGTGGGAAGCGCTGACGCACATCCCGTACGGCGAAACGCGCAGCTATTCGGAGATCGCCGAGGCGCTCGGCTCGCCGCGCGCGGTGCGGGCGGTCGCGTCCGCGTGCGCGTCGAATCCGGTCGCGCTCGCGATCCCGTGCCACCGCGTCGTGCAAAAGGGCGGTGCGCTCGCCGGCTATCGCTGGGGCGTGCGCCGCAAGGCGACGCTGCTCGCGGCCGAGGCGCGTCATATCCACGACAACGATGAAGCCGAAGCCGAGACGGAGGGCAGTGCGGTTTGAGTATCGAGACGACGACGATCAAGTCCCTCGCGAACGGCGGCCCAGTGCCGCCGTCCGCGCAGATGGAGCTGCGCTACAAGGCGCCGTACGACTGGGCGCGCGTGCTGCGCTTCTTCAGCGGGCGCGCGATTCCGGGCGTCGAGCAGGTCGCCGACGGCGTGTATCGCCGCATCGTCGACCTGCATGGCATTGCAGGCCGGCTCACCGTCGCGAAACATCCGCGCAAGCATTGCTTGATCGCGACCGTCGAAGGGGCGCTCGCGCGTCACGTCGACGATGCGTTCGCCGCACGCGTCGCGACGATGTTCGACCTCGGCGCCGATCCGGCCGCGATCGGCGGCGGGCTCGCGCGCGACCCTTGGTTCGCGCCGCTCGTCGAGGCCGCGCCGGGGCTGCGCGTGCCGGGCGCGTGGTCGGGGTTCGAGCTGGCCGTGCGCGCGATCGTCGGCCAGCAGGTGAGCGTGAAGGCCGCGACGACGATCGTCGGCCGGCTCGTCGAACGGGCCGGCGAACGCGTGATTCATGAAGACGACGGCGCGCCCGCGTGGCGTTTCCCGACACCCGACGCGCTGGCCGCGTGCGATCTCGACAAGATCGGGATGCCCGGCAAGCGCGTGGCGGCGCTGACCGGCGTGGCGCGCGCGGTGGCGGCGGGCGACGTGCCGGTCGACCGCGCGCATGCCGATCTCGCGACGCTGCGCAGCGCATGGCTCGAGCTGCCCGGCATCGGCCCGTGGACCGTCGAATACATTGCGATGCGCGCGTGGCGCGACCCGGACGCGTGGCCGGCATCCGATCTCGTGCTGATGCAGTCGATCGCCGCGCGCGACCCGGCGCTCGACCGGCTCACCAGCCAGAAGCGCCGCACCGAAGGCTGGCGGCCGTGGCGTGCGTATGCGGCGCTGCATCTGTGGAACGAAGTGGCCGACCGGGCGGGCGGCGCGCGCGGCGGGTAAGCGCGGCGGCCCGCCACCGGGCGCGACTGCAACGCGGCCGGGCTGCAACCCGTTGCGCACACGGCGCCGGCATGCGGCAAGCGCCGGCGTGACGCGGCGGGTCATGGCGAGTTCGCGCGTCCGGCGTCGGCCGGACGTCGCGCGTGCGATGCGTGCGTACGCGTCGTTTCGCGATCCAATCGCCGACAAGGTTGCACTTGCCGCCGCTCGTTCGCCGTTCGCGTTCCGTCCGACGAATGGCGCCGGCCGGCATCCGATCGGCGTCGTCCGGAACCGGCGATACCGGCCGGGACGGCCGCGCCCGGCCCGTCCGACGGCCCGCTCAGGCCCGCGCGCCGTGCCCGCGGCCACCTCAAGCGCGGGTTCCGGCGAGATGTTAAAGTGCCCGCTACCAACGAAGCGACCAACAATCCAGCCGGCCGCGCGCGGCGTTCTGCGCGCGGCCGTCACGCACTTGCGTCTCCATGTCGAACACCATGACTCACCGCCAGTCCGAACTGCTGCTGAATCGCCTCGACGCGCTGAGCTCTGGCCCGACGCGGCAGCATCTGCCCGACGGCCTGCGCGGCATCGAAAAGGAAAGCCTGCGCGTGACGCGCGACGGGATGATCGCGTTCACGCCGCATCCGCGCGCGCTCGGTTCGGCGCTCACGCATCCGGCGCTGACGACCGACTATTCCGAAGCGCTGATCGAACTGATCACGCCCGCGGAGCGCGACGCCGCGCTCACGCTCGAACGCCTCGACGATCTGCATCGCTACGTCTATGCATCGCTCGGCGACGAGATGCTGTGGAGCGACTCGATGCCCGGACTGCTGCCGGCCGACGATCAGATCCCGATCGCCGACTACGGCACGTCGAACATCGGCCGCCTGAAGACGGTGTACCGGCGCGGCCTCGCGTATCGCTACGGCCGCACGATGCAATGCATCGCCGGCATCCACTACAACTACTCGCTGCACGAGGAAGTGTGGCGGCGCCTGCATGCGGAAGAAGGGTCGACGGCGACGCTCGTCGATTACCAGTCGGAACGCTATCTCGCGCTGATCCGCAACTTCCGCCGCCGCAGCTGGCTGCTGATGTACCTGTTCGGCGCGTCGCCCGTGCTCGACACGAAGTTCCTGCGCGGCAAGCCGCACAAGCTCGACACGTTCGACGCCGATACGCTGTACCGGCCGTATGCGACCAGCCTGCGGATGAGCGATCTCGGCTACTCGAACACGACGGCCCAGGCCGCGCTGCACGTCGACTACAACACGCTGCCCGGCTATCTCGACGCGCTGTCGAAGGCCGTCAGCGAGCCGTATCCGGCGTACGAGGCGATCGGCACGCATCGCGACGGCGAGTGGATCCAGATCAACACGAACGTGCTGCAGATCGAGAACGAGTTCTACTCGACGATCCGGCCGAAGCGCGTCACGTATTCGGGCGAGCGGCCGCTGCATGCGCTCGCGTCGCGCGGCGTGCAGTACATCGAGGTGCGCTGTCTCGACATCGATCCGTTCGAACCGACCGGCATCGCACTGGAGACCGCGCGCTTCCTCGACGCGTTCCTGCTCGCCTGCGCGCTCGACGAAAGCGCGCCGCTCGACTGCGACGCGTACAAGGAAGCGAACGCGAACTTCGGCAGCGTGACGCTGGATGGCCGCAAGCCGGGGCTCGCGCTGATGCGCGACGGCCAGCCGGTCGCGCTGCAGGCGTGGGCGGACGCGCTGATGGCCGATATCGACATCGTCGGCCGCCGTCTCGACGACATTCGCGGCGGCGACGAGCATGCGCGCGCGATTGCCGCGCAACGCGAGAAGCTCGCCGACCCGGAGCGCACGCCGTCCGCGCGCGTGCTGCGCACGATGCGCGAGAACGGTCAGTCGTTCCTCGCATTCGCGCTCGCTCAAAGCGAAGCGCATGCCGCGCATTTCCGCGCGCACCCGCCTTCGGCCGAGATGCTGCGCACCGAGCAGGCGCTCGCCGCGAAGTCGCTGGCCGAGCAGGCCGAGCTTGAAGCGAAGGAGGCCGGATCGTTCGACGCGTTCGTCGCAGCCTATCGCGCCTATACGCTGAACCGCTTCAGCGTGTGACGATCGTGCATGCGGCCGGCGCACGGTGCGCCGCGCCGCGATGCGATTGCAATCCGGTTCCGTCGACGATCAGTGATGGGCGTACGTGCCGCGATCGGCCGCGTGCGGCAGCGTGGGCTTCGCCGATTCCGCGTGGGCCTGGCCATCGCTGCCGTAACCGGCAGCGTCGCCCTCGCCCTCGCCGCGCGCCTGCGCCGCACGTTGCATGACCGCCTGCATGTTCCGCGGAAAGTCGGGACTGCTTGCGAGGCTCGTCCGGTAGCCGGCGGCCTGCAGTTCCGCGAGTTCCTGGCGGACCTGCGCGCGCGTGAGCGTCGACGCGGCTTGCGCGTGAGCGGCGAACGCTGCGCCGATCAGCACGAGCGCGCATGCCGCGTGTTTCATTTTCATCATCGTGTGTGCTCCGTGGGGTTCCGGTGCCGCGCCATCGCCGGCGCGGCCGGAAACGATGCAGCCAGTCTAGGCTTCGGACGCCAAACGAAACATCCTCGCGGCTGGCAGTCACCTTTTCCGGTCGCGCAACATTGCGCGGGTACCGGCATCGCGCGGCCACGCTCGAGCCGGCCGCGACGGGTTTTCTGTCGAACGCGACAGCGGCACGCCATCTGCCGGCCATCGTGCGGCGGCGGATCCGCATCGACTCGCCCGCATCGGGCTTCTCCCCCCTTGTGCAAGCGCGTCGCGCCTCCTAACCTCTTTTAAGCGACCGATCGGTTGGCCGCGCAACGTCGTTGCGTGCGCAAGCGCCCGATCGTAGTCGCGACTGCAGGACATCGACTTGTACCGAGCCCGGCGCATCGACATGCGAACCCGGGCCGGCCGCACAAGGCATGGGACCCGAGTACGCGCTGAAGCGCCAACTCGGGTCGACATCTGGAGACACGATGAATCCCACCGACGCCCTACCGCCCGGCATCGTCTTCGCGCAACCGTTGACGCCGGTCGCCCACTCGCTGCTCCTGTCGTTCCTCGTCGCGACGATCCCGATCGCGGTCGCGCTGGTCGCGCTCGGCGTGCTGCGCCGCCCCGCGTGGCAGGCGTCGCTCGCCGGGCTCGTCGCGGGCCTCGCGGTCGCGATCGGCGCGTGGGGGATGCCGGCCGGGCTCGCGTTCAACGCGGTCGGCGCCGGCATGGCGCTCGCGGTCGTGCCGGTGATGTGGATCGTCTTCAACGCGCTGTTGCTGTACAACATCGCGGTGAAGTCCGGCCGCTTCGACCAGTTCCGGCAGTGGATGCTCGACAACCTGCCCGACGATCGCCGCCTCGTGCTGCTCGTCGTCGCGTTCTCGTTCGGCTGTCTGCTCGAAGGGATCTCCGGGTTCGGCACGCCGGTCGCGATCACGAGCGCGCTGCTGATCGCGCTCGGCTTTCCCGCGCTCGAAGCGCTCACCTATACGCTGCTGTTCAACACGGCGCCGGTCGCGTTCGGCGCGCTCGGCGTGCCGATCACCGTGCTCGGTGCGGTCACGTCGCTGCCGCCCGCGACGCTCGCGCAGATGGTCGGCCGCCAGTTGCCGTTCTTCGCGCTGCTGCTGCCGTTCTACGTGGTCGGCGCATACGGCGGCTTGCGCTCGATCGCGAAGCTGTGGCCCGCGCTGCTCGTGTCCGGCGGCAGCTTCGCGATCGCGCAGTTCGTCACGTCGAACTTCCTCGGCTACCAGCTCACCGACGTGCTGTCGTCGCTCTCGTCGCTGATCGTGACGATCGGCTTCCTGCAGTTGTGGAAGCCGCAGCCCGATCCGCAATATGCGCTCGCGCGCAGCGTGCCGGCCGCGGCCGGCGCCGCGCGCGCGGGCTTCGGCGGCTGGCTGCCGTGGCTCGTCGTGTCGGTGGTCGTGATCGTCTGGGTGCACGCGAACATCGCGGCGATCGGCGACGTGAAGATCAAGTGGCCGGGGCTGCACAACGCCGTGTACGTGTCGCTGTACCACAAGCCGTATGCGGCGATGTGGGATTTCCAGCCGCTCGGCACGGGCACCGCGATCCTCGTGTCGGCGATCGTCACGGCCGCGCTGACGCGCACCGGCCCCGGCGCGTTTGTCGAATGCGTGGTGAAGACGTGGCGCCAGACGTGGATCGCGATCGTCACGGTGATGATGATCGTCGGGCTCGCGTACCTGCTGAACTACTCGGGCATCAGCTACACGCTCGGCACCGGCGTCGCGTCGACGGGCGCGCTGTTTCCGCTGGTGTCCGCATCGCTCGGCTGGATCGCCGTGTTCCTGTCCGGCAGCGACACGTCGGGCAACGCGCTGTTCGGCAACCTGCAGGTCGTCGCTGCCCGGCAGCTCGGCCTCGATCCGGTGCTGATGGCCGCGACCAACTCGTCGGGCGGCGTGATGGGCAAGATGATCTCGCCGCAGAACATCGCGACGGGCGTGTCGACGACGGACCTGAAAGGGCAGGAGGGCGTCGTGTTCGCGCGCACCTTCTGGCACAGCGTGATCCTCACGCTGTTGCTCGGCGTGCTGGTGTTCCTGCAGCAGCACGTGCTGACCTGGATGATTCCGGCGCTGCCGAAGTGACGCGCGGCGCCACGACAGAAGGAAGGCACGAGGAAAGCAACGAGGGAAAGCGCGGGAAAAGCGCCACGTAGTATGCGGAAGCGGCGAGCGCGCGGTGGCTCAGCGCGCGTTCGCCCGCCGCATCGTTCGTCCGGGTTCGACCGCGCCGGCCGCTTCGCCGTCGTCCGGCAGGATGCACGCGAGGAACGCGTCGATCGCGGGGCTCAGGCGGCGCGCTTTCAGGTAGTACACGTATTCGTCGATCGTCGTATCGACACCGCGCAGCGCGATCACGCGCAGGTCAGGATGGCGCTCGGCTTCGCCGCGCGGAAACAGGCTGCCGCCCACCCCATGCAGGATCGCCTCGCGAATCGCTTCGCGGCTGCCGATCTCGGCGACCGAGGCGGCCGCGACGCCGGCCGCTGCGAGGATCGTCTCCGTGCAGCGGCGCGTGACCGAACCTTCCTCGCGGATCAGCAGCCGCACGTCGGCGAGTTGCGCCGGGGCGATCGAATCGAACCGCGCGAGCGGATGACGGCGGTGCACGACGAGCACCAGCGGATCGGTCGAGATCACCTTGCGTTCGAGGCCGTCGGCGTCGTTGCGCTGCGACGAGACCGCGAGATCGATGCGGAACTCCTGCAGCGCCTGCAGGATTTCCTCGGAGTTGCCGATCCGGCACGTCAGCGCGATCGACGGATGCGCGCTCGAGAAGCGGCCGACCGCATCCATGATGTAGTACGGGCCCGTCGCGCCGATCCGCAGGTGGCCTTCGAACAGGCCGCCGACGTTGCGCAGCATGATGTCGGCCTGCGCCTCGAGCGCGATCATCTTCTCGACGAGCGGCAGCAGCTCGATGCCCGTCTCGGTCACTTCGAGCTTGCGGCCGCTGCGGTAGAACAGCTCGACGCCGTACAACTGCTCGACCTGCCGGATCTGCGCGGCAATCGTCGGCTGGCTCACGCCGAGGTGGCGCGCGGCGCGCGTGATGCTGCCCTGCCGGACGGTCGCGTGGAACGCCTTCAGCTGATCGAACACGTGTCGGCTTCTCCCCCCTCTTCATCGCGCGTCAGCGTAGCGCGTGCATGTGTCGGCCGCATGAAAGGCGCGGCGTGCGCGGCTTCGAAAAAAAGCTGGGGGTGAGCGCAAGAAACCTGCGGGAACCGGTCACGGCCGGGACATGCCGGTGCGGGGTAATAACGGCGACGCAGATCGCCGGCCCCGCTCGCCCGGCGCCCCCACTCCCCCGACCACAAGGCTCTCTTCATGTCCTCGAACAATCGACGCGATTTCCTGCGCCTCGCCGCGCAGTCGGCCGGCGCGATGGCCGCCTATGCGGGCTTCCCGCCCGCGATCCGCAATGCGCTGGCGATGCCGGCCGCCTATCGCACCGGCACGATCCGCGACGTCGAGCACGTCGTGATCTTCATGCAGGAAAACCGTTCGTTCGACCATTACTTCGGCGGGCTGCGCGGCGTGCGCGGCTTCGACGATCCGCGTCCGCACCTGCTGCCGAACGGCGCGCCGGTGTGGCAGCAACCGCCGGCGTCGGTGTTCACGAAGAACTACCATTCGCGCGGGCTCGATCCGTCGGCGCCGTACGTGCTGCCGTTCTATCTCGATCCGAAGCAGACGACCGAATTCCAGCCGGGCACGAACCATGGCTGGAGCAGCGGCCACCTGTCCTGGAACAACGGCCAGTGGGATCAGTGGGTGAACCAGAAGCAGGACGTGCTGACGATGGGCTACCTGAAGCGCCAGGATCTCACGTACCACTACGCGCTCGCCGACGCGTTCACGATCTGCGATTCGTACTTCTGCTCCGCGCATGCGGACACCGCGCCGAACCGCATCTACCTGTGGACCGGCACGGTCGACTCGCGCAACGTCTACGGCAGCGCGCCGAACGGCCCGGGCATCGGCGAGCGCAACGACGTGAACGGCTACACGTGGACGACCTACGCCGAACGCCTGGAGGACGCGAAGATCAGCTGGAAGGTGTACCAGGGCGGTACCGGCATCCCGGGCGACCCGACCGACAACTACACCGACAACTCGCTGATGTTCTTCAAGAAGTTCCAGGTGAAGGAGGGCGCGAGTGGCCCGCTGGTCGACAAGGGCGCGTCGAACCACACGCTCGCCGAACTGAAGGCCGACGTGCAGGCCAACCGCTTGCCGCAGGTGTCGTGGATCGTGTCGCCGTACAAGTACAGCGAGCACCCGCAGGCGTCGCCGACCGACGGCGCGTTCTACATCAACATGGTGCTCGAGGCGCTGACGTCGAACCCCGAGGTGTGGGCGAAGACGGTGTTCATCCTCAACTACGACGAGAACGACGGGCTGTTCGACCACGTCGTGCCGCCGGTGCCGCCGGTCACGAGCGGCGTGGGCGGCCAGGGCATCGTGTCGTCGAACCTGCTGTCGAACCTCGGCGACGAGCTGCTCGACCTGAACAAGTACCCGGGCGAGATGAGCCCGCTCGTGCCGGGCGCCGATCCGGGCGGCATCCAGCCGATCGGCCTCGGGCCGCGCGTGCCGCTGATCATCATCTCGCCGTGGACGAAGGGCGGCTGGGTCTGCTCGGAGACGTTCGACCATACGTCGGTGCTGCGTTTCCTCGAAGCGCGTTTCGGCGTGAAGGAGCCGAACATCAGCGCGTGGCGCCGGTCGATCTGCGGCGACCTCACGTCGGCGTTCGATTTCTCCGCGCGCCCCGACACGCGCACGGTGAGCTTCACGGTGCCGCAGCACATCGCGACGGCCGGCCAGGCGTACCAGGTGCCCGCGCAGCAGTCGATGCCGACGCAGGAACCCGGCACGCGTCCGGCGCGTGCGCTGCCGTACGAGCTGTTCGTGCACAGCCGCGTGGGCGCGCATGACGATACCGTGTCGCTCGACTTCGCGAACACCGGCGACGCCGGTGCCGCGTTCTACGTGTACGACCGGCGCAACCCGGCGACGCCGCCGCGCCGCTACGCGGTGTCCGCGCACGACCGCTTCGTCGATACGTGGAGCACGTCGGCCGCGCGCGGCGAATACCATCTGGCCGCCTACGGCCCGAACGGCTATCTGTGCGAGTTCCAGGGCAACACGCGGCTCGCCGCGGACGGCCGCCACGCGAACCCCGAAGCGAAGATCGGCTACGACGTGCGCAACCGTCACGTGTACCTGCAACTGCGCAACAGCGGGCGCGCGGCCTGCCGCGTGACGGTCGACAATGCGTACAGCCATGCGCCGGCGCGCACCTACACGCTGGAGCCGGGCGAGCGCGTCGAAGGGCACTTCGAGCTGTCGTCGAGCCACGGCTGGTACGATCTGACGATCACCGCGACCACGCTGCGCGGCGGCGACGACAAGGTCGTGCGCCGCTTCGCGGGCCACGTCGAGACGGGCCGGCCGAGCCACAGCGATCCGGGGCCGGTGAAGCGCACGGCCTGACGGCTGCGCCGGCGTCGTGCGAAGCGGGGCGGTTCCCCGCATCGCGCGAGCGCCGCGTGCCGGTTGCATGCCGGCTGGACGCCGCCCGTGTGCGGGCACGCGGGATTGGCTTTTGGAAACTGAAAACTGTTGACAATATGCCGGGGCGAGGGTATACAAGGATCATTCGCCGATATGGCGCCGTCGTTTTCACCCCCAGCCCGCTGCCCGACCATGACTGCCCCGAACGCGCTCAGCGCCATCGAACTCCTGCAAAGCCAGTCGCTCGCGATGATCGTCCAGGACATGCTCGAGCGCGCGATCGTCTCCGGCGAATACGCACCGGGCGAGAAGCTGAACGAAGTCGAGATCGCGACCAGGCTGAACGTGTCGCGCGGCCCGGTGCGCGAAGCGTTCCGCGCGCTCGAGCAGGCCGGCCTGCTGCGCAACGAGAAGAACCGCGGCGTGACCGTGCGCGTCGTGCCGCTGCGCGAGGCCGAGGAGATCTACGAAGTGCGCGCGATGCTCGACGAATCGGTCGCGCGCGCGCTCGCGAAGCGTATCTCGCCCGAGACGCTGAAGGTGCTGAAGGGCATCATCCAGTCGATGAAGGACGCCGCGAAGGCGCACGACGTCACGCGCTACACCGAGCTGAACGTGCAGTTCCACGACGCGATGGTCGTCGGCGTCGGCAATACGCATCTCACCGATACCTACCGGCGGCTCGTGCGCCAGCTCGGCCTGCTGCGTCAGGCGGCGATCGAGGCCGAGGAGGATGCGATCGCCGTGTCGGCGGCCGAGCACGACAAGATCGTGCAGGTGCTCGCGGCCGGCGACGAGGAAAAGGCCGTCGCGCTCGTGCGCGAGCACGTCGCGCACGGCCTCGCGCGGATGCGCCGCACGCACGAGCAGGGGCTGCCTGCGGCGGGCAAGGCGGCGCGGGAGAAGGCCGGCGCATAAGCGCCGGCGACGGTCGCGCGGGCTGCCGCGCATCGGCAAAGGGACGCGTCGCCGCGTCCCTTTTTCGTTGCGCTTCAGTTCAGCCGGTCAACACATCGTCACGCCTTGTCGGCTTTCCCCGCCGCGCTCGCAAATTTCGCGAGCCACGTATCGACGACCGACGGCTGCCGGTTCTCGTCTTCCGCGCGTTCCTTGCGGCGAATCGCGTTGCGCACGACGTGCGCGCCGACGTAGCGGATCGGCTCCGGCGGAAAATGGCCGAGCAGGCCGCGCACGATCGGGCTGCGCGTCCACGCGTTGTCGAGGCCGAGCACGAGCGACGACAGGATCTGCCCGCCCATGTAGGTCGGCCCGACGCCGTTGCCCGAATAACCGAACCCGTAGAACACGTTCGGCGCGCCGTCGAGGCGGCCGAAGAACGGGAAGCCCGTGACCGAACGATCCGACGGCCCGTTCCAGCTCGCGGTGATCGGCACGTCCGCGAGCGACGGGAAGAACGCGCGCAGGCTGTGCGTGAGCTGCGCCTCGTACGGCGAGCGGCGGTCGAACACCGGCGCGATGCGGCTGCGCCACGAGAACGTGTTGCCGCCCTTGCCGAGCATCAGCCGCCCGTCGGCCGTCGTGCGGTAGTAGTAGACAAAGATCCGCGAATCGAGCACCGACACGCCGTCCACGAGCCCGGTCTGCTCCAGCAACGCCGGACATTTCTCGGTGATCACCATGTCGCTCGACACGACCGCGATCGTGCGTTCGAACTGCGGGAAGCGGCTCGCCATCCACGCATTGATCGCGAACACCAGCTTGCCGGCGGCGACGCTGCCCGACGGCGTGCGTACGACGGCCGGCTGGCCGGGCGTGAAGTCGAGCATCGGCGTGCGCTCGTAGATCCGGATGCCCATGTCGAGCGCAACGCGGCGCAGCCCGCGTACGAGCTTGCCGGGATGCACGGTCGCGGCGACCGGCGAGTAGACGCCGTCGAGATTGCGCGCGGAGCCCGAGCGGCGCGCGACTTCGGCGGGCGGCAGCGGCTCGTAGCTGTGGATGCCGCACGCGGCGAGCGCGTCGAGCACCGGCGCGAGCGTGCCGACCTGCGCGCGCGACGTCGCGGTGTACAACGTGCCGTCGAGCCGCAATTCGGCGTCGATGCCGTGCGCGCGGCAGAAATCGGCGATGTGCTGCACGGCCGCTTCCGACGCCTTCACGAGCCGGATCGCCTCGGCTTCGCCGAACAGACGCCGCAGCGTCAGGAATTTCGCGGACCACGTGAGCAGGCAGCCGCCGTTGCGTCCGCTCGCGCCGGCGCCGCAGAGGTCGGCTTCGAGGATCGCGATGTCGAGCGCGGGGTGCTGCTGCTTCGCCTGGATCGCGGTCCAGAGTCCCGTGAAGCCGCCGCCGACGATGCACACGTCGGCCTGCGTCGCGCCTTGCAGCGCGGGGGCGAGATCGCCGTCGTTGAACAGCGCTTGTTCGATCCAGAAGGGGCGCATCGGAAGGCTCGTCGATAAGGTAAGGGGCCGCGCGACGCACGGCCGGGAAAAACGGGCGGCCGCATGCTCGTGCGCACGCGGCCGGGTGCCTCGCGTCACCTCGTCATGCCGCCGCTTCGGCCGATACGCGGCGCACGCCCATCGCTTTCAGCGAGTCGGCAATGGCCGCGACGGCGCCCGGAATCCCGGCTTCGCCGAAATGGCCGATGCAGCCGACGCGGAACGTCTCCACTTCGGTGAGCTTGCCCGGATACAGAATGTAGCCGCGCTTTTTGACCTCCTGATAAAACCGCTTGAAATCGTAGTTCGGATCGTCCGGCGCATGGAACGTGACGATGATCGGCGCCTGGATCGCCGGATCGAGGAATGGCCGGAAACCGAGCGCGCGCATCCCGTCGATCAGCGCGCGAGTGTTGCGCTGGTAGCGGCCGCCGCGCGCGGCGAGCCCGCCTTCGTCGACGTATTGCGCGACGGCCGCGTCGAGCGCGGCGACCACGTGCGTCGGCGGCGTGAAGCGCCACTGCGTCGTGCGCTGCATGTAGACCCACTGGTCGTACAGGTCCATCGCGAGCGAATGGCTGTTGCCTTCGCTGCGTTCGAGCGCGCTGCGCTTCGCGATCACGAAGCCGAGCCCCGGCACGCCTTCGAGACACTTGCCGGATGCGGCGATCACCGCGTCGAACGGCGTCGTGCGCGCGTCGATGTCGATCGCGCCGAACGAGCTCATCGCATCGACGATCAGCGCCCGCCCGTGCTTCGCGACGGCCTGCGCGACGTCGTGCAACGGGTTCAGCACGCCGGCGCCGGTTTCGCAGTGGACGAGCGCGACGTGCGTGATGGTCGGATCGGCGGCGAGCGCGCGCTCGACGTCGATCGGATCGACACGGCGATCCTCGCGGTAGTCGATCGTCGTGAGCGTGCGGCCGAGCACGCGGCAGATCTTCGCGATGCGCTGGCAGTACGCGCCGTTGTTCGGCACGAGCACGTGGCCGTCGCGCGGCACGAGCGTGCCGATCGCCGCCTCGACCGAGAACGTGCCGCTGCCTTGCAGCGGCACGCATTCGTGCGTGCCCTCGCCGTGCGCGATCTGCAGCAGCCGTTCGCGCAGCCGCGCGGTGATCGCGTTGAAATCGCCGTCCCACGAGCCCCAGTCGCGCAGCATCGCATCTCGCGTGCGGGCGGAGGTCGTCAGGGGGCCGGGGGTGAGCAGGATGGGCTGGGCGGCGAGCGTCATGGTGTCTCCTTGATGAAGTCGGGACGTCACGGGAATGCGGCAGGAACTCAACGGCGATGCGGATGGCGCCACGCCTGCGTACGGCGCAGCAGGCGATGCGAGATGCACGCGAACAGCACGCATGCGAACGACGAGGTCGCGAGCACGAGCGTGGCCATCGCGGCGGCCGGACCCATCTGGCCCGCGTCGTCGAGGTTCAGGATCGCGACCGATGCAGGCTGCGTGTCCGGCGAGTACAGGAACGCGACGGCCGACACCGTGGTCATCCCGTTGACGAACAGGTAGCGCGCGATCAGCAGGATCGCGGGCAGGCACACGGGCACCGTCACGCGCAGGAAGGTCTTGTAGAACGGCACCTTCAGCGACGCGGATACGGCCTCGAACTCGCCGTCGATCTGCCTGAGCGCGGTGACGGCGGTGAGGTGGCTGGACGCGTAGTAGTGGACGACCGTGACGATCGCGAGCAGCCACAGCGATCCGTACAGCCCGTTCAGCGGATTGCCGGGCGCGTTGAACAGGAAGATGTAGCTGATGCCGAGCACGAGCCCCGGCACGCCCATCGGCAAGATCGCGCACAGGCTGATGAAGCCGCGCAGCCAGCGCGCGCCGCGGGTCTTCTCGATCAGGTAGGCACCCCCGAACACGACGATCGTGCCGCCGAGCGCCACCGTCGCGGCCATCCGCAAGCTGTTCTTGTACGCGTCGAAGATGCCGGCCGCGATCAATCCCATCCGGTAGTGCTGCAGCCCGAGACTCATCTGGTACGGCCAGAACTTCACGAACGACGCGAACACCGAGATGCCGACCACCGCGATGAAGAATGCGCACACGAGCGCGCAGTACGCGAGCATCGCGGCGTCGAAGCCGCGCGACGGCTTCGGCTGGTACGGCGTCGAGCGCGCGCCGAGCTGCGACTGCTGGCGACGGCGGACGAAGAAGTCGATGCCGAACGCGACGAGCGCCGGGCACAGCAGCATCAGGCTCACCACCGCGCTGCGGTTGAAGTCCTGCAACCCGATGATCAGCTTGTAGATGTCGGTCGACAGCACGTTGTACGAGCCGCCGATCACGACCGGCACGCCGAAGTCGTTGATGCACATCGTGAACGCGACCATCGTCGCGCTGATCAGCCCGTACTTCGCGCCGGGCAGCGTGATCGTGAAGAACTTGCGCAGGCGGCGCGTGCCCATCGCGTCGGCGGCCTCGTAGAGCCGGCCGTCGGCGAGCGACAGCGCGGTGACGAGGATCATCAGCACGTGCGGGAACGATGCGTACACCATGCTCAGCACGATGCCCGGCAGCCCGTAGATCGAATGGCCGTGCAGCAGCGGCTTGAGCAGCCCCGCGTTGCCGAACCAGTAGATGAACGACACGGCCGACAGCAGCGTCGGCGCGAGCAGCGGCAGCAGCGCGATCGTGCGCGCGGCGTTCTTCAGCGGCATGCACGAGCGCGTGAGCGCATACGCGAACGTGAACGCCATCGGCACGACGATCGCCGTGACGAGCGCGCCGACCGTCAGCGAATGCAGCATCGAGCGCAGCACGCCGCTGTCCTCCAGATACTCGACGAAGTTGTGCGCGCCGACGAAGCGGCCGTCGGCGTCGACGAAGCATTTCTGCACGACGAGCGCGAGCGGCAGCAGCAGGAACAGCGACATCAGCGCGGCCATCGCGAAGAGTGCGAGCTGGGCGATGCGGTCGTGCCAGTGCGTGATCTGTCGCACGTCGGCGGGGGCGGACGCGCCGCGGCGGCGCTCGGTCAGGACGGTGCTCATTGCAGTCGCTCCTTCGCGCACGGGAACACGCGGACATGCTCGCGATCGAGCGCGAGGTCGATGCGCGCGCCGGCCTGCACGCCGGTGCGGTCGACGTCGCGATACGAAAGGTCGGCGACGATCTCCTGGCCGTCGAGCCCTTCGATCCGGAAGCTCACGCGGCAGAACGCGCCGAGGAATTCGAGCTTCTCGACGCGGCCGGCCAGCACGTTGTCGGCCGTCTCGCCCGGCACGCGGATGCGCAGGTCCTCGGGCCGCACGTAGACCGACACCGCCGCGCCCTGCGCGGGGCGGGCCGCACCATGGCGGCAATCGAGGCCGACCGCGCCCGCGCGCAGCGTGCCGTCCTGCGCGACTTCGGCGGGAATCGTGTTGACGCGGCCGATGAAATCCGCGACGAACGGCGATGCCGGCTGCCGGTAGATTTCGAGCGGGGTGCCGATCTGTTCGATTACGCCGTGGTTCATCACGACGATGCGATCGGCCATCGACAGCGCTTCTTCCTGGTCGTGCGTGACCATGATCGTCGTCACGCCGAGCCGCTGCTGCAGCGCGCGAATTTCCTGGCGCAGCCGCACGCGCACGCGCGCGTCGAGCGCGGACAGCGGCTCGTCGAGCAGCAGCAGGCCCGGCGACGTCGCGAGCGCGCGCGCCAGCGCGATGCGCTGCTGCTGGCCGCCGGACAACTGGCCCGGATGCTTGCGATGGCTGTCGGGCAGGCCGACCAGCGCGAGCAGCGTGTGCACGCGCTCGTGGATCGCGTCGCGCTTCATCTTGCGGTTCACGAGCCCGTACGCGACGTTGTCGTACACGGTGAGGTTCGGGAACAGCGCATACGACTGGAACACGATCCCGTAGTCGCGCAGTTGCGGCGGCAGCCGCGAGATGTCGCGACCGTCCTGCATGATGTGGCCGGCGTTCTGCGTCTCGAGCCCCGCGATGATCCGCAGCAGCGTGGTCTTCCCGCAGCCGGACGGCCCGAGGAAGCAGATCATCTCGCCCTTCATCACGTTCAGGTCGATGTCGGTGAGGACCTGCGTGTCGTTGTACCGCTTCTCGATGCGTTCTACGCTCAGATAAGGTGCCATGCGCGCCTCCATGGAGGGGCGGCCCGGGGGCCGGGTTCGACGACGGAAAGGGTGACGCGGGGCGGCGCGCGGCGCGACCCCGCTGCGGGCAGCGTCATTGCTGCGCTTTCGCCCCGTAACGCTTCTGCCACGTATCGAGGATCGACTGGCGGTTCTTCGCCGACCACACGAAGTCGTTCTTCACGAGCAGGTCCGGGTAGTTGTCGGGGATGCCGGCCAGCTTTCGCGCCACGCCCGGATACGCGACGATCGCCCACCAGCGCGCGGTGATCTGGTTCGCTTCCTTGCTCGCCATGAAATCGGCGAGCTTCTTCGCGGCGTCGGGCTGTTTCGTCGTCTTCATGATCGCCGTGCCTTCCATGTCCCAGCCGAGCCCTTCCTTCGGGAACACGAGATCGATCGGCGCGCCCTGCGCCTGCAGTTCGTGGCCGCGGAATTCGAACGAGATGCCGATCGGGAATTCGCCGGTGCCGGCGAGCGTGCACGGCTTCGAACCCGAGTGCACGTACTGCGCGACGTTCTTGTCGAGCGCATCCATGAATTTCCAGCCTTTGTCGTCGCCGAAGGTCTGCAGCCACGCGGTCACGTCGAGGTAGCCGGTGCCCGACGACACCGGGCTCGGCATCACGATCGCGCCTTTGTAGACCGGCTTCGTCAGGTCTTCCCACGACGTCGGCTTCGGGATGTTCTTCGCTTGCGCGGCGACGCGGTTGTAGCAGATCGTCGCGCCCCACACGTCCATGCCGACCCAGTGCGGCGGCGTGTTCGCGTCGCTGTACTTGCGCGTGAGCTGGTCGAAGCCCTTCGGCGCGTACGGCATCAGCATGCCTTGCAGGTCGAGCAGCGTGAGGCTCGACGCGGCAAGACCGAGCACGACGTCCGCGCGCGGGTTGTTCTTTTCCGCGAGCAGCTTCGCGGTGACCGAGCCGGTCGAGTCGCGCACCCAGCGGATCTCGATATCGGGGTTCGCCTTCTCGAACGCGTCCTTGTAGGGCTTCATCGCCTCGTCTTCCAGCGCGGTGTAGACGAGCAGCGACGTCTTCGCGTGCGCGGCCTGGGCGGCGCCGAGCGCGACGGCCACCGCCAGCGCGACACGGGCCGCGCCCCTCCATGCATGGAAACGCTTGTGTACCGGCACTTCGTTCATCTTCAGACCCCTTGACTGTGGCGCCGCGGCACGCGGCGGATGAGTGGAGACCAGCCCTCTTGCTGCACCGTTGTTTTGCTTTCTGTTCTCTGCATGTTGTTGACAATCTACAAATCCTCAATTTTAATGTCAAGCATGGAAAACACCTCCCTTCGGCGCGGCGCGGGCGCCGACGGCTCACCCCTTCGACCTGAAAGGAATGAACGTCATGACTGAAACGCCTGTATCCGTGGAAGTGAACGGCCGCCGCTACAACTGGATGAGCCGGCCTGTGGTGGTCGTCTGCGTCGATGGCTGCGCATACGAATATCTGGAAGAGGCCGCCGAGGCCGGCGTCGCGCCGTTCCTGCGCACGCTGCTGAAGCCGGGCACGGCGCTCAAGGGCGAGTGCGTGGTGCCGAGCTTCACGAACCCGAACAACCTGTCGATTGTCACCGGCGTGCCGCCGGCGATCCACGGGATAAGCGGCAATTACTTCTACGATCGCGACACCGGCGCCGAGGTGTTGATGAACGATCCGAAATACCTGGTCGCGCCCACCGTGCTCGCGACCTTCGCCGAACAGGGCGCGCGCGTCGCGGTCGTCACCGCGAAGGACAAGCTGCGCCGCCTGCTCGGCAAGGGGTTGAAGGGCATCTGCTTCTCGTCGGAGAAGGCTGACGAAGCGAGCATCGAGGAAAACGGCATCGACAACGTGCTCGAACTGGTCGGCAAGCCGGTACCGAGCGTGTACAGCGCGGACCTGTCGGAGTTCGTGTTCGCCGCCGGCGTGCGCCTGCTCGAGACGCGCCCGATCGACCTGATGTACTTGTCGACCACCGACTACGTGCAGCACAAGTGCGCACCCGGCACGCCCGGCGCGAACGCGTTCTACGCGATGATGGACACGTACCTGCAGCGCCTCGACGAACTCGGCGCGATCGTCGCGATCACGGCCGATCACGGGATGAACGCGAAGCACGACGACGCGACCGGCGAGCCGAACGTGATCTACCTGCAGGAGCTGTTCGACGAATGGCTCGGCCACGATGCGGCGCGCGTGATCCTGCCGATCACCGATCCGTACGTCGTGCACCACGGTGCGCTCGGTTCGTTCGCGACCGTCTACGTGCCGGCGACGGCCGATGCCGATGCGTTGCGCGCGCGGCTCGCCGCGGTCGACGGCATCGAGGTCGTGCTGACGGGCGCCGAAGGTTGCGCGCGCTTCGAGCTGCCGCCCGCGCGGATGGGCGACCTGATCGTGATCTCGAAGCAGGACGTCGTGCTCGGCACGCGCCGCATCAAGCACGACCTGTCGGGCCTCGACGTGCCGCTGCGCTCGCACGGCGGGATCTCCGAGCAGATCGTGCCGCTGATCTTCAGCAAGCCGGTCGCGACCGACGTCGCGGGCCGCGCGCGGCTGCGCAACTTCGACATCATCGACATCGCGCTCAACCATCTGCAGTGACGCGGACGCATCCGCCAGGAGACACTCATGAACGCCATTGCAGAATCGTCGGATGTCCGCACGCTTCGTCGTGAAGCACTGCGAATCGATGGTGAAAGGATCTACCGCGACGCGGTGATCGACGTGCGCAACCCGTACGACGGCGCGCTGGTCGGCACCGTGCCGAAGGCGACGCTCGACGACGTGCGCCGCGCGTTCGCGGTCGCACGTGCGTACCGGCCGACGCTCACGCGCCACGATCGCGCGGCGATCCTTCGCCGCGCGGCCGACATCGTGCGTGCGCGCACCGCGGAGATCGCGGCGCTGATCACGGCCGAGGCCGGGTTGTGCATCAAGGATTCGACGTACGAAGCCGGCCGCGTGGCCGACGTGCTGACGTTCGGCGCCGGCGAAGTGCTGAAGGACGACGGGCAGATCTTCTCGTGCGATCTGACGCCGCACGGCAAGAAGCGCCGCGTGTACACGCAGCGCGACCCGCTGCTCGGCGTGATTTCGGCGATCACGCCGTTCAATCACCCGATGAACCAGGTCGCGCACAAGATCGTGCCTTCGGTGGCGACCAACAACCGGATCGTCGTGAAGCCGTCCGAGAAGGTGCCGCTGTCGTGCTACCTGTTCGCGGACATCCTGTACGAAGCCGGCCTGCCGCCGCAGATGCTGCAGGTGATCACCGGCGACCCGAAGGAGATCGCCGACGAGCTGATCACGAACCCGGCGATCGATCTCATCACGTTCACCGGCGGCGTGTCGATCGGCAAGTCGATCGCCGCGCGGATGGGCTACCGGCGCGCGGTGCTCGAGCTCGGCGGCAACGATCCGATCATCGTGATGGAAGACGCCGATCTCGACGAAGCGAGCACGCTCGCGGTGTCGGGCTCGTACAGGAATTCGGGGCAACGCTGCACGGCGATCAAGCGGATGCTCGTGCACGAGTCGGTGGCCGATCGCTTCACGGAGCTGGTCGTCGAGAAAACGCGCGCGTGGTCGTACGGCAATCCATCCGATCCGTCGGTCGACATGGGCACCGTGATCGACGAAGCGGCTGCGAAGTTCTGCGAGCAACAGGTGAACGACGCGATCGCGCGCGGTGCGCGGCTGCTGGTCGGCAACGTGCGCGACGGCGCGCTGTATTCGCCGACCGTCGTCGATCGCGTGACGCCCGACATGCCGCTGGTGAAGCATGAAACCTTCGGCCCGGTGTCGCCGATCATGCGCTTTCGCGACATCGACGAAGCCATCCGGATGTCGAACAGCACCGACTACGCGCTGTCGTCGTCGGTATGCACGAATCGCTTCGATCACATCACGCGCTTCATCACCGAGCTGGAAGTCGGCAGCGTGAACGTGCGCGAGGTGCCGGGCTATCGACTCGAATTGACGCCGTTCGGCGGCGTGAAGGATTCGGGGCTCGGGTACAAGGAGGGCGTGCAGGAGGCGATGAAGAGCTTCACGAATACGAAGACGTATTCGCTGCCTTGGTAAGCGACGTGTCACGCGCCCGCGCCGGCATCGCAGCCGGCACGGGCGTCGTTCGATCGGCTCGTATCGTCGGCCGATTCGCGTTTTCGCCGGGCCGGTGCCGGCTCAGCTCGGCGCAGACCCGTCGAGCACGGCCGCGACGATCGCTTCCGGCGCATCTTCCTGAACCAGATGGCCCGCGTGCGGGACCCGGATCAGCTGGCCGTTCGCGATGCGATCGGCCAGGGCCTGTCCTTGCTCGAGCGGAATCCACGCGTCGTCCTCGCCCCACACGATGCGCACCGGAAAGTCCGGCGGCGCGTAGCGGGCCTCCGCTTCCTCGATGTAGCGCTGGCGCATCTGCGCGATCTGGCGATAGAACGCGGCCTGGCCGGCCGGCGTGAGCCACGGCGCACGGTAGATCGACAGCACGTCGTCGCTCAATGGCTGCGCGACCGCATTGCCGAGATAGGCCGACAGGAGCGCGCGATGCGCGTACGCGGGCAAGCCGGTGAACGCGGCTTCGTGCTGCGCGACGTGACGCACGAACGGCGAGCCTTGCGGCGCGATCGCGACCGGGTTCACGAGCGTGAGATCCGCATACGCGATGCCGTCGAGAAAGTGCGCGCGCAGCACGGTTGCGCCGCCGTAATCGTGCGCGAGCACGCGCGGCCGCGCGAGTTGCCATTCATTCAGCAGCGCGCCGAACAGCGCGTTCTGACGGCCCAGCGACACGTCCGCGTCCGGCATGTCGGACTGGCCGTAGCCGAGCAGGTCGTAGAAATACACGCGATGGCGTCGCGCGAGCCACGGCGCGATCCGGCGCCATACCTGCGACGAAAACGGCGTGCCGTGTACGAGCACGAGCGGCGGGCCTTCGCCGAGCGTGCCCCATGCAATCCGGTGGCCTTCGAAATCGAAGCGGTTCGGGAGTTCGAGCATCGGCTTCTCCGTGATAACCTGTTTTGGTTGTTAACAGGTTACGCCGGATTTTCCGGATGTGAAACCGATAGGTGAAGATAAATGGTTACTCGATCCGACCCGGCGCGACACGGGCATGAATGGCGGGCGGCCGATTTCGTCGGCGGCCATCCGGCGCTCGATTTTCTGAACACGGTGGCCGACACCGGCAAGACGCGCGACGAGGACAAGCTCGTCGACTGGCCGGCCGTGCGCGCATGGGCCGCGAAAGCCGGGTTGCTGGCGCCCGACGATCTGGCGCGGCTGCTGCGTCATCCGCGCCAGGACGGCCCGGACGAGCTGGCGGCGCTGCACCGCTTTCGCGACGACGCGTACGTCGCGATCGCGCATCTGACGGCCGAAGGCGGTGGCAGTGCGGGGGCGCGCGCGGCGGACCGGCTCGCGGTGGCGATCCGCGACGCGATCGGGCGCAGCGCGTTCGACGCGGTCGGCGGCCGCTTCGCGTGGCGGCCCGACGCGCGCGGGGCGTCGCGCTGGATCGATGCGGTCGCGCTCGGTTTCGAGCATCTGATGCGCAGCGACGATTTCGTGCGCGTGCGGCAGTGCGGCCGGTGTACGTGGTTCTTCGTCGATCGCGGCCGCGGTGTCGGGCGGCGGTGGTGCGACATGCGCACGTGCGGGAATCGCGCGAAGGTGGAGGCGTTCAGGGAGCGGTGACGCGTGTGTCGCGACGGTTGCAGCACCGCGTGTGCGTCATCGGGTGGCTTCGTGCGGCCGGTGGTCGGGCCATAACGTTGCGGCGACGAACAGCCCCGCTGCGAGGAACGGCGCGCCGATCGCGAACAGGATGGCCGTGAGGCCCCAGCGATCCCAGAAGCGGTCGACGAGCGCCCGCTCGGGGGTGACGGGATCGTACAGCACGCTGACCGCGTCGCCCTCGCGCAGGCCCGGTTGCGACGACGCCGAGCCCTGGGCGAACGTGATCAGCCGTCCGCTGTCGGTCGTGAACGCGACGATGGCCGAATACAGCGACGTGCGCGACCGCGACGACCGCCCGTTTTTCGCGATCTCGACCACATGGCCGGTCGAGCGCGCATAGTGGTGGACGATCTGCCACTGACGCAGGCCGGCCGCGCCGGCGCCGGCGAGGAAGCCCGTGCCGATCGCGATCGGAATCAGCACGATCGCGACATCCCGGCGGCGCCGTGCCGGCTTGCGTGCGACGCGGGGCCGCGCCGGCTCCGATTGCCGGCGGCGACGCTCGTCGGCAAGCAGCAGGCTGCCGATCGCGAACGACGCGACGGCGAGCAGCGCCGGCACGGCCACCGGAAACCAGCGTTGCGTGAAATCGTCGATCAGCGCCGGGCGCTCGGGGTGGTCGGGGTCGAGCAGGACGTCGACGTTTTCGCCGATGTCGTAGGCGGGGACCGCCGATGCGGTATTGCCGGCGACTTCGCGGCGCTGGCCGTCGTTCGCGAGGTACGCGACGATCGGCCGGTACGCGCGCATCGCATCGCTGTCCTGGACGATGCGCACGACCGTGCCCGGCGCGCGGACCAGGTGGCCGGGTTCCCGGCTTGCCGTGATGGCGAGTGCGCCGGTCAGCACGGACAGGACGACACCGATCGTCAGCGCGACCAGCGCGTTCTTACCCGGCATGACGCGACCCGGTGCGTGCGTCGCGCGGATTCGGGTGTGCCCGGGGGAGCGGCCCGTCGCGACGGACAGGCCGATATTGGCGCGACCACGCCCTCCGAATGGTCGCGTCTCGTTCACATGCTTCCATGTCTGACGTCCCGTGTTCTCTCAGTGCCGGCGGCAGACGACGATACCTGCGCCGGTCGTGTGATTTTGTCGGACGATTCTAGCGGAAACGATGCGCGACGGGCGTGCGGTGGCGTACCGCGAAAGGCGCGCGCCGCGCGTGCGTCGGCCAAAACGAAAAAGGCCGGTCAGCTTTCGCTGACCGGCCTTTGGAATTCCTGGTGGGGCGTGAGTGACTCGAACACTCGACCTACGGATTAAGAGTCCGCTGCTCTACCAACTGAGCTAACGCCCCCAACAGAAGAAAGATTATGCGTGAGTATTTCGGACTTGGCAAGCCCTTTCTGCAAATATCCTGAAAATATTTCGTCGAGACGACGGCGGCCGTATGCGCGGTAACGAGCGGTCGCAGTTTGCGCGCTCCCGGTATGATGACGCCACACGCGTTGCGCGGCGGTCGCGCGACGTTTTCTGGACATTCGAAGATGGACGAAAACGCAGTCCGCGAATTGCTGGATCGCCTGCTGGCCCCGTGGGTCCGCTCGCTGGGTCTGGTCCCCGTGTCGATCGACGACGACAGCGTCACGCTGCGCCTGCCGTTTTCCGGCGAATTCCGCCATTCGGGCGGCGTGATCTGCGGCCAGGTGTTCACGGCGGCCGCCGACACCGCGATGGTGGTCGCGATCTCGGCCGCGCTCGGCGAATTCCGGCCGATGACGACGGTGTCGCTGAACACGAACTTCATGCGTCCCGTGCGCAAGGGCGACGTGCTCGTCACCGCGCGCGTGCTGCGGATGGGCCGCAACCTCGTGTTCGGCGAAGTCGAGCTGTTCGACGAGGACGGCAAGATGGCCGTCCATGCGACGTCGACCTACGCGCTCGTCAGCTGAGCGGCGCGATGTTCGACCAGATCGTCTTTGCGGGCGGCGGCAATCGGTGCTGGTGGCAGGCTGGCTTCTGGGACGTCGCGCAGCCGGCCCTCGGCCTGCGCCCGCGCGTGATCACCGGCATCTCGGCCGGCGCGGCCACCGCGTGCATGCTGTATACGCGCGACGCCGCGTGGGTGATGCGCTATTACGAAGAGGCGCTGCGCCACAACCGGAAGAACGCGTATTGGGGCAACCTGTTCGGGCGCGAGCCGGTGTTTCCGCACTACCGGATCTACCGCCAGGCGTTGCTCGACATCTACGGCGAGCCGTTCGCGAAGCTCGCCGCGGCGCCGGAGATCCGCATCGGCGTGTCGCACGTGCCGCGCTGGCTCGGCGCGCGCAGCGCGGTCGCCGCCGGCCTCGTCGCGTACAACATCGAAAAGTACGTGCGCAAGACGCTGCATCCGACGCTCGGGCGCACGCTCGGTTTCCGGCCCGAATTCGTGCGCGCGCAGGCCTGCACGCAAGTCGACGAACTCGCCGACCTGATCCTGCAATCGTCTTGCACGCCGCCGTTCACGCCGGTGCTGCGGCGCGGCGGCCGGCCGGTGCTCGACGGCGGGATGGTCGACAACGTGCCGGTCGATGCGCTCGACCCGGCGCCGGGCGACGTGCTGGTGCTCGTCACGCGGCTGTATCCGCGTCCGCAGATGTTCACGGTCGCGCATGGCGACCAGCGGCGGCTGTACGTGCAGCCGTCGAGCAAGGTGCCGATTTCGAGCTGGGATTACACGAGCCCGTCGCAGATGCGGCATGCGTACGATCTCGGGCGGCGCGACGGCGAGCACTTCCTCACGCGTGTCGGCGCGATGACGGGCGGCCGCGTGGCCGCCTGACGATCGGGAGCGGAGCAGCGGGGCCGCGCGGCGTGCGCAGCCCGTGCGATCAGCGCTTGCGGATCGGCGTCAGCGCTTCCGGGTTCGCGACGCTCGACATGTCGCCGTCGTCGAACGCGAGAATGTTGCGGAAGGCGGCACTGAAATACAGCTCGTAGCTTTCGCGTTCGACGTAGCCGATGTGCGGCGTGCAGATCACGTTTTCCATCCGCAGCAGGCTGTAGCCCTGCAGGATCGGCTCGCTTTCGAACACGTCGATCGCGACCATCCCCGGACGGTTGTGCGACAGCGCGTTGACGAGCGCGTTGTCCTCGAGCAACTCGGCGCGGCTCGTGTTGACGAGCAGCGACGTTGGCTTCATCCGCATCAGGTCTTCCTGCTTCACGATCCCGCGCGTGTCGTCGTGCAGGCGCAGGTGCAGCGACAGCACGTCGCTCTGCTCGAACAGGGCTTCGCGGCTCTCGGCGGCCGTGTAGCCGTCGGCGCGCGCGGCTTCGAGCGAATGCTCGCGGCCCCAGATCAGCACGTTCATCCCGAACGCCTTGCCGTAACCGGCGACGAGCCGGCCGATCTTGCCGTAGCCCCAGATGCCGAGCGTCTGGCCGCGCAGCACCTGGCCGAGGCCGAAGTTTGGCGGCAGCGCCGACGTCTTCAGGCCCGACTGCTGCCACGCGCCCTGCTTCAGGTTCGCGACGTACTGCGGGATGCGGCGCTGGGCGGCCATCACGAGCGCCCAGGTCAGCTCGGCCGGCGCGACCGGCGAACCGGTGCCTTCGAGCACCGCGATGCCGCGGTCGGTACACGCGTCGAGATCGATGTGGCTCGACACGCGGCCGGTCTGGCTGATCATGCGCAGGTTCGGCAGCTTCGACAGCAGCTGCGAAGTAATCGGGGTCCGTTCACGAATCAGCACGAGCGCCTCGACTTCCGCCAGACGGCTGGCGAGCTGTCCCAGGCCGCGCACCGTATTGTTGAAGACCTTTACGTCGTGGCCGGCGAGCATCTCGAAGCAGTTCAGCTTGCGGACGGCGTCCTGGTAATCGTCGAGGATGGCAATTTTCATGGTGAACGGGGTGTCGCGCGTTGAAAGCGGCACGGGCGGCGGCGCACCTTGCGCACCCGCTCTGCCCGGCCGGGGCCGACATGATGCAACGTCGGCCGCTTTCGTGGTGTCTTTTTAACAGGTTGTTACGCTCCGCCGCAATCGGCGCCGGCCATCCCCGCCGCCACTCGCGCGCCATGCGAACGGGTGCGCTGTTGTGTCGCATCAAACACGTCTTTTCTGATTCGGCCGCTTCCTCGACGAGGTTCACCCAATTGTTGCTCCAAGCAGAATAATTGGATCAACTATCCGCGGAAGCCGAGGATTTTTGACTATTTTTATCGTCAACCGGCCCCTTGTTGAGCAACTCTGCATCTTTTCCGCTGTCGTAGGAGAATTACGCATTTGCTTCATCTTTTTGAAGTTGTAACAGCGGCAGGAGTCGTTTATGGATCATTTGCAGTCGATGCGCGTGTTCGTCAAGGTTGCAGATCTCGGCAGTTTCGCGCGGGCCGCGAGCGCAATGGATATCTCCAACGCGGTCGCGACGCGCCACGTCGCCGATCTGGAAGGCCGGCTCGGCACGCGTTTGCTCAACCGCACCACGCGCAGCCTCTCCCTGACGGAGTCGGGTCAGGTCTATCTGGAGCGTGCCCGCCAGATCCTCGACGAGCTCGAGGACGTCGAGCAGATGGTCGTCGCACGCAATCACGAGCCGGTCGGCACGCTGCGCATCGTTGCGCCGGTCGTATTCGGCCTGCACAACCTCGCTCCCGTGCTGCAGTCGTACACGGAGAATTTCCCCAAGGTGGTGCCGGATCTCACGCTGGTCGACCGGCAGGTCGATCTCGTCGAGGAAGGCTTCGACGTCGGCATCGTCGTCACGCGCCAGATGCGCAGCGCGAGCATCGTCACGCGGCGTCTCACCACCGGTTGCATGACCGTGTGCGCGACGCCGAGCTATCTGGAGAAGCACGGCGTGCCGATTCATCCGGAACAGCTCGCCGAGCACCCGGCCTTGAGCCTGCCGACCGAATACTGGGGCGACGAGCGTGTGTTCACGGGGCCGGACGGCGAAGTGCGCGTGCGCCCGACCAACGTGATCGTCGCGAACAACACCGCGATGCTGCGCCAGTTCGCGTTGCTCGGAATGGGCGTCGCGATCCTGCCGAGCTACCTGATCGGCAGCGACATCGCGCGCGGCGCGCTCGTGCGGCTGCTGCCGGAATTCCGGCTGCCGCAGGTCGAGATCAACATCGCCTACCCGAGCCGGCGCCACCTGCCGGCCAAGGTGCGCACGTTCATCGACCACCTCGTCGAACATTTCAGCCACTCGACCGACGCGATGATGGGCGAGCAGTGGGCCGCGCAGGGCGCGACGCCGCCGCCGATTGGCGTGGAGATGCGGGCCGAGCAGCCCGAGTCGACCGATCCGAACCTGCAGCCGCGTCTTGCACGCTCGCCGCGCACGCGCGTGGCGGTGCCGTCGCCGCTGTAACGGCTCGGCGGGCGGCACGAAAAAAAACGCGGATCGATCGATCCGCGTTTTTTTATGGCTGCGTGCCGGTGCCGGACGCGCCGCGAGCGGCGCCCTGCGGCCGGGGCGTCACGAACCCGTCTTGCGCGCCGCCGTCTTGCGAGCGGCGGTCTTGCGTGCCGGTGCCGGTTTCTCTTCGGCGCCTTCGGTCACGGTTTCGGCATCCTTTGCCGCCGATTTAGCCGTTTTCTTCGCGGCGGCGGCCTTCGGCTCCTTCTTCTCGAACTCGAAGCCGATCTTGCCGTCCGGCTGCTTCACGAGGAACGCCTTGAAGTTGCGGCCGGTACGCGACGACTTGAAGTTCGGCAGCAGATCCGTGCGACCGTCGGCAAGCAGCTTGCCCATCTGCTCGCGCGTGATTTCCTGCTGCAGGATCACCTTGCCCGAGCGGAAGTCGCAGGTCTTCGGGTTCGCCACCGAGTGCTCGCACACGTAGCTCATCCCGTGCTCGAACACGCGGCCCTTGCACTTCGGGCACGCGCCGACCGGTTCCTGCGCGGAGAAGTCGGGCGCTTCGCCTTCCTCGCCGCCCTGGTCCTGGCCGAAATCGAACTCGAGCTTGTAGTTCTTCGTCTCGTCGTCGAACGACAGCTTGAGGATCGCCGAGAACGGGCGGCCCATCTTGCTGCGGAACCCCGACAGCGGCCCGATTTCCTTCTTCTGCAGCAGCTCCTCGACTTCCGGGATCTCGAATTGCCGGCTGCCCGGAATCTTCGAGATCGAGAACTCGCACTTCGTGCACGCAAAGCGGCGGTAGTTTTCCTTCACCTGGCCACCGCAGTTCGGGCACGGTGTCTCGAGGGTCGCATAGTCGCCGGGGATCGTGTCCGAATCGTATTCCTTCGCGCGCTTGACGATCTGCTGCGTCATGCGGGCGATTTCCTGCATGAACGCGTCGCGGCCGAGATTGCCGCGCTCCATCTGCGACAGCTTGTATTCCCATTCGCCGGTGAGCTCGGGCGCCGTGAGTTCCTTCACGCCGAGGCCGCGCAGCAGCGTCATCAGCTGGAATGCCTTCGCGGTCGGGATCAGTTCGCGGCCTTCGCGCAGCAGATACTTCTCGCCGAGCAGGCCTTCGATGATCGCCGCGCGCGTGGCCGGCGTGCCGAGGCCCTTCGCTGCCATCGCCTCGCGCAGCTCGTCGTCCTCGACCAGCTTGCCCGCGCCTTCCATCGCCGACAGCAGCGTCGCTTCCGAGTAGCGTGCGGGCGGCTTCGTCACCAGCGCGACGGCGGCGATCTCGTCCGTCTTCACCTTCTCGTCCTTCTGCACCGGCACGAGGTTCGCGTCCGCGCCTTCGGCGTCGCGGCCGTACACCTGCAGCCAGCCCGGCTCGACGAGCACCTTGCCTTCGGTCTTGAAGTGATGGCCGGCGACTTCGGTGATCCGGGTCGTCACGCGGAATTCGGCTGCCGGGAAGAACACCGCGAGGAAGCGCTTCACGACCATGTCGTACAGCTTCTGCTCCGGCTCGGACAGCGACTTCGGCGCCTGCAGCGTCGGGATGATGGCGAAGTGGTCGCTGATCTTCGAGTTGTCGAAGATCCGCTTGTTCGGCTTCACCCAGCCCTTGTCGAGCACCTGCTTCGCATGCGGCAGGTAGTTGTGGCTCTCCTTGAGCATCTCGAGCGTGGACTGGACCGTCGACAGGTAGTCTTCCGGCAGCGCGCGCGCATCGGTACGCGGGTAGGTCAGCACCTTGTGCTTTTCATACAGCGCCTGCGCGAGGCCGAGCGTGTTCTTCGCGGAGAAGCCGAAGCGGCTGTTCGCCTCGCGCTGCAGGCTCGTCAGGTCGAACAGCAGCGGCGACAGTTGCGTCGACGGCTTCGATTCCTCGGACACCGTGCCGACCTGGTCGCGGCAGGCGGCGACGATCGTTTCGGCGGCCGGCAGGCTCCACAGGCGGGAGTCGCGCTTTTCCGGATCGAATTCGTCGCGCTTGAATTTCGGGTCGAACCACTTGCCTTCGTAGAAGCCGGCCGCGCACGCGAATTCGGCCTTCACCTCCCAGTAGTCGCGCGGGACGAAGCGACGGATTTTCTCTTCACGTTCGACGACGATCGACAACGTTGGCGTCTGAACCCGGCCGACAGTGGTCAGGAAGAAGCCGCCGCCCTTGCTGTTGAACGCGGTCATCGCGCGGGTGCCGTTGATCCCGACGAGCCAGTCGGCTTCCGAGCGGCAGCGGGCGGCGTCGGCGAGCGGTTGCATGTCCGAGTCGCTGCGCAGGTTCGCGAACCCGTCGCGGATCGCCTGCGGCGTCATCGATTGCAGCCACAGACGCTGGACGGGCTGTTTCGCCTTCGCGTGCTGCGCGATCAGGCGGAAAATCAGCTCGCCTTCGCGCCCCGCGTCACATGCGTTGATCAGGCGGTCGACGTCCTTGCGCTTCATCAGTTTCGTGAGCACCTTGAGGCGCGACTCGCTTTTTGCGATCGGGTTCAGGTCGAAATGCGGGGGAATGACGGGCAGATGCGCGAAGCTCCATTTCCCGCGCTTGACCTCGTACTCCTCCGGGGCTGCGATTTCCAGCAGGTGGCCGACAGCGGACGAAAGGACGAAATCGTCGCTCTCGTAATACTCGTCATGCTTGGTAAAACCGCCCAAAGCGCGTGCGATGTCGTTCGCGACAGAAGGCTTTTCCGCAATGATCAGTGCTTTGGACATGACAGGTGTGTGTTGGTAGACCGGGTTCGCCGGTTGTGGGTCCCTTTTACGACCGCTTTATAGCACACGCCGCAGCGACGGCGGCTCGGCGTGTAAAAAGCGGCTCATCATAGAGGGGTGCCGCAACGGCGGCAAGCGCCCGGCGCCGCGGGGCGCGCAAACATGCGCAAAAACTGCCGCTCCGGGCCGCGAATTCAGGCTTCGACGTTCAGGAGGTTGCGCAATTTCGGTGCGTGCGGCGCACCGGGCACCGCGCTCAAGTCGGACAGCATGCGCTCGACGATCGCCGCGTGCGGCAGCACCGTGCCGAAGAAGCGCGCGGTATGGGCGTCCTCGATCAGGATGGTCGGGAAGTTCTCGACGTCGAGATCGTCGAGCCGGTCGGCATGGGTTTCGATGTCGATCCAGGCGAAGCAGACGTCCGGATGCGCGTCGGCGAGCCGGTCGAAGGCGCTCCGGTAGTCGCGGCACGTGCCGCACCACTCGGCGCACAGGCAGGCCACCAGCAACGTGCCGGGATCGGCGAGGCGCTCGGCGATCCGATCCGCATCGGTGTCGAGATTCAGCGCGGGCATGGAATTCCTTGGATATCGTCGGCGGCCGGGCCGCCCCTATGGCGGGGAATGTAGCACGCCCCGCGCGGACGGGGTGGGCGCCGCGTCGAGCCGCGCGAAGCGTCCGCCAGGGACGCTCGCGATGCGGCCGGCCAGTTCCAGCGCGAGCAGCGCGCCATGCAGCACGTCGTCGGGCAGGCCACTGTGCTCGGCGAGCCATTCGTACGTAACGGGGCCGTATCCGAGCGCGGCGAGCACCGCTTGTTCCGACGGATCGCCCGGTGGCGGGGCTTCGGATCGGGGCGGCGCGGCGGCCGAGACGGCGCGATCCGCTTGCGCGACGCCGGCAGGGGCGGGCGCGCGGATTTCGCCAGCGTTCGCGCGCGGGTTGCCGGCGCGCGCCGCGCCGCCCGTTGTGCGCACCGCCGGCTCGCCGAGCCCGTATTCCTCGAGCACGTCGAGCGGCGCCGCGGTGAGCTTTGCGCCGTCGCGGATCAGCGCGTGGCAGCCCTGCGCGAGCGGCGCGTGGATAGAGCCGGGCACCGCGAACACATCGCGCCCCAGTTCGTTCGCGAGCCGCGCGGTGATCAGCGAGCCCGAGCGCGGGGCGGCTTCGACGACGAGCACGCCGATCGCGAGCGCGGCGATCAGCCGGTTGCGCTGTGGAAAATGCGCGGCACGGGCCGGCGTGCCGAGCGGCCATTCCGACACGATCGCGCCGTGCGCGGCGATCTCGTGGGCGAGCGCGCGGTGGCGCGCCGGATAGACGAGATCGGCGCCCGTCGCGATCACCGCGACGGTGCCCGACCGGCCGTCGAGCCCGCCGCGATGGGCGGCGCCGTCGATTCCGAGCGCAAGTCCCGAGACGATCGCGAGACCCGCGTCGGACAACGCGTGGGCGAAATGCGTTGCGTCGGCGAGCCCCTGCGGCGTCGCATGGCGGCTGCCGACCACGGCGAGGCCGCGTGCGTGCAGCAGGTCGAGCCGCCCCTTTACATATAGCAGCGGCGGCGGATCATGCAGATCGCGCAGCCGCGGCGGGTAGGCCGGATCGCTCAGCGTGACGAGCACGTTGCCCGGCCCGTCGAGCCAGGCGAGCGCGGCGTCGGTGCGCGTATCGAGATCGTCGCGCTCGCTCGCGCGCACGGCTTGCGCGGCGGCGGGGCCGCTCACGGCGGCGATGGCCTGGTCGGACGCGCACAGCACCGCCGCCGGCGAACCGAATGCCGCGAGCAGCGCCTGCAAGACGGCGGGCGAGAGGCCGGGCGCATGCGCGAGCTGCAGCCATGCGCGCAGCGCGGAGGGCGTCAGCGCTTGCGGCGACATGAGGGGGCCCTCGAATGCGGCGGCCAGCGCAGCGCGTGGCGCCATGATAAAATTTTCATCATCCGAAATACTCGACAGGGCCGTGCGCGCAGGCGCCCGGCCGATTGCAGGAGGCGCGATCCGCGGCATTGATATGCCACGCATCCGCCTCATCTTCATTGCATCCCGGCGGCGGCGCCAGCCGGCCGGATGGCCGATGCGGCACGCCGCTTCACCGAATACCGAACGCCATGGCTTTGCTCAATATTCTTCATTACCCCGACAAGCGGCTGCACAAGGTCGCCAAACCCGTCGACAAGGTCGACGACCGGATCCGCAAGCTCGTCGCCGACATGGCCGAGACCATGTACGCGGCGCCGGGCATCGGCCTGGCGGCCACGCAGGTCGACGTGCACGAGCGCGTGATCGTGATCGACGTCTCCGAGGAGAAGAACGAGCTGCGCGCGTTCATCAACCCGGAGATCGTGTGGTCGAGCGACGCGAAGCAGATCTATGAAGAGGGGTGCCTGTCGGTGCCGGGCATCTACGACGAAGTCGAACGCCCCGACCACGTGCGCGTGCGCGCGCTCAACGAGCAGGGCGAGACCTTCGAGCTCGACTGCGAAGGCCTGCTCGCCGTGTGCGTCCAGCACGAGATGGATCACCTGATGGGTCGCGTATTCGTCGAATACCTGTCGCCGCTCAAGCAGACGCGTATCAAGACGAAGATGAAGAAACTCGAACGCGCGATGTGATGCGCGTACGCCCAGCCCGACCCCGAACGCTGTCATGACCCATACGTTGCGCGTGATTTTTGCCGGCACGCCGGAATTCGCCGCGGCTGCCCTTGCCGCGATCCACGAGGCCGGTTTCCCGGTGCCGCTCGTGCTCACCCAGCCCGATCGCCCGGCCGGCCGCGGGATGAAACTCCAGGCGAGCGCCGTGAAGCGCTACGCGGTCGAGCACGGGATGACCGTCGCGCAGCCGCCGTCGCTGCGCCGCGCGGGCAAGTATCCGGCGGAGGCGGCCGACGCGATCGGGCTGCTGCGCACGACGCCGCACGACGTGATGGTGGTGGCCGCGTACGGCTTGCTGCTGCCGCAGGAGGTGCTCGACATCCCGCGCGCCGGCTGCATCAACATCCACGCGTCGCTGCTGCCGCGCTGGCGCGGCGCCGCACCGATCCATCGCGCGATCGAAGCCGGCGACGCCGAGACCGGCGTCACGCTGATGCAGATGGATGCCGGCCTCGACACCGGTGCGATGATCGAGGAGGCGCGCATCGCGATCGCGCCCGACGATACGACCGCGACGCTGCACGACCGGCTCGCCGCCGACGGCGCGCGGCTGATCGTCGACGCGCTCGTGCGGCTCGAGCGCGACGGCACGCTGCCGGCGACGCCGCAGCCGGCCGACGGCGTGAGCTACGCGGAAAAGATCGGCAAGCACGAAGCGGCGCTCGACTGGCGCAAGCCCGCCGACGTACTCGCGCGCCAGGTGCGTGCGTTCGATCCGTTCCCGGGCGGCGTCGCGACGCTCGACGGTGCGGCCATCAAGCTGTGGGCGGCCGAGCCCGTGGCGGCGCGCGGCGATGCGGCGCCCGGCACGATCGTCGAGGTCGCGCCGGAAGGCGTGGTGGTCGCATGCGGCAGCGGCGCGCTGCGCGTCACGCAGTTGCAGAAGCCGGGCGGCAAGCGGCTGCCCGCGCGCGAATTCCTCGCCGGTTCGCCGCTCGCCGCGGGCCAGCGTTTCGCGCTGCCCGACGTCGACTGACACGGCCTGAGCGTCTTCGACCGGGTTCGCCGGCCCCGCGCAACTGGCCGGACGGCCGAGTCGCGCGGGGCCGCAGGCACGCGTAGAATTTCCCTGCGCTTTCCGGTTTCGAGGTTTTCATGTTCGGCATCGTCCATTTCGGCTTCTTCGTGCTCGCGGTTTTCCTGCTGAACATCACGCCCGGCCCCGATACGGCCTACATCATCGGCCGCAGCGTCGCGCAGGGTCGCGGCGCGGGGCTGATGTCGGCGTTCGGTATTTCGGCCGGCTGCTGCGTCCACGCGCTCGCATGTGCATTCGGCCTGACCGCGCTGCTGGCGGCGTCGGCAACCGCGTTCACGGTGATCAAGCTGGTCGGCGCCGCATATCTGATCTATCTCGGCGTGCGGATGATCGTCGCGAAGCAGGCCGCCGCGCCGTCGGGCGCCGAAGCCACGCAGGCCGCGGCCGCCAAGCCGCTGCGCCAGCTGTTCATGCAGGGTTTCTGGACCAACGTGCTGAATCCGAAGGTCGTGCTGTTCTTCGTGTCGTTCTTCCCGCAGTTCGTGTCGGCCGACAGTCCGAACAAGGCTTGGGCATTCCTGACCCTCGGCGCGGTGTTCGTCGCGATGAGCACGGTCTGGACGAGCCTCGTCGCGTGGGTGACGGGCAGCGTCACGCAGCGCTTTGCCGGCAAGCCGGGCGTCAAGAAGTGGCTCGACCGCACGGTCGGCAGCGCTTTCGTCGGCCTCGGCCTTCGTCTTGCGAGTTCGCAACGCTGAGATTGAATTTTTCCGGCGAGACCTTATCTAACAAATCGCTTACAATTTTCCGCCGTGCGCTGTGATGCGCGGCGGGTCCCCTGACGGATAAGGAGTGGGTATGTTCAATTGGGTCAAAACGGCGATGCTGATGGCCGCGATCACGGCCCTGTTCATCGTGATCGGCGGGATGATCGGCGGCTCTCGCGGCATGACGATCGCGCTGCTGTTCGCGCTCGGCATGAATTTCTTCTCGTACTGGTTCTCCGACAAGATGGTGCTGCGCATGTACAACGCGCAGGAAGTCGACGAGAACACGGCGCCGCAGTTCTACCGGATGGTGCGCGAGCTGGCCACGCGCGCGAATCTGCCGATGCCGCGCGTCTACCTGATCAACGAGGACGCACCGAACGCGTTCGCGACGGGTCGCAATCCCGAGCACGCGGCGGTTGCCGCGACGACGGGCATCCTGCGCGTGCTGTCGGAGCGCGAGATGCGCGGCGTGATGGCGCACGAGCTCGCGCACGTGAAGCACCGCGACATCCTGATCTCGACGATCACCGCGACGATGGCGGGCGCGATTTCGGCGCTCGCGAACTTCGCGATGTTCTTTGGCGGACGCGACGAGAACGGCCGGCCGGCCAACCCGATCGCGGGTATCGCGGTCGCGCTGCTCGCCCCGATTGCGGGCGCCTTGATCCAGATGGCGATTTCGCGGGCCCGCGAGTTCGAGGCCGACCGAGGCGGCGCGCAGATTTCCGGCGATCCGCAGTCGCTGGCCACCGCACTCGACAAGATCCATCGCTATGCGGCGGGCATCCCGTTCCAGGCAGCCGAAGCGCATCCGGCCACCGCGCAGATGATGATCATGAACCCGCTGCACGGCGGTGGCCTGCAGAACCTGTTCTCGACGCACCCGGCCACCGAGGAGCGCATCGCACGCCTGATGGAGATGGCGCGCACCGGCCGCTTCGATTGATGCCCCCGCGTACCGCGCGCGGCCGTTGCCGTGCGCGGGCCGCTCCGCCACCCCGCATGCTTCGCGCTGCGGGGTGTTTCATTTGCGCGCGCCGTAAAGGGGCCAAAGGGGGCGGCATGACCGCACGCTACAATGCGCGGTTTGGGATCGCAGGGCCATGTGGCGGCCGCGATCCCGCCGTTTGCCGCCGCCGCTTGCCGCATTTGTTTGCCGCACCCGATTGCGGCGCTTGTTTGCCGATTCCGCACCGATGACACGACCCCGTTTTTCCGCTCCGACTTCTTCCGGCCGCCCGGCGCGCCTGTCTGCGCTGCACCTGTCGCCCGATTCGCTCGGCTTCGCGCTCGACGCGGCCGCGCAGGCTGTCGATGCGGTGCGACGCGGCACCGCGTTGCCGGCGGCACTGTCGGCGGTGTTCGCGCAGATGCCGCCCGGTGCGCAGGCGCTCGCGCGCGGTGCGACCCAGGACGTCGCCTACCGGACGATGCGCCGCTTTGGCAGCGCGGACTGGCTGATCGGCAAGTTCGTCGGCAAGGCGCCGCCCGCGCACGTGCACGCGGTGCTCGCCGGCGCGTTCGCGCTGCTGCTCGACCCGGCGGACGAGGCCGCGTACCCGGCATTCACGGTGGTCGACCAGGCCGTCACCGTCATCGGTGCTCGGCGCGAATTCGCGTTCGCGAAAGGGATGGTCAACGCGGTGCTGCGCCGTTTCCTGCGGGAGCGCGACGCACTCGCCGCGGCGATGCAGGACGATCCGGTCGCGCACTGGAACTACCGCGCGTGGTGGGTCGATGCGGTGAAGCGCGCATGGCCGGACGCGTGGCAGGCGATCCTCGCGGCCGGTGAGCGTCAGGGGCCGTTGACGCTGCGCGTGAACGCGCGTCGTGCGAGCGTCGATGCGTATCTCGACACGTTGCGCGCAAGCGGGATCGACGCAACCGCGATCGGCCGGCATGCCGTGCGGCTCGCATCGGCGCTGCCGGTGGATCGCATTCCGGGGTTCGCCGACGGCGTGGTGTCGGTGCAGGACGCCGGCGCGCAACTCGCGGCCGAATGGCTCGGCGCGCGTGACGGCATGCGCGTGCTCGACGCGTGCGCGGCGCCCGGCGGCAAGACCGGCCATATTCTCGAGCTCGCCGATGCGGACGTCGTGGCGCTCGAAAGCGACGCGACGCGCGCGGCGCGCATCGGCGAGAATCTCGTTCGCCTGTCGCTCGCAGCGAGCGTGTGCGTCGGCGACGCGGGCACGCCGGACGCGTGGTACGACGGGCGCCCGTTCGATCGCATCCTGGCTGACGTGCCGTGCTCGGCGTCCGGCATCGTGCGGCGGCATCCCGACATCCGTTGGCTGCGCCGCGAGGCCGACATCCCGGCGCTCGTCGCGGAGCAGCGTCGCATCCTGTCGGCGCTGTGGCCGCTCGTGAAGCCGGGCGGCGAACTGCTTTACGTGACCTGTTCGATCTTTCCTGAGGAAGGCGAATGGCAGGCCCGCTGGTTTGAAGCGGCCTGCGAAGATGCGGTACGATTGGACGCCCCTGGCCAACTGCTGCCGGGCGGCGTGCAGGGGCGGGCGGCCGCCGGCGCACTCGACCAGAACATCGATCACGACGGATTTTTCTACGCGCGGTTTCAGAAACGGTGACGATCAAACACCTTTTTCCATTTCGGCTCGCGGCCGTCTTGCTGGTCGCGTTGACGCTGTGCCTGGTCGTCGTCCGGCCGGCGCATGCCGAATCGATCGCCGTGCAGCGCGCGTCGCTTCAGTCGGACGGAAGCGGCTGGAGCCTGGACGCGCGTTTCGACTTCGAGCTGAATCCGAGCCTCGAGGATGCCGTCAACAAGGGCATCCCGCTTTACTTCACGACCGACTTCGAACTGAGCCGCGCGCGCTGGTACTGGTTCGACGAGCAGCCGGTGGCGGTCACGCAGACGATCCGCCTGTCGTTCCAGCCGCTCACGCGCGAGTACCGCGTGTCGACGGGCGGCCTGCAGCTTGGCTTCCCGTCGCTGAAGGATGCGCTCGCGGTGGTTCGTCACATCACGTCGTGGCACGTGATCGACCGCAACCAGGTGCGCGCGGGCGAAACCTACACGGCGTCGGTGCGGATGCAGCTCGATACGGCGCTGATGCCGAAGCCGTTCCAGGTCGATGCCGTGAACAATCGCGACTGGACGCTCGGGTCGGACTGGAAGCGCTTCAACTTCACGGTGACCGAACGTGCTAAATAAAGTACGCCGCGCGGCCAGCGGGAAGAGCCTCCTCATCCGCGTGATCGTCTCGACCGTCGCGCTGACCGCGCTGCTGTTGCTCGTGCTGCTCGCGGCTGCGAGTGCGAACACCGAATTCTTCGACCGCTACTACTCGTGGCTGTACGCGACGAACATCGTCGTCGCGCTCGTGTTCCTGCTCGTGGTGCTCGGGCTGATCGGGATGATCGTCGTGCGCCTGAGGAAGGGCAAGTTCGGCACGCGGCTGCTCGCGAAGCTCGCGGTGTTCTTCGCGCTCGTCGGCGTGGTGCCGGGCGGGATCATCTACGTCGTGTCGTACCAGTTCGTGTCGCGCAGTATCGAGTCGTGGTTCGACGTGAACGTCGAGACGGCGCTGACGGCCGGGCTGAACCTCGGCCGCGGGATGCTCGATGCGTCGCTGTCCGATCTGCAGACGAAGGCGCGGCTGATGTCCGACCAGCTCGCGAGCGTCGATGCGAACACGAACGGCACGACGCTCACGCTGCTGCGGCTGCGCGACCAGTTCGGCGTGCAGGACGCGACGATCGTCGAGCCGAGCCGCGGCGGCTCGGGTGCGGCGCCCGACCTTCACATCGTCGCGCAGGCGTCGGGCAATTTCGCGGCGCTGATTCCGGACGACCTGCCGACGCCGCTGATGCTGAGCCAGGCGCGCGAACACGGCGCGTATGCGGCGATCGAGGGCGAAGTCGACGGCGACCCGCGCGCGCATGGCGCGAAGGGCGCGCTGCGGCTGCGCGTCGTGCGGCCGATTCCCGATGCGACGACGTCGCTGCTGCAGCCGGCGGAGCGGTTCCTGCAGCTCACGCAGCCGGTGCCGCCGACGCTCGCGCACAACGCGGACGCCGTGCAGCGCGCGTACCGCGAGTACCAGGAAAAGTCGCTCGGCCGCACGGGCCTGCGCAAGATGTACATCGGCACGCTGACGCTCGCGCTGTTCCTCGCGACCTTCATCGCGATGATGCTCGCGCTCGCGCTCGGCCAGCAGCTCGCGCGGCCGCTGTTCCTGCTCGCGCAGGGCACGAAGGAGATCACGGAAGGCGACTACACGCCGAAGCGCGAGATCAAGACGCGCGACGAGCTCGGCTTCCTCACGCAGTCGTTCAACGCGATGACGCGCCAGTTGTCCGAGGCGCGGCTCGCGGTCGAGAAGAACCGCATCGCGCTCGAGCATTCGAAGACATATCTCGAAAGCATCCTCGCGAACCTGACGGCCGGCGTGTTCGTGCTCGACCGCCAGTTCCGGCTGACGACGGCCAATCGCGGCGCCGAGCGGATCTTCCGGCAGCCGTTCAACTCGCTGATCGGTACGACGCTCGACCGGATCGGCGTGGCCGCCGGGTTCGGCGCGATGGTGCGCAAGGCGTTCGCCGATCGCGAGGCGGCGTCCGACGGCGGCAGCGGCGATCGCGGCCACTGGCAGCAGCAGTTCGCGATCGAGGTGCCGGGCGAAACCGAGCCGCTGACGCTGCTCGTGCGCGGCACGCGTCTCGTGTCGACGGTCGAGGGGCAGGCCGATGATCCGCAGACGTCCGGTTACGTCGTCGTGTTCGACGACATCTCCGACGTGATTTCCGCGCAGCGTTCGGTCGCGTGGGGCGAGGTCGCGCGGCGGCTCGCGCACGAGATCAAGAATCCGCTGACGCCGATCCAACTGTCGGCCGAGCGGCTGCAGATGAAGCTGTCCGACAAGCTCGCACCGCACGACGCGGACGTGCTCAAGCGCGGCGCGACGATGATCGTGAACCAGGTGGCCGCGATGAAGCGGATGGTCGACGATTTCCGCGAATACGCGCGCACGCCGCCGGCGGTGCTCGCGAACCTGCAGTTGAACGAACTGGCGAGCGAGGTGCTCGGGCTCTACGGCGTCGGCGAAGGCAAGAGCGCGATCGTCGCCGAGCTCGCGCCGTCACTGCCGGTGATTCGCGGCGACGCGACGCAATTGCGCCAGGTGATTCACAACCTGCTGCAGAATGCGCAGGATTCGGTCGCGGAGTCCGCGCATCCGCGTGTGTTGATCGAAACCAAGACAGTAGAATATGGCGACCCCGACGCCGAGGGCAAAACGCGCGTCGCGGTACGTCTGACCGTGTCCGACAACGGGCCCGGTTTTCCGGCACGCATCCTGACGCGCGCGTTCGAGCCTTACGTGACGACGAAGGCGAAGGGCACGGGGCTCGGGCTGGCCACGGTCAAGAAAATCGTTGACGAGCACGGCGCGCGGATCGATCTGCGCAATCGCATGCACGGCGAGACCGTCGAGGGTGCGCAGGTGTCGATCCTCTTCCTGCAGATGGCGAGCGATACGCCAGGCGCCGAATCCGGTGCACAGGACGGGGCGACTCCCGCCAAGACAAAAGCAAGTGAGCAGACAAAGGCAGCGTAAATGGCAACCATCCTGGTGGTAGATGATGAAATGGGCATCCGGGAATTGCTCTCGGAAATCCTCAGCGATGAAGGACATGTCGTCGAGGCGGCGGAGAACGCGCAGGCCGCGCGGGAATACCGGCTGAATCAGGCGCCCGATCTCGTGCTGCTCGATATCTGGATGCCCGATACCGACGGCGTCACGCTGCTCAAGGAATGGGCGGCGCAGGGGCTGCTGACGATGCCCGTGATCATGATGTCCGGGCACGCGACGATCGATACCGCCGTCGAGGCGACCAAGATCGGTGCGCTCGATTTCCTCGAGAAACCGATCGCGCTGCAGAAGTTGCTGAAGTCCGTCGAGCACGGTCTCGCACGCGGCGCGGCGCCGGTGTCCGCGAACGCGGCGGCGAAGGCGGGCGGCGGGCAGGCCGCGGGGCCGGCGGCGGTCGCGTCGGCGGCGGCGCTGCCGACGCTCGGCGACGACATGGCGTCGGCGCTCGGCCTCGCAGGCCAGACGGCCGCGATCCCGTTCGACATCCCGTTGCGCGAAGCGCGCGATGCGTTCGAGCGCGCGTACTTCGAATATCACCTCGCGCGCGAGAACGGCAGCATGACGCGCGTCGCGGAGAAGACGGGCCTCGAGCGCACGCACCTGTATCGCAAGCTCAAGCAGCTCGGCGTCGAGCTCGGCAAGAAGCCGTCCGAAGGCGCGCTGTAAAATATTTTGCGAAAGCACTTGCTCAGGGGCGAATAGCTCGATATACTTTCATTCTTCGTTGGCCCGGTAGCTCAGTTGGTAGAGCAGCGGATTGAAAATCCGCGTGTCGATGGTTCGATTCCGTCCCAGGCCACCAGCATTTAAAACCCCAAGAATCGGAAGGTTCTTGGGGTTTTTCGTTTGTGGTGGGTATTGCGTGCCGTGGGCGGCGAGCCCGGCAGCATTCGCCGGGGCATGATAAAATCCGTGCCCGCTCAATGACTTAGCGCATCGCTTCATGTGCATGGCAGGCCGCCTGCGGTGCGCCTGCCGTGGCGCGCGGCAACGATGCCGCGCGATGAGCGGTATAAGCGCGCCGCCGCATTCGCGGCTGACCGCGCTGCCTATACTGGTCGAGCCGGCGCAGGCCGGCCGCGTCGGGCCGCCCGGCGGCAGCCGGCCTCGGGGCGCAGTGCGACGCGAGCCTACACATTCACGGAGTATCACGGTGATTCGGACAGACGCTAAAGACGGCGCGCTCGTGTTGTTTTCCGGCGGCCAGGACTCGGCCACGTGCGTGGCATGGGCCCTCGAACGCTACCAGACGGTCGAGACGCTCGGCTTCGATTACGGTCAGCGCCATCGCGTCGAACTCGAGTGTCGCGAAGGCGTGCGCGAAGCGCTGAAGCGCAAGTTTCCCGCGTGGTCGGACCGGCTCGGCGACGATCACATGATCGACCTGTCGGTGCTCGGCGCGATCAGCGATACCGCGATGACGCGCACGATCGAGATCGAGACGGCGGCAAACGGCCTGCCGAACACGTTCGTGCCGGGCCGCAACCTGATGTTCATGACGATCGCCGCCGCGATCGCCTATCGCCGCGGGCTGCGCGTGCTGGTCGGCGGGATGTGCGAGACCGACTTTTCGGGCTATCCGGACTGCCGCGACGACACGATGAAGGCGCTGCAGGTCGCGCTGAATCTCGGGATGGATACGCGCATGGTGCTCGAGACGCCGCTGATGTGGCTCGACAAGGCGCAGACCTGGCAGCTCGCCGAACAGCTCGGCGGCGAGGCGCTCGTCGAACTGATCCGCGTCGAGACGCACACGTGCTACGTGGGCGAGCGCGCGGAACTGCACGACTGGGGCTTCGGCTGCGGCGAATGCCCGGCCTGCAAGCTGCGCAAGCGTGGCTACGAGGCTTACCTGAAGGGCGAGCGGGTGACCGAAGCGCCGCTGTGACGCGGCTGCGCGGGCAAGCGCTTGATGGACAACGGATTCTGATCGACAACGAGCGGCGCAAGCCGGACGAAGCACGATGACTTACGCGGTCAAGGAAATTTTCTACACGTTGCAGGGCGAGGGCGCGAATGCGGGCCGGCCGGCCGTGTTCTGCCGGTTCGCCGGCTGCAACCTGTGGTCGGGCCGCGAAGAGGATCGTGCGGAGGCCGTGTGCCGCTTCTGCGATACGGACTTCGTCGGCACCGACGGCGAGAACGGCGGCAAGTTCAAGGACGCCGCGGCGCTCGTCGCGACGATCGCCGGCCTGTGGCCGGAGGGCGAAGCGCACCGCTTCGTTGTCTGCACGGGCGGCGAGCCGATGCTGCAGCTCGACCAGCCGCTCGTCGACGCGCTGCATGCGGCGGGCTTCGAGATCGCGATCGAGACCAACGGTTCGCTGCCGGTGCTCGAATCGATCGACTGGATCTGCGTGAGCCCGAAGGCCGACGCGCCGCTCGTCGTCACGAAGGGCAACGAACTGAAGGTCGTCGTTCCGCAGGACAACCAGCGGCTGGCCGACTACGCGAAGCTCGATTTCGAGTATTTTCTCGTGCAGCCGATGGACGGCCCGTCGCGCGACCTCAACACGAAGCTCGCGATCGACTGGTGCAAGCGTCATCCGCAGTGGCGGCTGTCGATGCAGACCCATAAATATCTGAACATTCCCTGAGCCACGGCTTTTGACATCGTGCTGATTACCCGAAAACTCGAATTCGACGCGGGCCACCGCATTCCCGATCACCGCAGCCAGTGCAGGAACCTGCACGGCCATCGCTACGTGCTCGAAATCACGCTGCGCGGCGATCTCGTCGATACCGAGGGGGCGCCCGACCGCGGCATGGTGATGGATTTCGCCGACGTGAAGGCGCTCGCGGTCGAGCATCTCGTCAGCAAGTGGGACCACGCGTTCCTGGTCTATGCGCGCGACGAGGTCGTGCGCTCGTTCCTCGAGCAGATGGCCGACCACAAGACCGTCGTGCTCGACCGGATCCCGACCGTCGAGAACCTCGCGGCGATCGCGTTCGACCTCCTCGCGAACGTGTACGACGCGCACTACGGCGTGAACCTGCGCCTCGAGCGCGTGCGCCTGTACGAGACGCCGAACTGCTGGGCCGACGTCGAGCGCCAGCCCGGCCGCTGACCCTGCCCTCCCGCGAGGCAGCCCCGCCGTCCGGCGCGGGCCGCCTCGTCGCTGCCGCCGCCGGCTCGCCTTCCTCCGCGCTGTGCCGGTACGGCTTCCCCGTCAGTTCCCGCATCGAGCACCCCGCCGCGCTATGATCGTCGTGCGGCACCGGAAAACGCTCGCGTGAGCGATTTCGCGGCCCGCGCTGTCAGATCGGCCGGCCCGATCCGACTCACGTTCTCCGGCGCGCGATCCGCCGCCGCCATGCTTCGGTTGCCCGGCGGCGCGCGTTTCGCTTCGCCTGTTGCTTGTCCCGTTCGATTGCCGTTCCGTTCCGGAGGCCGTATCGATGAGCACGCTCACCAATTCCCTCAAACAACGCCTGCGCGACGGTGACGAGCCGCTGTACGGCCTGTGGCTGTCGCTCGGCAGCGACTCGGCCGCGGAAGCGCTCGCGCATGCCGGTTACGACTGGCTCTGCATCGACATGGAGCATGCGCCGAACGACAGTCGCGACGTGGCGTCGCAACTGCGCGCGATCGCCGCGGCGCACCTGCCGAGCGAACCGGTCGTGCGCGTGCCGGCGCGGGAGCCGTGGCTCGTGAAGCGCGCGCTCGACGCCGGCGCGCGCACGCTGATGTTCCCGTGTATCGAGACGCCCGACGACGCCGCGCACGCGGTGCGGCTCACGCGCTTTCCGTCGCCCGAATCGCCCGACGGGCTGCGCGGGGTCGCAGGCATGGTGCGCGCGGCGGCGTTCGGCATGCGCCGCGACTACCTGCAGACGGCGAATGCGCAGGTCGCGGTGATCGTGCAGGTCGAATCGGCACGCGGCGTCGACGAAGTCGAGCGGATCGCGGCGACGCCCGGTGTCGATTGCCTGTTCGTCGGCCCGGCCGATCTCGCGGCGAGCCTCGGGCATCTCGGCGATATCCGCCACCCGGACGTCGAAACCGCGATGGCGCGCGTGCTCGCGGCCGGCAAGCAGGCCGGCGTCGCGGTCGGCATCTTCGCCGGCGACACGGCGGCCGCGCGCCAGTATCGCGAGGCCGGTTACCGGATGATCACGGTGTCGGCCGACGTGAGCTGGCTGCTGCGCGCGACGCGGCAGGCGTTGCAGGAGGTGCGGTCATGAACGGCGCAGACGGTGCGTGCCGCCGGCGCGCGCGGCTCGGGGCGATGGTCGGCCTGTGGGCCGTGTGTGCGGCGGCCGTCGCACAGGGCGCACCGCAAGCGAAGCCCGATCCGTCGCACGAAACGCAATCGGCGGTCGCCGACTACAACGCCGGCGACTATCGCGCGGCGCTGGTGCAATTCCACGATGCGGCCGAGCGCGGCGATCGCCTCGCGCAGTTCAACTACGCGATGATGCTGCTGACGGGGGAAGGCGTGACGGCGAACGTCGACGAAGGGCTGCGCTGGCTGAAGCGCGCGGCGGACGCGAACATGTCGCATGCGCAGTACGTATACGGCCGGATGTTCGACGACGGCGAGTTCGTCGCGCGCAACCCGGCCGAAGCGCATCGCTGGTTCCTGCGGGCCGCGAAGCAGGGGCACGTGCAGGCCGAGCTGTCGCTTGCGAACCAGTTCCTCGACGGGCGCGGCACGCCGCGCGACAACCGGCAGGCGTTCGCGTGGTACAAGCAGGCCGCCGACGCGGGCGAGCCCATCGCGCAGTACGTGACCGCGTCGTTCTACGAGCGCGGCGGCGACGGCGTCGCGCAGAACCTGAACATCGCACGCGCGTATTACGCGGCGGCAGCCGCGCAGGGCGACGAGACGGCCGAGCTGAAATTCAAGGAGTTGAGCGCGCGGCTGAAGGTGCCGACGCCGGCGTCGGGCGCCGGCGCGGAACAAGGCAAGCCGCACGCGCCGACGCAGTAAGTACCCGCGCCCAATGAAAAACGGCGCCGGAGCGCCGTTTTCGTGTGCCGCGGTGCGGGCCGCGCGCTCAGCTCTTCATCAGCCGCCGCTGCCGCCCGACGCTCATGATCATCCCGATCGCGATGCCGAGCGTCGTGAGCGCGGTGCCGCCGTAACTCATGAACGGCAGCGGCACGCCGACGACCGGCAGCACGCCGCTCACCATCCCGATGTTGACGAACGCGTAGACGAAGAACGCGAGCGTGAGCGAGCCCGCGAGCAGCCGGCCGAACAGCGTCGCGCCTTGCGCGGCGATGTAGAGCCCGCGCGCGATCAGCGCCATGTACAGCGTCAGCAGCACGAGGCCGCCGGCGAGCCCCCATTCCTCCGAGAACACCGCGAAGATGAAGTCGGTGTGTTTCTCCGGAATGAATTCGAGGTGCGCCTGCGTGCCTTTCAGGTAGCCCTTGCCGAGCACGCCGCCCGAGCCGATCGCGATCACGGCCTGGATCGTGTGGAAGCCCTTGCCGAGCGGGTCGGACGTCGGATCGAGCAGCGTGCACACACGGTGCTTCTGGTAATCGTGCATCAGCGGCCACTGCACTTCGGGCTGGCAGATGCGCTCTTCGAACACGGCGATCGAGCCGACCGCGATTACGCCCGCGACGAGCACCGGCACGATCAGCTTGAACGACAGGCCGGCGAGGTAGATCACGAAGAAGCCGGCCGCGAACACGAGCAGGCCCGTGCCGAGGTCGGGCTGCTTCGCGATCAGGCCGACCGGCACCAGCAGGATCCCGAACGCGGCGACGAAGTCGTACCAGCGCAGCCCGCCTTCGCGACGCTGGTAGTACCACGCGAGCATCAGCGGCGTCGCGATCTTGAGGATTTCCGACGGCTGGATCACGACGCCGACGTTCAGCCAGCGCTTCGCGCCCTTCTTGGTCATCCCGAACAGCGCGACGGCGATCAGCAACGTGACCCCGAACGTGTAGAGCGGGACCGCGAAGCGCATCAGCGTGGTTGGCGGGATGTTGGCGATCACCCACATCAGCACGAACGTCAGCAGGATGTTGCGCAACTGGTCCTCGACGCGGCCCGGCACGTCGATCGACGCGCTGTACAGCGTGACGATGCCGACGCACAGCAGCAGGAACACGATGAGCGCGAGCGGGCGGTCGAACCCCGCGAACATCTGCTTGATCTTGTCGAGCCAGGCGCGCTTGTCGAATTGCATGCCTTTCTCCGTCAATGAGCGGTGCCGGCGTCCGCCGCTTTCGCGGGGGCCGTCGCACGGTGGTTGTCGTCCCGCGGCGCGGCGACGAGCGGTTGCGCGTCGCTCGCGGGCCGGCGCGGCCGGTGCGGGCGCCGGATCGGCGGCAGGCTTGCGGCCATTGGCGCCGCGGCGCTCGCGTCGGCCGGCGGCGTGGCAGTGGCGCCGGCGCCGGCCGTACCGGAGGCCGCCGATGCGGCCGATGCCGCCTCGGCCGCGCTGGCCGCCGACGGCACGACCGGCTGCGGCAGCGCGGTGAAGCCGGCCGCGATGGTGGCGGGCTTCGAGGTGTCGCCGACCACGGGCGCGCTCACCGGCTCGGTGGCCGACGCCGCGGCGGCCACGGCCGCGGCTTCGTTTTTCGGGTTCTGGCGTTCGACGAGATAGTAGTCGAGCACGCGACGCGCGATCGGGCCGGCGGCCTGGGCGCCCCAGCCGCCGTTTTCGACGACCAGCGCGACGGCGATCTGCGGGTGGTCGACCGGCGCGTACGCGATGAACAGCGCGTGGTCGCGCAGGTGTTCGGCGAGCAGGTGGCCCTTGTAGTTCGAGCCCTGCAGCGAGAACACCTGCGCGGTGCCGGTCTTGCCGGCAGCGAGGTACGGCGCGCCGCGGAACACCTTGTACGCGGTGCCGGACGGGTTTTCGATCACGTTCTCCATCCCGCGCTTCACGACGTCGATGTCGGCCGCCTTCAGCGGGATCACGTCGCTTTCCTTCGGCACGGTCAGGTGGCGCGCGCGCGAGATCGGATCCTCGACTTCCTTCACGAGGTGAGGCTTCATCACGACGCCGTTGTTCGCGAGCGTCGCGGTCGCGTGCGCGAGCTGCAGGATCGTGAACGAGTTGTAGCCCTGGCCGATCCCGAGGCTGATCGTCTCGCCGTCGAACCACTTCTGCTGCGCTGCCTTCTTGAATGCCTTCTTCTTCCAGTCGGTCGACGGCAGGATCCCGCGCGCCTCGCCCTGGATGTCGATACCGGTGATCTGGCCGAAGCCGAACGGCTTCATGAAGTTCGCGATCGCGTTCACGCCGAGGTCGCGCGCGAGCATGTAGAAGTAGGTGTCGTTCGACACCATGATCGCCTTGTTCATGTCGACCCAGCCCTGGCCCGAGCGCACGTCGTTGCGGAACGTGTGGCCGCCGAAGGTGAAGTAGCCGGGATCCTGGAAGCCCCAGCCCGGCGTGCGCTTGCCGAGCGTCAGGCCGGCGAGCGCCATGAACGGCTTGTACGTCGAGCCGGGCGGGTAGGTGCCGTGCAGCGGGCGGTTCAGCAGCGGCTTGTCGGGCGAGTTGTTCAGCTCGTCCCAGGTCTGCTGGTCGATGCCGTCGACAAACGAATTCGGGTCGAAGCTCGGCGACGACACGAATGCGAGCACGTCGCCCGTCTTCGGCTCGATCGCGACGAGTGCGCCGCGCTTGCCCGCGAACGCCTGCTCGGCAACCTGCTGCAGCCCGATGTCGAGCGACAGCACGAGGTTGTTGCCGGGCGTCGCCTGCGTGCGCGACAGCGTGCGCACCGGCCGGCCGCCGGCCGTCACCTCGACTTCCTCGAAGCCGGTCAGCCCGTGCAGCTCGGTTTCGTAGCTCTGCTCGACGCCGATCTTGCCGATGTAATCGGTGCCCTTGTAGTTGTTCGCGTCGCGGCGCGGATCGTAGTGTTCCTGGTCGCTGTCGTTGTCGTCGCTCATCGCGTCGATGCGATCCTGGTCGCGCTTCGAGATCCGGCCGATGTAGCCGATCACGTGCGCGGCCGTCATGCCGAGCGGGTACTGGCGGAACAGCCGCGCGCGCACGTCGACGCCGGGGAACCGGAAACGCTGCGCGGTGAAGCGCGCGACTTCCGCGTCGGTGAGGCGCGTACGGATCGGCAGGCTCTCGAAGTTCTTCGAGTCTTCCTGCAGCTTCTTGAAGCGGCGGCGGTCGCGTGCGTCGATCGGGACGATCTCGGACAGCTTGTCGATCGTGTTGTCGAGCGTGTCGTCGAGCTTCGACGGCGTGATCTCGAGCGTGTACGCCGAGTAGTTCTTCGCGAGGATCACGCCGTTGCGATCGGTGATGATCCCGCGGTTCGGCACGATCGGCGCGACCGAGATGCGGTTTTCCTCGGCCTGCAGCGCGTATTTGCCGTGCTGCATCAGCTGCAGGTAGAAGAAGCGGCTCGCGAGCAGCCCGAAGCAGACGAACACGAACACGCCCGCCGCCGCGACGCGCAGGCGGAACCTCGAGAGCTGCTGTTGGGTGTCGTTGAATTCGGTCATTTAAGGGCAATCTGGCCCGCGCGCAGGCGCAGGCGAGGTGCCGCCCCGGAGCGCGGCGCGCGGCGGGCGTGGGGGCGGCGGGTATTCAAGGTCGGTCCGGCTCAGATCGGGCGCGTATCGTCCGGGTCGACCGGGCGGCGTTGCGGCATCAGCAGCAGATGGCTCGCGATCGGCCACAGCGCGGCTTCGACGAAACCGTCGACCAGATAGCGCCAACCGGGGAACGCGGCGCCCATCATCAGGCGGATCACGAACGGGACGAGCTGCGCGCCGACCAGCAGCGGCGTGACGTACAGCACCTGCACGCCGATCGGCATCCACAGCACGCGGCGGTGGATCGTGATCGCGCCGTACGACAGCAGCGTATAGGCGAGCGCGTGCTCGCCGAGCAGCCCCGCGTCATGCACGTCCATCAGGATGCCGAGCGCGAACGCGACGCCCATCCCGACCTTGCGCGGCTGGTGGACGTTCCAGAACAGCAGCACGAGCGCGACGAAGTCGGGCACGCCGGGCAGGCGGCCCCACGGCATCAGGTTCAGCAGGAACGCGGCGGCGAGGCTGAAGACGATGAAGTACGGATTGACCGGCTGCAGGATGTATTGCGGGCGGTTCATCGCTGGGCTCCCGATTGCCCGGCGGCGGGCTTGGCCGGCGCGGCGGGGGCGGCCGGCGCCGGTTTCGCAACGGCCGGCTGGGCCGCGGCGGCCGGTTTCGCGTTCGCGTCGGCCTTCTCGGCCTTGTCGGCTTTTTCGGCCTTCGCGGCGGCTTTCGCGCCCTTCTTGCCCTTCGCGTTCTTGTCGGCGGCGGGATCGGGCTCGGCCGGGCGCGGCGGGATGTCGTTCCGGTAATGCAGCACGAGCATCTGGCGCGCGCCGCGCACGGCCGCGACCGGTGCGCACGTCACGCGGGCGAACGCGGTATCGGCGAGCTTGTCGACGCGCACGACCTTCGCGACCGGCAGGCCGGGCGGATAGACGCCGTCGAGGCCGCTCGTGACGAGCTCGTCGCCGGCGACGAGATCCGCGCTCGTCGGCACGAAGCGCAGGTCGAGCGAATCGCCCTTCGGCGTGCCGTAGATCACGCTGCGCAGGCCGGTGCGCAGCACCTGCACGGGAATCGCGAGATCGCGGTCGGTGACCAGCGTGACCTCGGATTGCAGCGGGAACACGCGCGTGACCTGGCCGACCACGCCGTCCTCGCTGACGACGGGCGAGCCGTCCTGGATGCCTTGCTGCGAGCCTTGCCCGACCACGATCTTCTGCGTGAACGGATCGCTCGTGTCGTACTGGATCTCGACCGGCGTCGATTGCGTCGCGATGTGCTGGCGCAGCTCGAGCACCGCGCGCAGGTGCGCGTTTTCCTGCGCGAGCACGGCGGCCTGGTTGGCCTGCGTGGACAGCTGCAGGTTGCGCTTGCGCAGGTCGTCGTTCTCGTGGCGCAGCGACGCGCCGGTGACGGCCATGTCGGCCGCGCCCATGAACAGGTCGCGCGGGACGAGCGCCGCGCGTTGCAGCGGATAGAGCACGGTGCCGAGCACGCCGCGGACGATTTCGAGCGTGCTGAAGCGCGCGTCCGACACGAGGAGCGCGATGGCGAGGGCGACGAAGAAGATGAGCCGCGCGAGCGCGGGCGGACCTTGCTTGAAGAGGGGCGGCGGACTGTATTCCATGGTCGGCGCCGGGCGCGTGTGATCGGTTAAATAATGCTCAGACGCGCAAACGGCGCGGCGGTTCGTTCTGAACGAGCGATCCGGCCACGCCGCGGGTGCGTCATATCAAACGGGACTGCCTAGGCGATCACTGGGCGATCACTCGTACGAGAAGATGCTGCCCAGCTTGTCCATGCGCTCGAGCGCCATGCCGGAGCCGCGCACGACGCAGGTCAGCGGATCTTCCGCGACGAGCACCGGCAGGCCGGTTTCTTCCGCGAGCAGGCGATCGAGGTCGCGCAGCAGCGCGCCGCCGCCCGTCAGCATCATCCCGCGTTCGGCGATGTCGGCGCCGAGTTCCGGCGGCGTCTGTTCGAGCGCGATCTTCACCGACGACACGATCTGGTTCAGCGGATCGGTCAGCGCTTCGAGAATTTCGTTGCTGGAGATCGTGAAGCTGCGCGGGATGCCTTCCGACAGGTTGCGGCCCTTCACTTCCATTTCCTTGACTTCGGAGCCCGGGAACGCGGAGCCGATTTCCTTCTTGATCGCCTCGGCGGTTTGCTCGCCGATCAGCATCCCGTAGTTGCGGCGGATGTAGTTGACGATCGCCTCGTCGAACTTGTCGCCGCCGACGCGCACCGAACCCTTGTAGACGATGCCGCCGAGCGAGATCACGCCGACTTCGGTCGTGCCGCCGCCGATGTCGACGACCATCGAGCCGGTGGCTTCCGACACCGGCAGGCCCGCGCCGATCGCGGCCGCCATCGGCTCCTCGATCAGGTAGACCTGCGATGCGCCGGCGCCATGCGCGGCTTCCTTGATCGCGCGGCGCTCGACCTGGGTCGAGCCGCACGGCACGCAGATGATGATGCGCGGCGACGGCGAGAACATGCGCGACTCGTGGGCCGTCTTGATGAACTGCTTGATCATCTGCTCGGTGACGGTGAAGTCGGCGATCACGCCGTCCTTCATCGGGCGGATCGCCTCGATGTTGCCCGGCACCTTGCCGAGCATCTGCTTGGCTTCCTTGCCGACCGCCTGGATCGTCTTCTTGCCGTTGGGGCCGCCTTCCTGGCGGATCGACACGACGGACGGCTCATCGAGCACGATGCCCTTGCCGCGCATGTAGATCAGGGTGTTTGCGGTGCCGAGGTCGATCGCGAGATCGTTGGAGAAGTAGCTGCGCAAAAAACCGAACATTCAGAATCCTGTTTCGCTCTGGGCCGGCCCTGCATAGCGAGCGCTGAGGGCGGCAGCGGAAAAAATAACAGCCTCGGGAAGCGTGGCGGAAGCGGCCGCCGCGGCGCACGAAGCTGCGAGTGATGTCTACCGGGGATCGCACGAAGCACGCACGGCTTGCCGAAGAGGGGCGAAACGGTGCGGGAAAAGGCTGCCGGGTTTGGGTCGAACGCGTAATGATACCTTATAATTTCTCGGTATTTGAATCGAAACGGGCGGTATTTTTGCCGCTTCGGCCCCGATTTTTGAGGGTGGGATCGCACCCTCCAACCCCCCGCCGCAGTGCTGCTTTCGACGCACTGCGCAGTCTTGTTTTTCCGGTGATCGCATGGCCCTGACCCTGACCGATGTGAAACGCATCGCGCACCTGGCGCGACTCGAAATGGCCGACGCCGACGCCGAGCACATGCTCGGCCAGCTCAACGAATTCTTCGGCCTCGTCGAGCAGATGCAGGCGGTCGACACCGCCGGCATCGCGCCGCTCGCCCACCCGATCGAACAGATCCAGGAAGTCGCGCAGCGCCTGCGCGACGACGCCGTGACGGAAGTCGTCGATCGCGACGACAACCAGCGTCCGGCGCCGGCCGTCCAGGACGGCCTCTATCTCGTGCCGAAGGTGATCGAGTAAGCATTCGATGACAAGCGCGCCGGCCGTCCGGCGCCGCGCGCCACCCAGAATTCCCAGGAAAACCACTCAATGCACGCAAAAAGCCTGACCGAACTGCGCGCCGCGCTCGCCGCCAAGGAATGCTCGGCCGTCGAGCTCGCGCAGCACTACCTGAAACGGATCGACGCCGCGCGCGACCTGAACGCGTTCGTCCATGTCGACGCCGACCTCACCCTCGCGCAGGCGAAAGCCGCCGACGCCGAACTCGCGCGCGGCGCGGGCGGCGCGCTGACCGGCCTGCCGATCGCGCACAAGGACGTCTTCGTCACGCGCGGCTGGCGCTCGACCGCCGGCTCGAAGATGCTCGCGAATTACGAGAGCCCGTTCGACGCGACCGTGGTCGCCCGCCTGCAGGCGGCCGGCATGGTCACGCTCGGCAAGACCAACATGGATGAGTTCGCGATGGGCTCGTCGAACGAGAATTCCGCGTTCGGCGCGGTGAAGAACCCGTGGGACACGAACGCGGTGCCGGGCGGCAGTTCGGGCGGCAGCTCGGCCGCCGTTGCCGCGCGCCTCGCGCCGGCCGCGACCGGCACCGACACCGGCGGCTCGATCCGCCAGCCCGCGTCGTTCGCGGGCGTGACGGGCATCAAGCCGACCTACGGCCGCGTGTCGCGCTATGGGATGATCGCGTTCGCGTCGTCGCTCGACCAGGGCGGCCCGATGGCGCAGAGCGCGTCCGACTGCGCGCTGCTGCTGAACGCGATGGCCGGCTTCGACGAGCGCGACTCGACGAGCCTCGAGCGCGACGATGAGGACTTCACGCGCCACCTCGGCCAGCCGTGGGCGGCCGGCAACGACGCGGGCAAGCCGCTCGCCGGCCTGCGCATCGGCCTGCCGAACGAGTATTTCGGCGCCGGCCTCGCCGACGACGTGCGCGCGGCGATCGACGCGGCGCTCAAGCAATACGAAGCGCTCGGCGCGACGCTCGTGCCGGTGTCGCTGCCGAAGACGGAACTGTCGATCCCCGTGTACTACGTGATCGCGCCGGCCGAGGCGTCGTCGAACCTGTCGCGTTTCGACGGCGTGCGCTTCGGCCACCGCGCCGCGCAATACGGCGATCTGCTCGACATGTACAAGAAGTCGCGCGCCGAAGGCTTCGGGCCTGAAGTGAAGCGCCGGATCCTGGTCGGCACCTACGTGCTGTCGCACGGCTACTACGACGCGTACTACCTGCAGGCGCAGAAGATCCGCCGCATCATCGCGAACGATTTCCAGGAAGCGTTCAAGTCCTGCGACGTGATCATGGGCCCGGCGTCGCCGACGGTCGCATGGGATCTCGGCGCGAAGGGCGACGATCCGGTGGCGATGTATCTCGCCGATATCTACACGCTGTCGGTGAGCCTCGCCGGCCTGCCCGGCATGAGCGTGCCGTGCGGCTTCGGAGCGGGCGCGAACGCGAAGCGCCCGGTCGGTCTGCAGATTATCGGCAACTATTTCAACGAAGCCCGGATGCTGCAGGTCGCCGACGCGTTCCAGCGCGCGACCGACTGGCACAAGCAAGTTCCGGCGGGGGTGTAAGCATGACTCAATGGGAAGTCGTTATCGGTCTCGAGACGCACGCGCAGTTGTCGACCGTCTCGAAGATTTTCTCGGGCGCGTCGACGCAGTTCGGCGCCGAGCCGAACACGCAGGCGTGCCCGGTCGACCTGGCGCTGCCGGGCGTGCTGCCGGTGCTGAACCGCGGCGCGGTCGAGCGGGCGATCCGCTTCGGCCTCGCGATCGGCTCGACCATCGCGCCGCGCAGCATCTTCGCGCGCAAGAATTATTTCTACCCCGATCTGCCGAAGGGCTATCAGATCAGCCAGTACGAGATTCCGGTCGTGCAGGGCGGCTCGATCACGATCCAGGTGCCCGCCAACGAAAAGGCCGGCAAGCCCGCGTACGAGAAGACGGTCAACCTGACCCGTGCGCACCTCGAGGAAGACGCAGGCAAGTCGCTGCATGAAGACTTCGCCGGGATGACCGGGATCGACCTGAACCGCGCAGGCACGCCGCTGCTCGAGATCGTCACCGAGCCGGAAATGCGCAGCGCGGCCGAGGCCGTCGCGTACGCGAAGGCGCTGCACGGGCTCGTCGTGTGGCTCGGCATTTGCGACGGCAACATGCAGGAAGGCTCGTTCCGCTGCGACGCGAACGTGTCGGTGCGCCCGGTCGGCCAGGAGAAGTTCGGCACGCGCGCGGAAATCAAGAACCTGAACTCGTTCCGGTTCCTCGAGGAAGCGATCAACTACGAAGTGCGCCGCCAGATCGAGCTGATCGAGGACGGCGGCGAGGTCGTGCAGGAAACGCGCCTGTACGATCCGGACAAGCGCGAGACGCGTTCGATGCGCAGCAAGGAAGACGCGCACGATTACCGCTACTTCCCCGATCCCGACCTGATGCCGCTCGTGATCGGCCGGGACTGGGTCGAGCGCGTGCAGTCCGGCATGCCGGAGCTGCCGGCTGCGATGCAGCAGCGCTTCGTCGACGAGTACGGCGTGTCCGCGTACGACGCGGGCGTGCTGACGTCGAGCAAGGCGATGGCCGCGTACTTCGAAGCGGTGGTCGCGAAGGCCGGCGCGGCGAACGCGAAGATCGCCGCGAACTGGCTGATGGGCGACGTGTCGTCGCAACTGAACCGCGACGGCATCGAGATCGACGCGATTCCGGTGTCGGCCGCACAGCTCGCGCTGTTGCTGCAGCGCATTGCCGACGGCACGATCTCGAACAAGATCGCGAAGGAAATCTTCGCGACGATCTGGGACGAGAAGGCGACCGACGAAGGCGCGGCCGATCGCATCATCGACGCGAAGGGGCTCAAGCAGATCTCCGACACCGGCGCGCTGGAAGCGATCATCGACGAAGTGCTCGCGGCGAACGCGAAGTCGGTCGAGGAATTCCGCGCGGGCAAGGAAAAGGCGTTCAACGCGCTGATCGGCCAGGCGATGAAGGCGACGAAGGGCAAGGCCAATCCGCAGCAGGTCAACGAACTGCTGAAGAAGAAGCTCGGCTGAGCATGCGCGCGCGCCTGAACCGCGCTTGACGACGGGCCGCTCCGGACCAGTTCGGAGCGGCCCGTTGCGTTTGGTGGATGCGTTATCGTATGCATCGCACCGTCCAACGGAGGAACGAATGGCGAAACAACCGTCGCTCGACGATTTTCGCGTGCCCTACAGCACGCGCGAGAAGGAAGCCGCCGCATTCAAGCTCGACGCGTTCGACCCGGCCGCGAAGCCGTTTTCGTCCGGCTCGAAGGAGGCCGATCGCGAACGGCTGTCGGTCGTGTCGACCGAGCTCGACGTCCAGCAGGAGCGCCTGCACACGCAGCAGAAGAAGCGCGTGCTGCTCGTGCTGCAGGGGATGGACACGAGCGGCAAGGACGGCACCGTGCGCGCGGTGTTTCGCGAGGTCGATCCGCTCGGCCTGCGCATCGTGCCGTTCAAGGCGCCGACGCCGATCGAGGCCGCGCACGACTTCCTGTGGCGCGTGCATGCGCAGGTGCCGGCGGCGGGCGAACTCGCGATCTTCAACCGCAGCCACTACGAAGATGTCCTGGTGCCGCGCGTGCTCGGCACGATCGGCGACAAGGAGTGCGAGCGCCGCTACCGGCAGATCCGCGATTTCGAGACGATGCTGTTCGAGAACGGCACGACCATCGTCAAGTGCTTCCTGCACATCTCGAAGGACGAGCAGCGCGCGCGGTTGCAGGCGCGCATCGACGACCCGACCAAGCACTGGAAATTCGACATCTCCGATCTCGACGCGCGCAAGCACTGGGACGCTTACCAGTCCGCGTACCGCGACGCGCTCGCCGCGACGTCGGCCGAGCACGCGCCGTGGTACGTGATCCCCGCGAATTCGAAGACGCACCGCAACGTGATGATCGCCGAGCTGCTGCTGCGCACGATGACCGACATGAAGCTGGAATTCCCGCCGCCGAAGCCCGAGCTCGAAGGCGTGAAGATCCGTTAAGCTGCCACCCTGTAAAAACATCGAACTGAACGGAACCCGACATGATGCGAGTGATTACCGCCAACCTGAACGGCATCCGCTCCGCCGCGAAGAAGGGCTTCTTCGACTGGCTCGGCGAGCAGAACGCCGATTGCGTGTGCGTGCAGGAAATCAAGGTATCGGCCGACGACCTGCCGGCCGAATTCGTCGAGCCGCACGGCTTCAAGAGCTATTTCCACCACGCCGAGAAGAAGGGTTACAGCGGCGCGGGCGTGTACAGCCGCCGCGAGCCCGATGACGTGATCATCGGTTTCGGCAGCAGCGAATTCGATGCCGAAGGGCGCTACGTCGAGGCGCGCTACGGCAAGCTGTCGATCGTGTCGGTGTACGTGCCGTCCGGATCGAGCGGCGAAGAGCGCCAGCAGGCGAAGTACCGGTTCATGGCCGAATTCATGCCGCATCTCGCCGCGCTGAAGAAGAAGCGCGAGGTGATCCTGTGCGGCGACGTGAACATCGTCCACAAGGAAATCGACATCAAGAACTGGAAGAGCAACCAGAAGAACTCGGGCTGCTTGCCGGAAGAGCGCGAATGGCTCACGAAGCTGTTCGACGATGTCGGCTACGTCGACGTGTTCCGCACGCTCGACCCGCGTCCCGAGCAGTACACGTGGTGGAGCAACCGCGGCCAGGCGTACGCGAAGAACGTCGGGTGGCGGATCGATTACCAGATCGCGACCCCGGGTGTGGCCGGTACCGCGAAAAGCACGTCGATCTTCAAGGACATCAAGTTCAGCGATCATGCGCCGCTGACGATCGACTACGACTACCAGACGTGATGGCCGGGCTACGCGGTGCGCGTAGCCGCCGGGCGAGTCATCCTGGTCGCCGGATGAAAGACGGGCCGCCTGTTCCGACAGGCGGCCCGTTTCGCATGGGGCGACGCTTACTGCTTCAACGACGCCATGTCGATCACGAACCGGTACTTCACGTCGCTCTTCAGCATCCGCTCGTAGGCCGCGTTGATCTGCTGCATCGGAATCGTTTCGATGTCGGACGTGATCCCGTGCTCCGCGCAGAAGTCGAGCATTTCCTGCGTTTCCGCGATGCCGCCGATCAGCGAGCCCGCGAGGCGGCGCCGCTTGAAGATCAGGTTGAACACCTGCGGCGACGGATGATCGTGCTCCGGCGCGCCGACCAGCGTCATCGTGCCGTCGCGCTTCAGCAGGTGCAGGAACGGATTCAGATCGTGCTGCGCGGCGACCGTGTTCAGGATGAAGTCGAAGCTGTTCAGGTGCGCGTTCATCTGCGCTTCGTCCTTCGAGATCACCACTTCGTGCGCGCCGAGCCGCTTGCCGTCCTCGATCTTCGACGGCGACGTCGTGAACAGCACGACGTGCGCGCCCATCGCGCGCGCGAGCTTCACGCCCATGTGGCCGAGGCCGCCGAGACCGACGATCCCGACTTTCTTGCCGGGGCCGACGTTCCACTGCCGCAGCGGCGAGTAGGTCGTGATCCCCGCGCACAGCAGCGGCGCGGCGCCGGCCGGGTCGAGCGTGTCCGGCACGCGCAGCACGAACGCCTCGTCGACGACGAGCTGCGTCGAATAGCCGCCGTACGTGATGTCGCCGGTGACGCGATCCTGGCCGTTGTAGGTGCCGACGAAGCCGTTCTCGCAATACTGTTCGAGACCTTCCGCGCAGCTCGCGCACGTGCGGCACGAATCGACGAGGCAGCCGACGCCGACCAGTTCGCCGACCTTGAAACGCGACACCTGCGGGCCGGTCGCGGTCACGCGGCCGACGATTTCATGGCCCGGCACGACCGGATAGATCGTGTTGCGCCATTCGTTGCGGGCCTGATGAAGATCCGAGTGGCAGACGCCGCAATAGAGGACGTCGATCTGGACGTCGAGGTCGCGCAGCGCGCGACGCTGGAATTCGAACGGGGCGAGCGGCGACTGCGAATCCGTCGCCGCGTAGGCATAGGTTGTGCTCATGCGGTGGGCTCCTTGTCCGGAAAAGATCCGGCGAAACAGACTGCCGTCGCATCGTGTGGCGATGCGGCGAGACAGGTGCCTATCGTAAGGAGCGCACCGCCGCGGTGAAATACCCGAAGGTCTGGAAGATTTGCCTATTCCTCTCGAATTGTCCGCGAACAGCCGTCAAAATACGTTCGCGGTGCTACATTGCGAGCCAGATTCTCTTGCCGGACAGGACCATGCCGATGAGCTTCCAGCCCCTTTTCGACGACTCGGGCGACCGTGTGCGGCGCCGCATGATCGAGCTGCATTCACGTCTCGCGCCGAATGAAGGCGATACGCTGGCGGCGCTCGACGGCGTGCGCTTCATTCGCGTGAGCCGTCCGGTGCCGCGCATGCCGGTGCTGTATGAACCGAGCATCGTCGTCGTGTGCCAGGGCCGCAAGCTCGGTTATCTCGGCGATCGCTCGTTCGTCTACGACGCGCAGCAGTATCTGGTGCTGTCGGTACCGCTGCCGTTCGAATGCGAAACCTTCGCGACCATGGACGAGCCGTTTCTCGCGATCTCGATCCGCGTCGATCTCGCGGTGATCGCCGAGCTCGCGATCCTGCTCGACGAGACGCTCGGTGCCGCTGTCAGCGAGCCGCACGGCGTCTATTCGACGCCGCTCGATGCGCCGCTCGCCGACGCGGTGGTGCGCCTGCTCGAAACACTCGCGTCGCCGCACGACACGCGCGTGCTCGGGCCCGCGATCATGCGCGAGATCGCGTACCGCGTGCTGACCGGCGCGCAGGGCGACGCGATTCGTGCGGCGCTCGTCCAGCAGCATCATTTCGGCCGCGTCGCGAAGGCGCTGCGCCGCATCCATGCGGACCTGAGGGCCGATCTTGACGTCGAGACGCTCGCGCGCGAGGCCGGGATGAGCGTCGCGGTGTTCCATGCGCAGTTCAAGCACGTGACGGCGACGTCGCCGATGCAGTACGTGAAGGCCGCGCGGCTGCACCAGGCGCGGCTGATGATGGTGCAGGACGGTGTCGGTGCGGGCGCGGCCGCCGCGCGGGTCGGCTATGCGAGCGCGTCGCAGTTCAGCCGCGAGTTCAAGCGGCTGTTCGGCCGCAGCCCCGGAGACGAAGTGCGCTGGATGCGCGACAGCGGGGTGCGCCCGGCGATGGCCGACGTGGACGCGTAGCGTCCGCCGTTTCGCTCGGCGGCTCAGCGCCGCACGATCTTGCGCCGCTGTGCGCTGATGCCCGCGTAGTCGGGCAGCGATTCGACGCGTTTGCCGGTCGCTTTCGCGTACAGCGGCATCAGGTCCGGCAGCCGGTTCAGCAGATCCTGGCGGCGCGCGCTGCTGTACGGGTGCGTGTAGATGAAGCCCGACGCCTTGTTCGCGCGCGTCGCGACCGCGAGCTTGTCCCACAGCGTGATCGCCGCGCGCGGATCGAAGCCCGCGCGTGCGGCGATGTCGCCGCCGATCACGTCGGCCTCGGTCTCGTCGGTCGGATCGTAGTGGAGCGACTGCAGGCGCTCGCCGAAGTTCAGCGCCTGCGGCAGCGGATCGCCGACGCCGAACAGCGGCGGCAGCGCGGCCGCGCGCAGCGACGTCTGCGAGGTCATGCTGAAATTGCTGCGCGCGTGTTCGCGCAGCGCATGCGCGATGCCGTGCGCGAGCAGCACGCCGAGCTCGTCGTCGTTCAGGCGCACGCGCTCGAGCATGCCGCCGTACACGAGCACCTTGCCGCCCGGCAGGCAGGTCAGGCGGATGTCGCGCGAGCGGATCGCGTTGACGTCCCACGCCCAGCTTTTCACGCGATCGTTCCACTTCACCGAATACGGCGCGAGCTTCGCGACGATCGCGCGCAGCCGCTTCACGCGCGGCTGATTCGCGGGCAGCAGGCGATTGCTGTCGGCGGCCGTCTGCACGATCTGCGCGTATTCGTTCGCGGTGAGCTGCTCGAGCAGCGGCGACGGGATCAGCGTGCGGAACGCGATCGCGTTGCCGTAGCGGACCTGCTGCGGCGTCGGCGTATAGGCCTTCGCCGGCGCCGCGGCGCCGGTCGGCTGCGCGCCTTCCGCGGCGGACGGCGGGACGGGCGCGGCGGACGTGGCAGGGCCGGGAGGCGCCGCCTGCGCCGCGACCGGTGCGGAGCCCGCTGCCGTCGCGCCGGTGTCGGTCGCGTGCGCGGCGAGTGCCGCGGCGCCGACGCTCAGCGAAGCCGCCACGTGGGCGAGACGATGCAGGCGGTTACCGCGCACGGCTGGCCTCGCCGTTGCGTGCGGTACCGTTCCACGGCGCGATCCTGAACAGCAGCAACATGCCGGGAATCGCAAGCGCGGTACACACGATGAAGTAGTCGTACCAGCCGATCTTCGCGACGACGAAGCCGCTCGCGGCCGACGCGAGCGTGCGCGGCACCGACGCGAGGCTGGTGAACAGCGCGAACTGCGTGGCCGTATAGCGCGGGTCGGTCGTGCTCGCGATGTACGCGACGAACGCGGCCATCGTCAGGCCGGTCGTGAAGGTTTCGAAGCCGTAGACGAGCGCGAGCGCGACCGTCATCGGGCTGAATTGCGGCGCGACGGCGATGCCGAACACCGACAGCGCGGCCGCGATCGCATGGCTCGTCGATACGGTGAAGTCGTACAGCACCGCGAGCACCGGCGAGCCGGGGCCCAACTGCGCGAGCCACGCGAAGCCGAGTGTCGACACCATCTGCAGTGCGCCGAAGATCCACAGCCCGCGGCCGATGCCGATCTTCACGAGCCAGATGCCGCCGATGATGCCGCCGGCGACGCTCGCGACGAGCGCGGTGGTCTTCGCGACGATGCCGATCTCGGTGCGCGTGAAGCCGATGTCGAGGAAGAACGACGTCGATAGCGTGGTGGCCATCGTGTCGCCGATCTTGAACAGGAAGATGAACGCGATGACGAGCAGCGCGCCGGCCCAGCCGTCGCGCTGGATGAATTCGCGGAACGGCAGCACGATCGCGTCGCGCAGATTGCGCGGCGGCGCGCCGGCCACTTCCGGCTCGCGCACGACGAGCGTCATCAGGATGCCCGGCAGCATGAACGCGCCGGTGATCGCGAAGACGGCGTCCCACGGCAGGTGGTCCGACAGGATCAGCGCCAGCGAGCCGGGGATCAGCGCGGCGAGCTTGTACGCGTTCACGTGCACCGCGTTGCCGAGCCCCTGCTCGGTGTCGCGCAGCAGCTCGCGGCGATACGCGTCGATCACGATGTCGGCGCTCGCGCCGAAGAACGCGACGAGCGTCGTGAGCGCCGCGACCGTCCAGATCGAGTCGCGCGGCGACACGAAGCCGAGCGCGGCGATCGCGCCCGCGACCAGCAGCTGCGTGAGCAGCAGCCAGCCGCGCCGGCGGCCCGGCCGCCAGCCCGGCAGGTGCGGGACGTAGCGGTCCATCAGGGGCGCCCACAGGAACTTCCACGTATACGGGAACTGGATCAGCGCGAACAGGCCGATTTCCTTCAGGTTCACGCCCTCGGAGCGCAGCCATGCCTGCACGAGGTAGACGAGCGTGAAAAGGGGCAGCCCCGACGTGAAGCCCAGGAACACGCAGATCAGCATGTGCGTGTTCAGATAGGCGCGCCAGCCGGGGTGATCCTCGTGAGCGGTGAGTGCGGGGGCCTCGTGTGGCGTTTTCGACATGGAATGGAACTGGGTAGCGTTGACTGATGGCGGCGGCAGCGCAGGCGGCGCGGACGGCACAGGAGGGGCGGCCGCGCACGCGGGCCGGCCGGATCTTCCGTCAACGGCTCCCCGGCTCAGCTGCGCTTGACGCGATAGACAGCAAGACTACCACGCCAGTTCGCTCCCCATCGAATCGGCTGGCCTTCGTGCAGCACGACGCGGTCGAGGATCGTGACGCCGACCTCGGGCGCGAGCGCCTCGAAATCCTTGATCGTCAGCACGCGCACGTTCGGCGTGTTGTGCCACTGGTACGGCAGCGATTTCGACACCGGCATGCGGCCCTGCAGCACCGACAGCCGGTGCGACCAGTAGCCGAAGTTCGGGAACGACACGATGCACTCGCGCCCGACGCGCGCCGTTTCGCGCAGGATCGCGGCCGTCTGGTGGATCGTCTGCAGCGTCTGCGACAGGATCGCGATGTCGAAGCTGTGATCCTCGAACAGGCGCAGGCCGTCCTCGAGGTTCTGCTGGATCACGTTGATGCCGTTCTTCGCGCTCGCGAGCACGCCCGCGTCGTTCAGCTCGATCCCGTAGCCGGTGACGTCCAGCTCCTCCATCAGCAACGCGAGCAGCGAGCCGTCGCCGCAGCCGAGGTCGAGCACGGTCGAGCGCGGCTCGACCCAGCGGGCGATCGTGCGGAAGTCCGCGCGCGCGGACAGGGAATTCAGCGCTTGCTGGTTCATGCTCCCACCTCGATGGCGATTCGTTCGTAATACGCACGGATCAGGTTGTGATAGCGCGCGTCGTCGAGCAGGAACGCGTCGTGGCCGTGCGGCGCGTCGATTTCCGCGTAGCTGACCGTGCGCTTGTTGTCGAGCAGCGCCTTCACGATCTCGCGCGAGCGCGCCGGCGCGAAGCGCCAGTCGGTCGAGAAGCTCGCGATCAGGTATTTCGCCTGCGTGTGCGCGAGCGCGGCCGTCAGGTTGCCGTCGAACGCCTTCGCCGGGTCGAAGTAATCGAGCGCGCGCGTGATCAGCAGGTAGGTGTTCGCGTCGAAGTAGTCGGCGAACTTGTCGCCCTGGTAGCGCAGGTACGACTCGACCTCGAATTCGACGTCGAAGCTGAAGTTGTACGCGTCGAGCGCGCCGTCCGCACGGCGCAGCGCGCGGCCGAATTTCTCGGCCATGTCGTCGTCCGACAGGTAGGTGATGTGACCGATCATCCGCGCGACGCGCAGGCCGCGCTTCGGCTTCACGTCGTGCGCGTAGTAGTCGCCGCCGTGGAAATCGGGATCGGACAGGATCGCCGAGCGCGCGACTTCGTTGAACGCGATGTTCTGCGCGGACAGCTTCGGCGTCGACGCGATGTCGATGCAGTGCGCGACGCGCTCCGGATACATCAGACTCCATGCGAGCGCCTGCATCCCGCCGAGGCTGCCGCCCATCACCGCGGCGAAGCGCTCGATGCCGAACGCATCGGCGACACGCGCCTGCGCGTGCACCCAGTCCTCGACGGTGACGACCGGAAAGCGCGCGCCGTACGGCTTGCCGGTCGACGGATCGATGCTCATCGGGCCGGTCGAGCCGAAGCACGAGCCGAGGTTGTTCACGCCGATCACGAAGAAGCGGTTGGTGTCGAGCGGCTTGCCGGGGCCGACCATGTTGTCCCACCAGCCGGTGCTGCGCGGATCGTCCGCGTAGACGCCGGCGACGTGATGCGACGCGTTCAGCGCGTGGCAGACGAGCACCGCGTTCGAGCGCGCAGCGTTGAGCTCGCCGTACGTTTCGACGACGAGTTGATAGTTGCCGAGCGCGCTGCCGCTTTGCAAGCGCAGCGGTTCGGCGAAATGCATGGTCTGTGGAGCGACGATGCCGATCGATTCCATTCGTTCCGCCTTATGACTGGGCGGCTAAACGGTGTCGGCGAGGCGCGGAGTCGGAGATGCGCGGCTGACGACCTCTTTAGCCGCATTTGTAGTGAACCGCCGGGGAACGACGCACGACGCATCAAGGCCCCGGCCGGTTCGCGCGCCCGCAATCGAGTCAGCAAATCGGCGCGCTTCCGACCTGCCGCCAACGGGCGGCAAGTCGGCAAAGTATAGCGAAGTCTGGACGATGGCGCACCGGGATGTTTGGACGGTCGCTGGGGGACGGCCGCCGGGCGGCGGTCGCGCCGCGGGGATATTGCGACAGCAGGAAACGGATGAAACCGCGATATTGGTTGGGCCGATATTTTGCGATTGTTTATCTCGCTTAATTGGCGGGTTGGAATTCGTTGATGCGAATAACGCAAACGAGATTTTTAAAGATATGAGGGTTCGGTCGACTTATGCAGTCAGTGTCGGCTATTGATTTTTATATTTTTTTGGGAGGGATTGTACGGGTTGAAAATATCCGGGACTCCGGATGGCCCGATCTGCTCCGGTTGTAGCGATACGCGTGCGCAATGTGCCGCCGAGCCGCGCGGCAGCGTGCGCGTCGAGGCGATGGCGTGGCGAACGGTTCCCGCCGGCGACCATCTGAAAAATAGATCGCGCCGTGATTTGAGGTGACAGATTTCAGTGTTCAACTGTCAAGTTTGTCAATTGGCAAGAATTTGGCTATTTCTCTAAATTAATTCGTATCTGTACTATTTAGGTGGCGTCTCAATCTAGTACACGTCCCGTTTTTTTGGTGAAGACGAGTAAATAGAATTTCGAGCAGCTTTCAGTTGCCGGTTGCGAATGACGCATCCCCTCCCGCCTTGACGCACATTCGGCCGCTTCGGTCATACGGGCGTCTGAACGGACGCATCGCCATTTCTCCCGAGTAATCGCAAGCGCTGGCATCTCGTCATCACGGGCCACCGCCGCGGATCCGCCATATCGGTATCAACGTCGCATACACGCCGCAGCGGGCCGGCCTATCACCAGAGGAAGTGTTCGAATGAACAAGACATATCGTGTCGTATGGAACCACTCCACCAGCACTTGGTGCGCGGCCTCCGAAATTACCCGTGGGCGCTCGAAGACATCGTCGTCGTCCGCTGCGCGTATCGCTGCGGCGACCGTACTGGTCGCCGCGTCGATGAGTTCCGCGTTTGCCGCGCCGGAAGAGCCGGCCGATACGCCGTTGCGCCTGTCGGATAGCGCATCGCCGGAAACCCGGCGCGCGGACGAGCAGGATGCGCTCGCGGCCCGCATGAGTCCGGCGGCCGGCACCCGGGCGATCGTGACCGACAACAGCCCCTACGTGAAGATCGACGCGAACGGCAACGGTACGGACAATGCGTCGGCGCTTGGCGAAAAGTCGATTGCGATCGGCAGCAACGCGAGCACGCGGCCTTCGTCGACCGGAGCCGGCGGCGCGGTAGCGGTGGGAAGCGCGGCGAGCGCGACAGCCAACAACGTCGCGGTAGGCGCCCGAGCGTCGGCGCTGGGCGATGAGGGCTCGGTGGCGCTCGGGGCCGGCACGAATGCGGCGGGCAAGTCGTCGATCGCGGTGGGCAACGAGGCCAAGGCGACCGGCTGGGGCGCATTCGCGCTGGGCCGCAAGGCGCAGGCCACGGCCGAGTCGGGCCTCGCGATCGGCGATTCGACCGTGGCGTCGCAAGTCGGTGCGATCGCGATCGGCCGGGAAGCGGCCGCTTCGTCGGAGAGTGCGCTGTCGATCGGCACGAATGCGGCTGCGCGGGCGGCGGACAGCGTGGCCATCGGCTCGTATTCCGAAACGGATCGGGAGCAGACGGTATCGGTCGGCTCGGCCGGTTTCGAACGGCAGATCGTCAATGTGGCGCGTGGCGGCCAGGCGACCGATGCCGTCAACGTCGCGCAATTGCAGGACGTGACCGTCGCACTGGGCGGTAACGCCGGCGTCGCGGCCGACGGCAGCATCACGAAGCCGTCCTATCGGATCGGCGATCAGGTCTACAACGACGTTGGCTCGGCATTGCAAGCCGCTTCGCAGGCTGGTGGAGCCGGCAACGCCGTGCAGTACGACGACGAAACGAAAGGCACGGTCACGCTCGGCGGCACGGGCGCGGCGGCGACCAAGCTGACCAACGTGCGTGCGGGCGTGCTGGCCGCGGGCAGCACGGATGCCGTCAACGGCGCGCAGCTGTTCGCCACCAACAATCGCGTGACCAACATCGAGCAGTCGCTGACGGGAAGTGGCCTGATCGATCCCGGCACCGGCGAATCGCTGGCAGTCACTTACGACAGCGCGCAGAAGGATCGCGTGACGTTGAACGCGGGCGCGCAGCCCGTCGCGCTCACCAACGTGAAGGCCGGCCGGCTGACCGCGACAAGCACGGACGCGGTCAACGGCGCGCAACTGTTCGCGACGAACAAGAGCGTCGGCGACTTGCAGCAGTCCCTGACCGACGGCGGCGTGATCGATCCGTCGACCGGTGCGTCGCTGGCGGTTGCGTACGACAGCGCGCAGAAGGGAAGTGTCACGCTGGCAGGCACGGGCGGCACGACGCTCGGTAATGTGAAAGCCGGCCGGGTGACGGCGTCGAGCATGGATGCCGTCAATGGCGCGCAGCTCCATGGCGTGTCGTCGAGCGTCGCATCCGCGCTTGGCGGAGGCTCGGCTGTCAACGCGGACGGCACGGTATCGAAGCCGGCATACAAGGTGGGCGATCAGACGTATACCAACGTCGGGGACGCGATTCAGGCCGCGGCATCGACCGGCGGCAGCGGCGGCGCGAATTCGAATGCCGTGCAGTATGACGGCGCGGCCAAGACCAGCGTGACGCTGGGCGGCGCCGGTGCGGCCCCGGTCGCGCTGAAGAACGTCGCAACCGGCGTCGCGGACACGGATGCCGTCAACGTCAAGCAACTCGCGACCGGTCTGAACGACGTCAAGAGCGATATCGCGACGAGCCTGGGCGACGGGTCGCTCGACATGAAGTACATCAAGGTCAAGGCGAACGGCACGCAGGCGAATGCGTTGGGCAAGAACACCATCGCGATTGGTTCGAACGCGAATGCGACGAACATCAATGCGCTGGCCGTGGGTTCCGGCGCGCGCGCGTCGGGCATCAATTCGATCGCGCTCGGCGTCAATTCGATTGCGATGCAGCCGAATACCGTGTCGGTGGGCGACGAAGGTGCGACGCGCAGGATCGTGAACATCAGTGACGGTATCGACGACAACGACGCCGTCAACATGAAGCAACTGAGCGAGGCGATTCACGCTGCCGATAATCGGGCCATGGTATCCGCGCGCGGAGCCATGTCGCAGCAGACGCGTGACGTCAGTTCGAAGCCCGGCAGCTTCGTGGCGATCGAAGGTCTCGGCGACGACGGCAGCTTGCCGAACATCGCGTCGATGAATGGCCGCGATCCGCTGTCGGGTACGGCTGCGGCGGTCGGTGTGTCGTCGGCTGCGGCCGGGGTCAACGCCGTCGCGGTCGGCTTGCAGTCGGTGGCGGGGTCGGACCATTCGGTCGGCATCGGCAGCATCGCGCAGACCGGGGTCGATCAGGAATATTCGGTCGCGATCGGCAGCATGGTGACGACGAACGGTGTGCGAGCGATCGCGGTCGGCTCCGAAGCGAAAGCGAACGGCGACAATTCGGTTGCGCTGGGCAACAACAAGGTCTCGGCGATCGGCGACAGTTCGGTAGCCGTGGGTGATGGCGCGAAGACGATGGTCGGCGCGCGAAACAGTATCGCGATGGGCAAGTCCGCATCGGTCATGCAGAACGTCAGCGATGCGATGGCACTGGGCGCCAACGCGAGCGTGACGGCGGCCGGCGCGGGCGGTGTGGCGCTGGGTGCCGACTCGGTCGCGAACCGCGGCAATGCGCTTTCGGTCGGTTCGAACAAGGTACAGCGTCAGATCGTCAATGTCGCGAAGGGTACGCAAGGTACCGACGCGGTGAACCTGAGTCAGCTCAAGGGCGTGACGGACGCGCTGGGCGGCGGCACGACCATCGCCGGCGACGGCACGATCACGGCGCCGTCGTACAAGGTCGGGGACAAGGTCTACAACAACGTCGGCGATGCGCTCGCGGCAGCTGGTCAAGGCCAGGGCGGCACGGATCCGAACGCGGTGGCTTACGACAGCGCGCAGAAGGACAAGGTGACGCTGGCGGGCACGGAAGGTACGGCGCTCACGAACGTGAAGGCCGGCCAGGTCAGCGCGGGCAGCAAGGACGCGATCAACGGCGGTCAACTGCATGGCACGGCGCAGAGCGTGGCGAATGCGCTGGGCGGCGGTTCGTCGGTGGATGCGAACGGCGGGGTATCCGCGCCGACGTACAACCTGACCGATTCCGCGGACGGCTCGAAGCAAGTCGCGTATCGCAACGTCGGCGACGCACTGGAAAACCTGGACGGTCGGGTTGCGGGCAACACGGGCGACATCACGAACATCAAGAACGCGTTCACGAACACGGGCCTGGTGGATGGCGATGGTCACACGCGTGCGGCAGTGACGTACGACAAGAACGCGGACGGTATGCCGAACCACGGCAAGGCCACGCTCGCGGGCGCGGGCGGCACGATCCTGTCGAACGTAGCGGCGGGTAAGGCTGACAAGGATGCGGTGAACCTTGGCCAGTTGAAGGAGGCGGGCCTGGTCACGCAGGTAGACCCGAATGATCCGAACAAGGGCATGACGTCCTTGGCGATGACGTACGACGATGCGGCGAAGTCGAAGGCGACGCTCGGCGGTGCAGACGGCACGACGCTCACGAACGTGAAGGCGGGTCAGGTCAGCGCGCAGAGCAAGGATGCGATCAACGGCGGTCAACTGCATGGCACGGCGCAGAGCGTGGCGAATGCGCTGGGCGGCGGTTCGTCGGTGGATGCGAACGGCAAGCTGTCGGCGCCGACGTACAGCCTGACCGATTCCGCGGACGGCTCGAAGCAAGTCGCGTATCACAACGTCGGCGATGCACTGGAAAACCTGGACGGTCG
>NZ_LOVM01000035.1:0-1277 GCF_001523445.1 Burkholderia sp. ABCPW 11 | reverse complement strand
GTTTAAGTTAATTCAGGCACGTCAGCGGCATTTCTGAGTTGCCTGTAGTAGTTTGCCTCAGCCTCAGCAGGCGGGATATAGCCGAGCGGTTCCATCAGTCGATGATGGTTGTACCAGGCCACCCATTCCAGCGTTGCCAGTTCGACGGATTCCCTCGTTTTCCAAGGGGAGCGCCGATGAATCAGTTCCGTCTTGTACAGGCCGTTGATCGTTTCGGCCAGCGCATTGTCGTAGCTGTCGCCCCGGCTGCCGACAGACGGCTCGATGCCGGCCTCAGCCAGCCGTTCGCTGTAGCGGATGCTGACGTATTGAGATCCTCTGTCGGAATGATGAATCAAAGTCCCGTCCTCACCCGGTTGGCGGGCGTACAGCGCTTGTTCGAGTGCATCCAGAACGAAGTCCGTGGTCATCGACCAGCTGACGCGCCAGCCAACAATACGGCGGGCAAACACGTCGATCACGAATGCCACGTACAGCCAGCCTTGCCATGTCGAGACATACGTAAAATCCGACACCCAGAGCTGATTCGGTCGGTCAGCCTTGAACTGCCGGTTGACTCGGTCCAGCGGGCGCGGTGCGGTCACCTCGGGAATCGTCGTGCGAACACGCTTACCGCGAACTGCGCCACGCAAGCCCTGCAGCTTCATCAACCGTCCGACCGTGCAGCGTGCCACCGCAATGCCTTCTCGGTTCATCTGCTTCCAGACCTTCGGCACGCCATAGACCTGCATGTTGGCCTGCCAGACACGCTTGATCTCCGGTTGCAAAAGCTCATCGCGTTTCGCGCGGGCGCAGCGTTTCGACGGATCGCGAAGTTGTGCTGCATGGCGTCGGTAGCCCGACGGGGCAATCCGCAAGACCTTGCAGATCAGCTCGACCCCGGAGGTGTCGCGATGCTGATCAACGAAGGCCTTCAGGACTTGAAACGGCGGTCGAGCTCCGCCTGGGCGAAAAATGCGCTCGCCAGTTTGAGAATCTCGTTGGTCCGGCGCAGCTCCTTGACCTCGCGCTCTAAGACTTTGATGCGTTCACGCTCGGCCGTACTCACGCCATCGCGCTCTCCACGGTCGACCTCGTCGCGCTTAACCCAATCCAACAGCGTCTGCGGCGTGCAGCCGATCATCGGCGCAATCGATTCGACTGCCGGCTCGCTACGCTGCTCGCGTACCAGGCGCACTGCGCGCTCTCTGACTTCCGGGGAAAACTTGCTTGGCTTCTTGTTCATGGCTCCATTCTCTCAAGAGTTGGAGCCTCCACAAAACTCGGGGCGGTTCAGG
>NZ_LOVM01000034.1:0-1094 GCF_001523445.1 Burkholderia sp. ABCPW 11 | reverse complement strand
CGTCTCGTCGTCGGCGTGTCGCTGTTCGTGCGCGGCGCCGGCCAGTCGCTGTGGGAAAACGGCATTTTCCAGAACTGCCTGCTGCTGATCCTGTTGCTGCGCCAGTCGCCGCTCGTCGCCGAAGCCGTGATGGTGAACGGCGGCGAACACGTTGCCGATCCGCAGATGATGCTCGGCGAGTGGGACGTGCCGCTGCTGTCGATGGACGAAGCGCTCGAGCGCTGCGACGTGCTGATCGAAATGAGCGCGCAGTTCGGCGCGGACTACCTGCGCACGTTCCGCGAGCGCGGCGGCAAGGTGGTCACGATGCGGGTCGGCAACGACTACGTGATCGATATCGAACGCGCGATGTTCGACAAGCCGTCGGGCTTCCTGTTCTCGGGCGCGCCATACGACGCCGTGTGGACGATTCCCGAGTTCGAGCGCTCGTGCCTGCACTACTACCAGACGGGCCTGCGTGCGCCGGTCACGATCGTCCCGCACATCTGGCACCCGATGCTGTTCGACAAGGCGCGCGCGACGCTCGGCGCCGGCTTGACGTTCGGCTATCGGCCCGGCAAGCCGCGCTGGCGCGTGACGATGTTCGAGCCGAACATCTGCATGGTGAAGACCAGCATCATTCCGATGCTGATCACGGAAGAGGCTTACCGCGCGAATCCGGCATTCCTCGAATTCGTGCGCGTGTGCAACACGATTCACCTGAAGGATCACACGACGTTCATCCATTTCGCGAAGAGTCTCGACATCGTCGAGCACGGCATCACGACGTTCGAAAGCCGCTATGCGGTGTACGAGTTCATGGCCGCGTACGGCGATGCGGTGGTGTCGCACACGTGGGAGAACGCGCAGAACTACCTGTACTACGAGCTGCTGTACGGCGACTATCCGCTGATCCACAACTCGCCGTTCCTCGGCAAGGCCGGGTATTTCTATCCGGACTTCGACTGCCAGGCGGGCGGCCGCGCGCTGTTGCAGGCGTTTGCCGAGCACGACGCGAATCTCGACGCATACCGCGAGCAAGCGAAGCACGTGCTCGACTCGGTCAGCATCTACAACCCCGAGAACGTCGCGGCCTATACGGACGCGATCGCCGC
>NZ_LOVM01000033.1:0-272737 GCF_001523445.1 Burkholderia sp. ABCPW 11 | reverse complement strand
TACGGGCTACACCCTTCGCGCCAATGCGCGCCAGCATGAAAAACCAACCACTGTCAGATTTAGTCTAGTCCACCGCAATTTAGTATTGGAAACGGCGCGGAACACGTGCCGTTCCGTCTGCACCGCGCCTGCCGAAATAGCCGAACGAACGGCCTCACATCACCGCGCGCCAGCCCGCTGCCTCACAACCGTTCCCCGCTGCAACACATACTCGACCCGCGCGCCTTCATCAGCCACGACCCCGATATCCTCGAGCGGATTGCCATCGAGCACGACAAGATCAGCGATCGCCCCCACCGCAACCACCCCAAGCTGCCCCGTCATATTGACGATCTCCGCCGCCACCGTCGTCGCCGACCTGAGCGCTTCCAGATTCCCAAGCACCTCCGCCCGAATCCGAAACTCACCGGACTGGAACGCATGCATCTCGCCGAGCAGATCCGACCCGAATCCCATCTTCACGCCGGCCTTTGCATAGATCTCAAGCGATTCACGCCCTTTCTGCTGCACGGAAGCCACTTTCGCGATGGAGTCCGCCGGCATCCCAAACTCAGCCCCATGTTTAGCCAGCGCGTCATAAGTCACGAGCGTAGGCACCACGAATGCCCCCCGCTCATGCATGAGCGCCGCAGCCGCTTCATCCACGAGATTCCCGTGCTCGATCGTCCGCACGCCGCATCTTACGGCCCGCGCAATCGCCCACCCCGTATACGCATGGGCCATCACATAAGTATTCGCAGCTTCGGCCTCGTCGACGATCGCCCGAATCTCGTCCTCCGAATACTGCGTATTCGCAATCGGATCGGTCGGCGAAGCCACGCCACCAGAAGCCATGATCTTGATCTGCGTCGCGCCTTTCTGAATTTCTTCACGCACCGCGAGCCGCACACCTTCAACGCCGTCAACCACCCGCGCAATCGCCCCCGTCCGAAAGCAGCACGAACAAGGCTCCAGCAAATCCCCCCGAGGCCGAAAATCCCCATGTCCGCCGGTCTGCGACAACGCTTTCCCCGACGGAAAAATCCGCGGCCCCGGAATCAGCCCCGTCTCGACCGCCTGCATCAGGCTCCAATCTGCGCCCCCGGCGTCCCGCACGCTGGTGAACCCACGCGACAACATCGCATCGAGAATCGGCAGCGACCGAATCGCCGCGAGAATATTCGGCTGCGTCGCATTCGCGCCCAGGTTCGCATTCGACGCCAGCACATGCACGTGGCAATCGATGAACCCCGGCATCACGGTCTTGCCGCGCGCATCGATCACCTGCGCATTCGGCAAATCCACCGGCCGATCGGTGACTTCGACGATCCGTTCGCCTTCGATCACGACATGATGATGTTCGAGCAACACGCCTCGTTCGAGGTCGAGCACGTTGCCGCCTTGAAGCACGGTAATGGTCATGGAGAAAAATCCTTATCGATTCGTTGCGGCCGCACGCTTCGCATCCCTCACGAAGCGCGTGCCGACGAAGCTGACGGCCGCCGCGAGCATCACGTAGAACGCGGGCGCCATGTTGCTGCCGGTGCGGGCGATGAGCCACGTGATCAGGAACGGCGCGAACCCGCCGAAGATCGTCACCGCGAAGTTGTACGCAACGGATAACCCGGTCGACAGCACCTTGGTCGGAAACAGCTCCGCGAACGCCGCGAGGATCGGCCCCGTATAGCTCGCGATCAGCACGCCGAACACGGCCTGGAACACGATCAACGACGCGAACCCGGGCGCGTGGTTGATCCACGAGAACATCGGCCACGCCAGCACGAGGATCGCGAGCGCCGAGCCGGACAGGAACACGCGCCGTCCCCATGCGTCGGCGAGTCGCCCGACGATCGGCGAGCAGCACATGATCATCAGCCCGCCGATCATGCCGGCCGTGAAGCCGGTCGATTGCGGCAGATGCAGCGTGCGCACGGAATAGGTCGGCATGTAGAACAGCAGCACGTAGGTGCAGACGGTCCACAGAATGACCATCGAGAAACTCGCGAACGTCTCGCGCGGGTAGGTGGACAGCACCTCCTTCAGCGGTGAGCTTTCCTTCGCCTGCGATTCGACGGCGCTGAACGCGGGCGTCTCGTCGATATGGCTGCGAATGAAGTAACCGACCGGCCCGACGATGATCCCGAGCAGGAACGGCAGCCGCCAGCCCCAGCTATGCAGCGCCTGCGTGTCGAGCGAGGTCGTGACGAACGTGCCGGTCGCCGCACCCAGCAGCACCGCGAAGCCGATGCTCGACTGGATCCAGCTGGAGTAATACGCGCGTTTCTCCGGTGGCGCGTATTCGGTGAGGAACGCGGTGGCGCCGCCCATCTCGCCGCCGGCCGAGAAGCCTTGGAGCAGCCGCGCGACGACGATCAACAGCGGCGCGGCGATGCCGGCCTGTTCGTAGGTGGGCGCGATCCCGATCAGCGCGGTGCCGGCCGCCATCAGCAGGATCGTCAGCGACAGCGCGGCCTTGCGGCCTGCCTTGTCGGCATAGACGCCGAGCACGATGCCGCCCACCGGCCGCATGAAGAAGCCCACGCCGAAGGTCGCGACGGTGAGCAGCACGGACGTCAGTTCGTTGCCGGTCGGGAAGAACAGCTTCGCGATGATCACCGCGAAGAAGCTGTAGACGGTGAAGTCGAACCATTCGAGACCGTTGCCGATCACGGTCGCGACGATGGCGCGGCGGCGCTGTTGCACCGCCGCATCGACGGCAGGCGCGGCGCGCGGAGAAAGCGTTCCTTGCATGGTCTCTTCCTTGGTCAGAAGACGGGACGGCTGCCCCGCACGAATCCCATGCTAAGGAACGCCGGATTTTTTTCTGAAACGAAAGATTCGCATGCAGGCATGCGCTGCACGCATGCGTCGCGCTCGGTATTCAGGACGCGATCTGCTTCTCCGCCTGTTCGAACAACCAGCGGGTGAACAAGCGGGCGGCCTGGTTCTGCGCGCGGTCGTTCGGCGAGATCACGTAATAGCCGCCGCCGTGGCTCGCGGACGCGTCCGTCACGCGCACGAGCAGACCGGCTTCGATGCATGCGTCGATCATGTAGCGCCAGCCGAGCGACACGCCTTGACCGAGAATCGTCATCTGCACGATCTGCGGATAGGAGTTGATCGTGATGTCCTGCGGCTGCGCCTTCTGCCGGTCGACGTCGTTCAAGTCGAACCATTCGGACCACGACATCCATTGGCGCTGGCCGTCTTCGAGGCGCAGCAGCGTTTCGTTCGCGAGATCGGCTGCGTCGAGCGTGCGGCCGGCCAGATAGCCGGGCGCGCAGACGGGGAACACTTCTTCGTCGAACAGCCGGCGTGCGGTGTATTCGGCCGGCGCCTGCTGGCGCACGTAGTAGACGCCCACGTCGAATTCAGCGGGCGACATCGAGGCAAGGCCGTCGCGCACGATCAGGCGCAGCTTGATGTTGGGATACGTGGCACGAAAGTGCGGCAGCCGCGGCGTGAGCCAAAGCAGCGCGACGCCGGACGAGCACGCAATCGTCAGTTCGAGATCGCCGTACGGTTTCATCACGTCGTGCGTGGCTTGCGCGCATTGCGTGAGCAGGTGGTGGACTTGCGCCGCGTATTGCTCGCCGGCGATCGTCAGCCGCAGCGAACGGTGTTCGCGAACGAACAGCGAGCGGCCGAGGAATTCCTCGAGTTGCTGGATCTGGCGGCTGATCGCGCTTTGGGTCAGGTGCAGTTCGGCGGCGGCTTTCGTGAAACTCGCGTGCCGCACGGCGGCTTCGAACGCGATGAGGCACTGAAGGGGCGGCAGAGGCGTGATGCGCATGGCGGTTGGCGGAGTCGATGGCGCTGCCGACATGATACGGGTGCACTGGACGAAAATCGCAACCTGCAAAGGGCGCTGTGGATTCGTTCTATTCGTGCGAAGATTGCGCGAAACGACACCGACACGTGCCCGAGAACGACGTGACCCTATCGAACCCTGAGAGCAAAGTGAAAGCGGCCGACGCCCACCCGCCCTGGATGCCCGTCGCGCTGGCCGAACTCGGCATCCGCCGCCATCCGCCGGGTAGCATCAACCCGCGCATCGTCGAGTACAACAATCAGACGAACCTGGTCGGCTACGACGACAAAATCTCTTGGTGCTCGTCGTTCGTGAACTGGTGCATGGTGCACGCCGGATTCCGCGGTACAGGCTCGGCGTTGGCGCGCTCGTGGCTCGAATGGGGCAAACCGCTGGAGCGCCCGGTCTACGGCTGCATCGCGATCCTGACGCGCGATGATCCGGCGAGCTGGAAAGGGCACGTTGGTTTCTACCTGCGCCACGATGCGGAACATGTGCATCTGTTCGGCGGCAATCAATTGGAAGAGGTTCGCGAGCTTGCGTACCCGTTGCATGAAGTAATCGGGTACCGTTGGCCGGCCACCGAATGATCGCGCAGCGGCAGCGCAAACAAAACACCGAACAACACCTTTCCCGCCGCTGCTAATCTGTCGAGCGTGCCGCATTGGCCCACCCCGGAGCCTGTCGGCGCGCTAACCCGCAGTCGCCGATTTCCGTACCCCCAAGGAACCCGCAGCGCAGACCGGCAATCTTCGTCTCTACGCTGATGCGCAATACAGGCTCCTGTTGAAGCCGGGTGCGACGAATGTACAGGCTCAGGCGAGATAAATGGGTAGTGTGAAAATCTCACGTGGTGTAGTGATATTTCCGCCAATGGAAGGCCGGTCAGGACAGCTGACCGGCCTGGCCAATTACGATCCCTCTCTTGCAGTGGCCTCGATCGCATCCGTGTCCCACTTCCCGCGTCGCGTCGCCTCGGCCAGCATGCCAAGCGTCAGCGGGTAGCGCTTTGGCGGTCGGAGCCGCTTCACGAATAGCCCAATGAGTGACGACAGCAGTTCCTGACCTTCAGGGCCGAAGTATCGCCGGTACGGGAACCCCTTGGCGTCCACGTTGAATGTCTCGGCCCACTTGTCGATAAATTCGATCCCGTCGAGGCCGGTGACGCCGAGATCCTCCTCAAGCCGTGATTGCGGCTGAAGGTTCAGCTTGCCGCCGAACAGCGGCCGGCCAAGCTCCTTACGGGCGAAGGCTTCGAAACGTTCCCAGGTGTCGTCTTTCATGGCTCAGAGCACTCGATCTTCGGGTTTCACGAGTCGGTTGTAGGTCGTCACGGTGTTGCGCATGATCAGAAAGGCATCGCGAGCCAGAAACACCTCGCCTACGACCGGAATCGTCCGGCCGACCCATGCGCCGAGGCGGTGAGTGAAGGCGATTCGAACACCGGACAATCCAACGCCCATGATCATCGGCAGGCGAAACGGTAGCGTCTGCGGGAACAGCTTGCGGGCAGCAAGTGAGGCGACGGAGGTGCCTGGCGTAGCCCCTGAGAATTGCCGGGGACAGGGACGTCAGCCTGACCAAGCAGCATTGCCGACGCGGCTGCCAGATCGTCCAAACCCAGTTGCTTGCGCGTCTCATCGAACGCCACCAGGGCAAAAACGTCGACGGGTCGTAGATTCTGCCAAGTGCCCTAGGTGTAGCGGTTTTCACTCATTTAATTTTTCCTGATCGAGCAAGGGCGCTGCTCTCTCAGCGTATGCCCCTCGCGAAGGCGATACTTTACCGTATCGCCTGGAACAGCCCGGCAGGTATGTTCGTTGCGATCCGATTCTGGCACATGCTCATCACGCGTATCGTCGCCGTTATCGTGGGGCTGGATATTGCGGTGACCGTGGCTTACTCGATTGCGTTGACGACGGTCCAATGTCTCGGATCGTGCGACTGAATAGTGGGCGCCGGCAAGTATTGAAGTCGGCGCCGCATCGCGACTCCTCCTAGTTTTTCGCCACAGCCTGAGTTTCCACCTCCGTCCCACCCGCCCCCTCATTCCTGCTCCACCCACCCCCAAGCGACCGATACAACGCAACTGCTGCGAGCGCATGCTCGCGCTTGACCTGATTGAGCGAATCCGAATCCCTTAGATAGACCTCCTGCGCCGACAGCACATCGAGAAAGTCCGTCGCACCGCCCTTGTAAAGCTGATTCGCCAACCCAAGCGCTTTATCGGAAGCCGCCAATGCGCTACCCAGCCTCCGCGTCGCCTCATCGGAACTGATGAGATTCGCGCGCGCATCCTCGACTTCCCGCAACGCTTGCAGCATCGTCTGCCGTAACCCGAGTTCCGACTCGCGCATCCGGCTTTCGCTCTGCGAGATATCGGCGGTAATCCGTCCCGCGTTGAAGATCGGGCTCGTCGCACTCAGCGCCGCGCTGAAGAGGTTATCGGTCAACGTCGGCAACCCGAGATACGAAGCCGCCAGAATGCCGTCCGTCAGGTTCAACGAAAACTTCGGATAGCGTTCGGCCTTCGCCACGCCCACTTGTGCCGCACGCCGCTCGACTTGAGCGTAGGCAGTCAGCACATCGGGCCGCCGCAACAACGCTTGCGATGGCAACGTCCCCGGCACACCGACCGGTGGCGCCGGAATCTCCCCGGCCTGCGCCAGCACGAGCCGATCGACCGATTCCGGCGTCCGCCCCGAATACACGGCGATCAGATTGAGCTGATGCGATATCTGCGCCTGCGTCGGCGGAATCCTGGCTTCGAGCGCATCGAGCTGGTTCTGTGCACGGGTCACGTCGAGTTCCGTCGACAGTCCGAACGCCTGTCGCTTGCGCGTGAGTTCGAGCGCATGCTGCCGAATCCTCGCGTTGTCCTGCAGGATTTTCAATTCCTGCTGCGCCCAGCGCAGGTCGACATACGCGGATGCCGCATCGGCCGCGAGCGCGAGCCGCATCGCATCTTCTGCATGCTTCTGCCCGACCAGCTCCGCTCGAGCGGCCAGCAAATCGAGCCGTTCGCCGCCGAACACGTCGGGCGACCAGCTCAGTGCGAGCCCCGCACCCGCCTGCCGCACGTAGCCGAGCGGCGGCGGTGTGTTCTGCCGCGCGTCGGCCGCATGGGCGGTCGCGTCGAGTTCGGGCAGCAGCGCCGCGCGCTTCTGAACGGTCAGCGCCTGCGCCTGCTTCACGCGTTCGGCGGCGGCTTGCAGATCGAGATTGCCGTCGAGCACGGTCGCGATCAACCGGTCGAGCACGGGGTCGTGGAATTGTGCCCACCAGGCGGCGGCGTCGATGTCCGCGCGCGGCACGTCGGTATCCCATGCGGTGGGCGCGAGCGTCCGAACCGATTCGTTCAACGCCGGATGTTGCGCGGGCTGCACCGCACACCCGGCGGCGAATGCGCTGACGGCCAGCGCGACGAGTAGCTTCTTCATGATGATCCTTTGGCCTCAGTGCGCGTCCGGCGGCGGCGCATTCAACGTAATGGGTCTGGAAAACACGACGGCAAGCAGCGCGACGACGAAGCACAGCGACAGTGCGTAGTACGCATCCGCATAGGTGAGCGTCAGCGCTTCGCGATAGATCAGCCGATGCAGGTTCGCGAGGCCGGCCTGCGCGGTATTCAACGTATTGCCGGCCACCGATCCCCAGTACGCGGCCTGGCGATCGAGCAGCGATGCGACCTGCGGTTCGCCGGCGCTCACGTGCTCGTTCAGCCGCAGGTAATGAAAATTCAGCCGGTCGTTGAGCATCGTCGCGCTCACCGCGATGCCGATCGCGCCGCCGAGGTTACGCATCAGGTTGAACAACCCGCTCGCCGATTTCAGTCGAGACTGCGGCAGCGAGCCGAGCGCCATCGTCACGATCGGCGGCACGCTGAACTGCTGGCCGATGCCGCGCAGCGCCTGCGGCAGCAGCAATTCCCGCCAGCCCCAGTCGTGCGTGATCGGCGTGTACAGGTAGCAGCCGAGGCCGAAGCAGATCAACCCGAACACGAGCAGCGCACGCATGCTGAAGTAGCGCGCGGCGAACGCATACGCGCACAGCGCGATCAACTGGAACGCGCCGACCGACAGCAGCGCGATGCCGATCTGCAGCGAGCTGAACGCACGCACCTGCGCGAGGAACAGCGGCGTCAGGAACACGGTCACGAAGATCCCGATTCCGGTCACGAACGACAGCAGGCTGCCGATCCCGAAGTTGCGCACGGCGAGCGCGCGCAGGTCGACGATCGGATCCTCGGCGGTCAGTGCGTGCACGATGAACAGGAAGCCGCAGATGCCGGAGATCCACGCGCAGATGACGATCGCGTCGTCGCCGAACCAGTTCTTGCGCGGGCCTTCCTCGAGCACGTATTCGAGGCAGCCGAGGAAGCCGGACATCAGCGCGATGCCGAGATAGTCGCCGCGCTTGATCAGGCTGAGGTCGGGCTCGTCGATATGCACGTAGCGCGGTACGAGCGCGGCCACCGCGATGCCCGGCACGAGGTTCAGGTAGAACAGCCAGTGCCACGACCATTGGTCGGTGATCCAGCCGCCGATCACCGGGCCGATCGCCGGCGCGAGCGATGCGAGCGCGCCGATGGTCGTCGACGCGATCAGTCGCTGCTTGCCGGGGAACAGCACGAACGCGGTGGTGAACACGGTCGGGATCATCGCGGCGCCGAGCGCGCCCTGCATCCCGCGGAACAGGATCATCGAGTCGATGTCCCACGCGAGCCCGCACAGCATGCTGGTGATCGTGAAACCGACGGCCGATGCGACGAACAGCCAGCGCGTCGACATCACCTTCGACAGCCAGCCCGACATCGGGATCACGATGATCTCGGCGATCAGGTACGCGGTCTGCACCCACGACAATTCGTCCTGGCTCGCGGACAGCCCGCCGCCGATGTCGCGCAGCGACGACGCGACGATCTGGATGTCGAGGGTCGCCATGAAGAAGCCGACGCACATCAGCGCGAACGCGAACACGCGCTGCTTCGTCGGTTGCGACGCGGGGTCGCCGGAAAACGCGGTGGTCATCGTCTGCTCCCGCTCAGTGCTTGTGGTCGGTATGCACGGTCACGACCGCGGACAGGCCGGGGCGCAGCACCTGCTCGATGCCGGGCTGCGGATCGAGATGCACGCGGACGGGCACGCGCTGGACGATCTTCGTGAAGTTGCCGGTCGCGTTCTCGGGCGGCAGTACGCTGAAGGTCGCGCCGGTCGCGGGCGCCAGGCTGTCGACGCGGCCGTGCAGGCGCGTGCTCGACGCATCGAGCGCGACGTCGACGCGATCGCCCGCGCGCATCTTGCGCAACTGGTCTTCCTTGAAGTTCGCGTCGATCCACAGGCCGGACGCGGGCACGACGGTCAACAGCGGCACGCCGACGTTCGCGAGCATCCCGACGCGGCCCGTGCGGTTGCCGACGTAGCCGTCGACCGGCGAGCGGATCGTCGTGTATTCGACGTTGAGCGCCGCGACGCGCTGCGCGGCGAGCGCGGTGTTCACGCGGGCGCGCGCATCGGCGAGTTGCGCGCCGAGCACGTCGAGCTGCCGCTTCGAGGCGAGCAGCGCGGCGTCGCTGCGCTCGACGGCCGCGCCGGCCTTCGAGTAATCGGCATCCGCGCGTTCGACGATCTGGTTCGATACGGCGTCCGACTTCACGAGTTCGCGATAGCGCACGCGGTCCGACGCGGCGCGCGTCAGTTCGGCCGACGACGCGTTCTTGTCCGCCGCGTGCTGGCCGATCACCGCGTATTGCAGTTGCTGCTTCGCCTCGAGTTCGGTCACGGCGGCGCGCGCGCTGTCGACTTCGGCGCCGGCCTGCGCGAGCTTCGCGTCGTAGTCGCGTGCATCGAGTTGCACGAGCACGTCGCCGGCCTTCACGCGCTGGTTGTCGGTCACGAGAATCCTGTCGACGAAGCCGTTGACCTTCGGCGCGAGCACCGTCACGTCGCCGCCGACATACGCGTCGTCGGTGCTTTCCTGGAAGCGCAGCACGAACAGCCAGTCGAGCACGGCGGCCGCGACCACGACGACGACGGCGCCCACCGCGATGCGCATCCACGGCACGCGGCGTTGCTGCTTCGCCGGCCGCTCGGTTGTGGCTGCTTCGCGCGACGAGGCAGCGGCTTGGGTCGTATCCATCGATTCACCTATGTATATGCACTGTTCAAAGCGATCGACGGCACGACGTCGATCGGGGAAGGGGTCAGCGTTCCGGCAGGTTGTGCGTGATCCGGAACAATTCGTCTCTCAGGCGGGCCGCCTGCGTCGGCCCGAAGCACCGCTCGAACGCTTCCTGTGCGGCGAGCCAGTGCACGTGCGCATCGGCCACCTTCGTTTCGCCGTCCGCGGTCAGCGCGAACGTCTGGCCACGGCAGGGCGGCTCGATGCGCCCCGTCACCAACGCCGCGCCGACGAGCGGCTTGAGCGCGCGCAGCAGCGCGGTGCGTTCGATCACCAGCACATTCGACAACGTCGCCATCGTCAGGCCGGGCCGGTCGCGCAGCAGCGCGAGGATGCTGTACTGCGACGGCGTGACGCCCGCCCGCGACAGGTAACGCTCGTAGAACTGCGAGATCCGCCGGGCGGCTTGCCGGACTGCGAAGCAATCGTCGTCGGTGAGCGTGGTCTTGTGCATGTGCACATGTTAGGTGGCAGGGCGGCGCGAAGCGAGCGGCGCGGCGGGATCAGATTGGTGTCGTGGCTGTACCAATCGGCGCCGGCAACGCGCGTTCGCGCGCCGGGTCAAGCCGCCGCGGGCACGCTCCAGCCTTCGCGGTCGCAATACGCGGCCGTGTAGTCGATGAACGCCTTCACCTTCGCGGGCAGCAGCGCGCGGTTCGCGTAGGCGAGCTTGATGTCGACGAACGCATCGACGAGATCGGCGCCTTCCAGCAACTGCACGAGCGCGCCCGATGCGAGTTCGGCCTCGACGAGCGTTTTCGGGACGATGCCGATGCCGAAGTCGTGCATCACCATTTCGCGGTTGAACACGGGGCTGTTCGACGAGATGTCGAAACGGAACGGCACGGTGAGCGTGTCGCCGTCGACGCGGAACGACAGCGCGGGGCGGCGCAGCGACGGCGAGATCGGCACGAACGGATGAAGGGCGAGGTCGGCCGGCGTCTCGGGGCGCGCATGCGCGTGCAGATACGCAGGCGTCGCGACGATCACGACCGGAATGCGCTCGATCAGCCGCACGACGGTCGATTCGCTCGTCAGCATGTACGGCACGACGATGCCGATGTCGTAGCCTTCGCCGACCAGATCGACCGGGCGCTCGGTCAGCGTGACGTCGAGGCGCACGTTCGGATGCGCGGTCTTGAAGCCGGCGATCAGCGGCACGAGGCGGTTCAGCGCGGCCGTCGTATGCGCGACGAGGCGCAGCAGCCCCTCGGGCTCGCGCGTGTGCGTCTGCGCTTGCGCTTCGAGGGCATCGAGCTCGTCGAGTACGGCCGCGCAACGCTCGTAGATCCGCTCGGCCGTTTCGGTCAGCGACACCTGGCGCGTGGTCCGGTGCAGCAGCCGGCTGCCGAAGCGCGCCTCCAGATCCGCGACCGCGCGCGACACGACCGGCCGCGCAAGGCCGTGCATGTCCGCGGCGCGCGTGAAGCTGCGCATTTCCACCACCGACCGGAAGATCCGCAGCTTGTCGATGTAGTCCATGTCCGTCTCCTTGACGCGATGGCCGGCCGCCGGCCAGTGTTACGACGGAGTGTACATTGACTTTATGCATATGCACATATAGATTGCGAAACATGAACGACACCTCGATTGCTCAGACCTGCAACTGCCTCGCGCTGCGCCAGGCGGCGCGCTTCGTCACGCAACTGTACGAGCGCCATCTGGCCCCGGTCGGCGTCACGCCCGCGCAGTTCTCGATCATGGCGAACCTCACGCACCGGCCCGGCCTGGTGATGAGCGAACTCGCCGATACGCTCGTGATGGACCGCACGACCTTGCTGCGTGCGCTGAAGCCGTTGCAACGCGACGGCTTCGTCGCGACGGCTGCGTCCGAGCACGATGCGCGTGCCCATGCGCTCCATCTCACGAAGCTGGGCGAGCGCACGTTCGCACGAGCGAAAATCGCGTGGCAGGCCGCTCAGGACGAATTCGACGCGCAGTTCGGCCGCGATCGCGCGAAGGCGTTGCGCAACGAGTTGTTCAGCCTGACGGCGGAACGCTAGGCGCGGCTGGCGGCTCGCTGTGGCGATCGACTGGTGCGAAAACCGAGCCATTGGTACGGCCGGATGCGTTTGGTTGTGAAGATTGGTTTTAATGGTGTCCGGTTTTCGAGCGATCTGGACAGTTTTTGTTTCCAGTTGTAGAGTCCTCTGACCGATTTCAGGGCCGGCGCCGCCGGCACGAGTCAGAGGAGCAATCGATGCTGCAGTTGAGTGACCGCGACGACGCGATGTTGCGCGGGGATTTCGGCGACGGCGTCGCCCGCGCGATGCGAATCGTTGCGCGTACGGCGCACGTGATGTCCGCGCCGCACCTGATCGACATTACATCCGCCCACATCGACGGCTGTCTGTATCACGGCCAGGCGAGCCTCGACTTCGTCGACTATTTCGTCGAGACGGGCGCGAAGGTCGCGGTGCCGACCACGCTGAACGTCGGGTCGCTCGACCTGATCCATCCCGAGCTGTACCACGGCGACCGCACGATCCAGCGCGATGCGCAGCGCCTGATGGACGCGCATGTGCTGCTCGGCTGCGAATCGAGCTTCACGTGTGCGCCGTATCAACTGAAGAATCGCCCCGCGATGGGTGAGCAGATCGCGTGGGCCGAATCGAATGCGATCGTGTTCGCGAACTCGGTGCTCGGCGCGCGCACGAGCCGCTACGGCGATTTTCTCGACCTGGCCGCCGCGATCACCGGGCGTGCGCCGTATGCGGGGCTGCATGTCGACGCGAACCGCGCCGCGCGGATCGTGTTCAATGCGCCGGACTTCAGCCGCCTGCCGTCGCGCGACATCTATTTCGCCGCGCTCGGTTTGGCGGTCGGCAAGTTCGCGGGCGCCGTCGTGCCGGCGATCGTCGGGCTGCCGGCGGACACCACCGAGGACGAGCTCAAGGCGCTCGGCTCGGCCGCCGCGTCGAGCGGTGCCGTCGCGCTGTTCCATGCGGTCGGCGTGACGCCCGAGGCGCCGACGCTCGATGCCGCGTTGCACGGGCAGGCGGCGCAACGCACGATCGACATCACGATGGCCGATCTCGACGAGATTCGCCGCACGCTGAATCACGGCGCGGCCGGCGACGCGCTCGTCGCGGTCGCGCTCGGTACGCCGCATTTTTCGCTGGCCGAATTCCGCACGCTCGACACGTTGCTCGACGCGTTCGACGGCCAGCCGGCCTGCGATTTCTACGTGAACACGAGCCGCTTCATTTTGTGGGAGCTGGAGCAAGCCGGTCTCGCGGAGAAATTTGCCGCGCGCGGCGTCCAGATCGTTGTCGATACCTGCACGTACATCACGCCGGTGATGAAGCAGTTGTCGGGGCTGGTGATGACCAACTCGGGGAAATGGGCGTCGTATGCGCCCGCGAACATCGGCGTGACGGTCGCGTACGGCAGCATGCGCGAATGCGTGCGGTCCGCATACGAAGGCAAGGTGCGATTCGATGACTGAAGCGACGGGACAATTCTTGACGGGCGACACGCTCGTGCCGGGCAGCGCGTGTGCGCGCCCGTTCGTTCTCGACAAGCCGCTGAGCTTCTGGGGCGGCTACGACTCGGGCGCGGGCCGGATCGTCGATCGCGGGCATCCGCAGGCCGGCGCGAGCCTTGCCGGCAAGGTGATGGTGATGCCGCACGCGAAGGGCTCGAGTTCGAGCAGCAGCGTGCTCGCGGAAGCCGTGCGCAACGGCACGGGGCCGGTTGCGATCGTGCTGAAGGAGCGCGACCTGATCATCTCGATCGGCGCGATCGTGGCCGCCGAGCTGTATGCGATCGCGGTGCCGGTGGTGTGCGTGAGCGACGATGTGTACGACGCGATCGCCGCCGCTACGGGCGACGTGCGGATCGAAGCGGGCGAGGGGGACGGCGGCGCGCGGATTCATATCGGCCGCTGACGCGCTGCGCGCGTGTTTCGCATCAGTCGCGTGCCACCCCCGCCGCCTCCCGATACGCGCTCGGCGTCTGCCCGGCCCAACGCCGGAACGCACGCGTGAAATTCGCCGGGTCGGTGAATTGCAGCCGTTCGGCGATCGTCTTCAGGTCGAGATCCGACGCGGCGAGCAACTGCTTGGCGTCGCGAAACCGTGCTTCGTCGAGCAATTGCCGATAGCTCGATCCGGCTTCCTCGAGCCGGCGCCGCAGCGTGCGCGTCGACACGAGCAGCGCGTCGGCGAGCGTGTCCGGCCCCGGATAATCGCCGGTCGCGCGCGCCAGTTCCGCCCGCACGCGCCCGACCAGATCGCCTTCCTCCTGCCGCACCTGCGCATACTCTCGCTCGACCTGCACGAGCGCCTGCCGGTGCGCGACTTCGTCGGCGAGCGGCAGCGGCCAGTCGAGCGCGTCGCGTGCGATCCACAGCGCATTGGCCGCGCAGCCGAATGCCACCGGCGGCAGCGTATCGCGATAGCGCGCGAAATATGCGGGCTCCGGCCACGCGAATTGCAGCCGGATCGGCGGTGACGCGCGCCCCGACCACTGCGAGATGTTCTGCGCGAGCCCCGTGAGCACGAATTCGAACATCACGTGGTGCTGCAGCACGGGGTTCGCCTGCACGCCGTGCAGTTCGAGCGTCGCGCCGCGTTCGTCTTCCGCATAGGTCAGCCGGTATTGGCGATTGCGCATCCGGAAGTAGCGCTGCGTGACCGACAGCGCTTCGCGGATGTCCCGCGCGGTCAGCGTCGCGTAGCCGAGAAAGCCGTGCACGGTCGGCTTCAGCAGCAGCCCGAATGCGAGCCCGATGCCGGGATCGCCACCGATTTCGATCGCGTTGAGTACGAGCCGTCCCCATTGCGACGGCGCGACGCGTGCGTCCGGTTCGGCCAGCACCGCGTCGCGCAGGCCCGTGCCCGCACGCACGGCGGCCAGGTCGACGCCGCGTGCGGCCAGCGCCTGCAGCAGCAGGCGCGTATAGGCGACCGGAATCGTCGGCCGGCGCAGCCCGAGGCGATCCTTGCGAGACGGGGAAGTCATGTCGATTTGGCCGTAAATGACAAGCATTATGGCTGTTTGGCCCCTCACGTTCAAGACGGCGCGCGCCTACGATGGCAGGCATCGCTTATTGGCCGGATCATCATGACGACTCCCTTTCCCCACCTGCTCGCACCGCTCGATCTCGGCTTCACGACGCTGAAGAATCGCGTGCTGATGGGCTCGATGCATACGGGCCTCGAGGACAGCCGCAAGACGCTGCCGCGCCTCGCCGAATATTTCGCCGAGCGTGCGCGCGGCGGAGTCGGCCTGATCGTGACGGGCGGCTTCGCGCCGAACGTGGCCGGCTGGACCAAGCCGTTCGGCGGCATGCTGACGACGTCGGCCGCCGCGCGCCGGCATCGCGAGATCACCGGCGCCGTGCATGCAGAGGACGGCAAGATCGCGCTGCAGATCTTGCATACGGGTCGCTACGGTTATCACCCGTTCGCGGTCGCACCGTCGAAGATCAAATCGCCGATCTCGCCGTTCGCGCCGCACGAGCTGAGCGCGCGCGGCGTCGAGCGGCAGATCCGCGCGTTCGTGCGCTGCGCGACGCTGGCACGCGAAGCCGGTTACGACGGCGTCGAGATCATGGGCTCCGAGGGCTACCTGATCAACCAGTTCATCTCGATGCACACGAACAAGCGCACCGACCGGTGGGGCGGTTCGTACGAGAACCGCATGCGCTTGCCGATCGAGATCGTCGAGCGCACGCGCGAAGCGGTCGGCCGCGATTTCATCCTGATCTACCGGCTGTCGATGCTCGACCTGATTCCGGACGGCAGCGACTGGAGCGAAACCGTGCAGCTCGCGAAGGCGGTCGAGCGCGCGGGCGCGACCATCATCAACACGGGGATCGGCTGGCACGAGGCGCGCGTGCCGACGATCGCGACGTCGGTGCCGCGCGGCGCGTTCGCGTGGGTGACGAAGAAGATGAAGGGCGAGGTCGGCATTCCGCTCGTGACGACCAACCGGATCAACCGGCCCGAAGTGGCCGAGCAGATTCTCGCGGACGGCTGCGCGGACATGGTGTCGATGGCGCGCCCGCTGCTTGCGGATGCCGAGTTCGTCGTCAAGGCCGCGCAGGGCCGCGCCGACGAGATCAATACCTGCATCGGCTGCAATCAGGCATGCCTCGATCACGCGTTCAAGAACCAGATCGCATCGTGCCTGCTGAACCCGCGCGCGTGCCACGAGACCGAACTGAAATACACGCCCGCGCCGCAGCCGAAGCGAATCGCGGTGGTCGGCGCGGGGCCGGCCGGGCTCGCCTGCTCGACGGTGCTCGCGCAGCGCGGCCATCGGGTCGACCTGTTCGACGGCGCGGCCGAGATCGGCGGCCAGTTCAACATGGCGAAGCGGATTCCGGGCAAGGAAGAGTTTCATGAAGCGCTGCGCTATTTCGGCCGGCAGGTCGAACTGACCGGCGTGAAGCTGCACCTGAACCGCCGCGTCGACGCGAGCGACCTGATCGCGGGCGGCTACGACGAGATCGTGCTGGCGACCGGCGTCGCGCCGCGCGACCCGAAGATTCCGGGGCAGGACGGGCCGAACGTGCTCAGCTATATCGACGTGCTCGCGGGCAGGCAGCCGGTGGGCCGGCGGGTCGCGGTGGTGGGCGCGGGCGGGATCGGTTTCGATGTCGCCGAATATCTGGTGCAGGACGGCGAGTCGCCGACGCTCGATCTCGACGAATGGAAAGCGGAGTGGGGCGTGACCGACCCGGCCGCGACGCGCGGCGGCGTGACGCGGGCACAGGCGTCGGCGCCGGCGCGTGAAGTGACGCTGCTGCAGCGCAAGGCCGCCCCGCTCGGCAAGGGGCTCGGCAAGACGACCGGCTGGATTCACCGTGCGACGCTGAAGATGAAGCAGGTGAAGATGATCGGCGGCGTGAACTACGAGCTGATCGATGCGCGCGGGCTGCATGTGTCGTACGGCGAGCAGCGCACCGATCACGAACTGATCGAAGCCGACACGATCGTGCTCTGCACGGGGCAGGAGCCGCAACGTGCGTTGCTCGCGCCGTTGCAGGCCGCCGGGCGCTCGGTGCACCTGATCGGCGGCGCGGAACTGGCGGCCGAACTCGACGCGAAGCGCGCGATCGATCAGGGCGCGCGGCTGGCGGCGCGGCTGTAACGGGTTGCCACTGCGACGGTCGCTCCGGCGTACGTCGCATGGCGACGATCAGCCTGCGCGACGGTTCGCGGCTTGCCGCCCGATGCGCCGATTCGCCGGTGCGGAACTGCGGCGAGCCGCAGTGCCGACCGCACGGCCGCGCAAGGCGGCGACGCGAGCTCGGCCGACGGTGGCCGCGATCGCCGGCGCGGCTCAGGCAGCTTCGGCCCGCTCTTCCTCTTCCGCTTCGAGCATTGCCTTGACGATCAGATAGACGGCCGGCAGATCGTCGTCGTCGCGGCGCCAGTCGACAGGCTCCTCGACGTCCGCGGCGACCAGCCGGCTGTCGCGCAGCCGGATGAACGCGTCGACGACGGCCGGATCGTTGCGGTTCAGGAAACCGGGATTCGAGAACGCCAGCTCTTCGACGTTCAGCAGCGCCTGCCAGCTCATCGTGCGCACGGCCGCCGGGTGGGTGCGGCGGCGCAGGCCGAGCGCCCGCTGCGCGGGGCCGCCGACGACACGCTGCAGATCGACGACCGCTCGCTGCGCGGCGCGCTCGAAGTGGACGGGATTGAAGCCGGGTTGCTCGGGATCGAATGCGGAAGCCTGGAACATGGTCGCCTCACAAAAGTCCGTTCGTCTGTGGATGACGGAATTCGGGTCAAATGGTGCAAAAGCACTGTAAATATATACAGTGTTCGATGCGGTTTCAAGTCCCGAATGCAGGATTCCGTGCGTCGGCGATCGACGCGGCGAATCGCGTCGATCGGGCGAACGATCTACACCGCCGCCGCGATCGTTTCCCGCAGCCATCGATGCGCCGGATCGCGATGCATGCGCTCGTGCCACAGCATCGACATTTCATAGCCGGGCACCTCGACCGGTGCGTCCACCACGCGCAGCGCGGGCACGCCGCGCACCAGCCGCTCGGGCAGCATCGCGACGAGGTCGGTGCTCGCGACGGCCGACATCACGAACAGGAAGTGCGGTACCGACAGCACGACGCGCCGTGCGGCGCCGACTTTCGCGAGCGCTTCGTCGGTCACGCCGAAAAAGCCGCCGCCGTCGGGCGACACGATCACGTGCTCGAGCGTGCCGAACTGCGCGAGCGTGGGGCGCCGCTTCAGCTTCGGGTGGCCGGCACGGCCGATCAGCACGTAGCGCTCGACGAACAGCGGCAGGCGCCGCATGCCGGGCGGCGACCCTTCGGTCGTATGGAACGCGAGGTCGACACCGTTTCGTTCGGCATCCTGCTCGATGCGCGGCGGTACGAGCTCGATGACGGCCAGCCGCGTGCCGGGCGCGGTCGACCGCAGCGTGTGCAGCGCGGGCAGCACGATCGTCGATTCGCCGTAGTCGGTCGCGGCCACGCGCCACGTGTTCGTCGCGGTCGCGGGATCGAACGGCGCGGCCGGGAGCACCGTGCGCTCGACCGCTTCGAGCGCGTCGCGCAACGGCTCGCGCAGCGCTTCCGCGCGTGCGGTCGGCCGCATCCCGCGCGGCCCCGGCAGCAGCAGCGGATCGCCGAACACGTCGCGCAGTTTCTGCAGCTGCACGCTGACCGACGGCTGCGACATGTTCAGCCGCTCGGCCGCGCGCGTGACGTTGTGCTCGGCGAGCAGCACGTCCAGCGTGACGAGCAGGTTCAGGTCGAGCCTTCTGAGATTATTCATGGCTATAGCTGGAATATCCGAAATTCATTTCAAATATACCGTCTAAGGCGGCATCCTGCAGTCATTCAATCCACGGAGTGACGAGCATGAATGTGCTGATCGTGTATGCCCATCCCGAACCGCGGTCGCTGAACGGCGCGCTGCGCGACTTCGCCGTCGGCCATCTCGAAGCGGCCGGTCACGCGGTGCAGGTGAGCGACCTGTATGCGATGAACTGGAAGGCGGTACTCGATGCGAATGACGTGACCGATCGCACGCATGACGCGCGGTTCGATCCGTCGCTCGATTCGAAGCGCGCGTTCGCGGCAGGTACGCAAAGCGAAGACATCGCGCGGGAGCAGGACAAGCTGAAGTGGGCCGACGCGGTGATCCTGCAGTTTCCGCTGTGGTGGTTCTCGATGCCGGCGATCATGAAGGGCTGGTTCGAGCGCGTGTACGCGTACGGTTTTGCGTACGGCGTCGGCGAGCATTCCGATACGCACTGGGGCGATCGCTACGGCGAAGGCTCGCTGGCCGGCAAGCGGGCGATGATCGTCGTCACGACGGGCGGATGGGAGCCGCACTACAGCCCGCGCGGCATCAACGGGCCGATCGACGACTTGCTGTTCCCGATCCAGCACGGCGTGCTGTATTACCCGGGGTTCGACGTGCTGCCGCCGTTCGTGATCTATCGGACGGGCAAGATGAACGCCGCGCGCTTCGACGAAACGTGTACGGCGCTCGGCCAGCGTCTCGACGATCTGTGGACCACGCCGCCGATTCCGTTCCGCCGCCAGAACGCGGGCGACTACGAGATTCCGGCGCTGACGTTGAAAGAGGAGATCGCGCCGGGGACGGTGGGGTTCGCCGCGCATCTGGCCGCGTGACAGGAGCTGCGCACGTCGACGCGCGGCGATGCGGGTCACCGTCGCCGAATGCAAAACGCCCCGCGCGGCCTGCGTGACATCGCCGGCCGCCCGGGGCGTGCATCTCGCGGCCGTCGGTCACGGTCGCGCTGCATCGTTGCTTACTGATCGTCTTCCCGCACCGACGAAGGATGCCGGCACAGCGCCCGCACCTCCATCTCCATATACGGAAACAGCGGCAACTGACTCAGCACGTCGTGCAGTTGCTGCACGCTTTCGACGTCGAAGATACTGACGTTCGCATACTGCCCGGCGATCCGCCACAGATGCCGCCACACGCCTTCGTTCATCAACCGCTGGCACATCGCCTTTTCTTCCGCCTTCAGCGTCGCCGCCTTGACCGGATCCATGTCCGCCGGCAGGCGAACGGTCATTTCCACATGAAACAGCATCCTGCACTCCTTGCGTTGTCGATTCGTCGAACGGGACGGGCGCTCACGCCTGCGCGCGGGGCCGCTCGACTTCGCTCCCCGGCACGTCCTGCTTGTCCTTGAGCAGCGAGAAATCGAAGTCGATCAGCGCGAACTGCCCGTCGACGCCGTACGGCTTGCCTTCCGCGCCCTCCGCCTGCCTGACCGGCGGGATCAGCCCGTCGCGCGTCGCGAACGCGAAGTCGTCCCACAGATGCGGATCGCCATCGATGTTGATCTGCGTCGTCAGCTTACGATACCCGTCCGCGGAAACGAAGAAATGGATGTGCGCCGGACGATGGCCATGGCGGCCGAGCTGGTCGAGCAGTTGCTCGGTCTTGCTGCCCGGCGGCACGCTGTAGCCGACCGGCAGCACGCTGCGGAAGCTGTAACGGCCTTCGGCATCGGTGCGGATCGAGCGGCGCAGATTGAACGCGGGCTGCGACGGGTCGAAGTACGAGTAATTGCCCAGGTGGTTCGCATGCCACACCTCGACCAGCGCGTTCGCGAGCGGCGCGCCGTCCTCGCCGAGCACCCGGCCGCGCATGATCAGCGTCTGGCCCGGATCGGTGCCGTCGTCGAGCCGTGCATGGCCGACCGATTCCGGCGCGCCGGCGACATACAGCGGCCCTTCGATCGTGCGCGGCGTGCCGCCGTGGATGCCGGCCTTTTCCTCGGCTTCGTCCATCCGCACGTCGAGGAAGCGTTCGAGGCCGAGGCCCGCGGCGATCAGCCCGAATTCACGGCCGGCTTCGTTCAGGAAGTTCAGGGCCGTCCAGAATTCGCTCGGCTGCACGTCGAAGTCCTCGATCGTGTAGCAGATGTCCTTCACGATCCGGTTGACGATCGCGCGCACGCGCGGGTTGCCGGGCTTCTCGGCGGCGTCGTCGAAGGTCTTCAGCAGTGCGTCGATGGTTTGCTTGTTCATCTGTGTCTCCGGTTTCGGTTGTCGTGTGGGGATCAGCGGGCGTCGCGCCGCATCCGTTCGATGCGGGCCCAGTCGAAGGTGAGGCCGAGGCCGGGCGCTGCCGGCAGATGCAGCTTGAAGTCCTGGTAGCGCAGCGGCTCGACGAGGATCTCCTCGGTGAGCAGCAGCGGGCCGAACAGTTCGGTGCCCCATTTCAGCGAGTCGAACGTGCTGAACAGTTGCGCGGACGCCATCGTCCCGGCCGCGCCTTCGAGCATCGTGCCGCCGTACAGTTCGATGCCGGCCGCCGCGGCGATCGACGCGACGCTCGCCGCGCCCTGCAGGCCGCCCGATTGCGCGATCTTCACCGCGAACACGTCGGCCGCGCGATCCTGCGCGAGCGCGAACGCGTCGACGGGGCCGTGCAGCGCCTCGTCGGCCATGATCGGCACCTGCGCGAGCTGCGTGAGGCGTTTCAGCCCCGCACGGTTGGTCGCGGCGATCGGCTGCTCGACGAGGCTCACGCCGGCGTCGGCGAGCCGCGCGCCGGCCCAGATCGCCTCGGTTTCGCTCCAGGCCTGGTTCACGTCGACCCGCACGTCGCCGCGCTCGCCGAGCGCGCGCTTGATCGCGACGACGTGCGCCACGTCGTCGGCGACCGCGTTCGAGCCGATCTTCAGCTTGAACGCACGATGGCGGCGGGCTTCGAGCATCGCTTCGGCTTCCGCGATGTCGCGCTGCGTGTCGCCGCTCGCGAGCGTCCATGCGACATCGACCGCATCGGTCCGCCGCCCGCCAAACAGCTCGGACAGCGGCACGCCCAGACGCTGCGCCTGCGCGTCGAACAGCGCGGTCTCGATCGCGCACTTCGCGAAGCGGTTGCCCTGGAACAGCTTGCGCACCCGCGCCATCGCGGCGCCGGGGCGCGTCGCGTCCATGCCTTGCAGCAGCGGCGCGAAATAGGTGTCGAGGTTGACCTTGATGCTTTCGGGGCTTTCCTCGCCATAGGCGAGGCCGCCGATGGTCGTCGCCTCGCCGACGCCTTCGATACCGTCCGTGCATCGAATTCGGACCAATACGAGCGTCTGGCAATTCATCGTGGCGACCGACAATTTGTGGGGCCTGATCGTCGGCACATCGACCAGCAACGTCTCGATGCGCTCGATGGTGGCGGCGGTTGCTATCATGCGATTCCTCCTGTTGGTGCACATGGTAGGAATTCCCGCCCCGCGTCGTCCAACACTCTTTCCGACTACTTCCATACCTTTGAGGCATGAAATGGAATTGCGTCAGCTCCGTTACTTCATCGCCGTCGCCGAGGAAATGAACATCACGCGGGCCGCGGAGCGGCTGCACATGACGCAGCCGCCGCTGAGCCGCCAGCTCCAGGCGATCGAGGACGAGATCGGGTTGCCGCTGTTCGAGCGCGGCGCGCGGCCGCTGAAACTGACCGATGCCGGGCGCGTGTTCTATGCCCAGGCGAAACGTCTGGTCGACTAGGCCGACGAGCTCGGGCCGCTGACGCGGCGGCTCGCGCAACTGTCGGAGCGGATCGTGATCGGTTTCGTGCCGTCGACGCTGTACGGCGCGCTGCCGGACGTGATCCGTGCGTTTCGCGAGGCGCAGCCGGACGTCGAGTTGTCGCTGATCGAGATGTTCACGCTCGAACAACTGGGCGCGCTGAAGGGCGGGCGGATCGACGTGGGGTTCGGCCGCTTGCGCTTCGACGACGACCAACTGGTGCGCGAGGCGCTGGTCGAGGAGAAGCTGATCGCGGCGCTGCCGGTCGGGCATCGGCTCGCCGATCCGGCCCGGCCGCTGACGCTCGCGGATCTCGCGAACGAGACGATGATCGTCTATCCGAGCACGCCGCGGCCGAGCTTCGCCGATCAGCAGTTGTCGGCGCTGCGCGACGGGGCGGTCGTGCCGGCGGCCGTGCACGAGGTGCGCGAACTGCAGACGGCGCTCGGGCTCGTCGCCGCCCAGGTGGGCGTGTCGCTGGTGCCGGAGAGCGTGGAGGGCGTGCGCGTGAAGGGCGTCGTCTATCGGCGGCTGCCGGAGCCGGGCGCAACGTCGCCGATCATCATGAGCCGCCGGCTGCACGGCGAAAGCGCTGCCACGGCGGCGTTCTGCGCGATTGCGCGGGAGATGATCGTGCCGGCCGCATAGCGAAGCCGCCCGCCTCCCGACTGCAACTAACGGTCCGGCCCGGCGGCGGCGAGCGGACGCATGTGCGAGGTCCGTTGCGGGGCGATGTCGGTGGGCATCGGCATGCGGCTACCGCGGGCGAGGCGGCAGGCAGATCGGAAGGTCTGGAAGGTCTGGAAGGTCTGGAAGGTCTGGAAGGTCTGGAAGGTCGGGAAGGTCGGGAAGGTCGGGAAGGTCGGGAAGGTCGGGAAGGTCGGGAAGGTCGGGAAGGTCGGGAAGGTCGGGAAAGTCGGGAAAGTCGGGAAAGTCGGGAAAGTCGGGAAAGTCGGGAAAGTCGGGAAAGTCGGGAAAGTCGGGACGGCCGGGGAGATCGGGCGGCCCGGGCAGGGCAGGCAGATCGGGAAGATCGGCATGCCCGCGCGTCCGGGCTACCGCTTCCCGTCGAGCGTGTCCGACGGCGATTCGCCGAACTTCTCCCGATACGCCATGGCGAACCGGCCGAGGTGCGTAAATCCGCAATCGAGCGCGATATCGGCGATCCGCCGGTCGGACGCCGCGCCGCGCAGCAGTTCGCGCGCGTGCGCGAGCCGCGTCGCGCGCAGGTATTGCATCGGGCTCATGCCGCGGAATTGCAGGAACGCGTCGCGCAGCGTTCGTTCGGGCACGTTGGCGGCCTGGACGATATCGGCGAGCTGCAGCGGCTGCGCATAGTGCGCATCGACGAATTCCTGCGCGCGCCGGACGAAGCCCGGCGCCGGGTCGCGATGCGACGCCTGCAGCGCGGACGGCGGATGACCTTCGATCAGCAGGTCGATCAGCAGATGCTCGAGCTGCGATGCGACCCGCGGGTTCGCGTTCGCGCGTTCGAGCAGCTCGGGCGACCGCGCGACGAGCATCAGTTGCTGGCGCCACGCGGCGAGCGCGGCGTCGCTGATGTGCAGCACGGGGTCGAGCGTCGCGCGCGGATCGCCGGTCAGCGAACCGACGGTCGCCGCGTCGATGCGCAGCACGAACTGCTCGCAATCGGCCGACAGCATCGCGTCGAAGCGCTCGCCGGGCGCGCACAGCACGCCGGTCTGCCCGTCGACGCCGAGCTGCCGCCCCATCGCGCGCACTTGTGCCTGACCGGACAGGCAAAACATCAGCAGGTAGTAGCCGTCGACGGCGTCGACCTGCACGCGCATCGCGTCGCCGAACGCGATCGTGCCGATCCCGAGGCCGCCCAGCCTGACGAAATCCATGTGCGACGCACCGTGCACGCGGCCGTTCGGCAGCAGCGCGTGCGGCTGCATCACACGCGAGATCCGCTCGCGCGTCTCGTCGAGATCGCGGGATTCGAACAGCCGGTGCGCACGCAGCGCGAGCGGCTCGAACGACGTTGGGGACATGGGCCTCAGCCTTGGTATGGACGACGCGCGCTTCGATCCGACGAATGGGCCGCGCTCGTGCGCCGGTCGCGTGTGCCGTCATGCTAGCGCAGAAATCCGCCGAAAGTGGATATTGCGCCGCCGCAATCGCACTTTCCGGATAGACGCCGAATATTAGCGTTTCAAAAATCGGCTCCATGCATTCAACGCAACGGATCGACAAGGAGTCCGACATGGAGCAGACAGAATCGCCCGTCGTTTTCGCCGCGCGCGGCGACGCATCCGACGTGACCTTCCCGCACGACGACGGCTCGCGCGTGCCGTACAAGGTGTTCAGCTCGCAGGCGGTCTACGAACGCGAGCAGGAACGCATCTTCCGCGGGCCGACGTGGAATTTCGTCGCGCTCGAAGCGGAAATCCCGAACGCGGGCGACTTCAAGAGCACGTTCGTCGGCGATACGCCGGTGGTCGTCACCCGCACCGAGGACGGCGCGCTGTCCGCGTGGGTGAACCGCTGTGCGCACCGCGGCGCGCAGGTGTGCCGCAAGTCGCGCGGCAACGCGAGTTCGCACACGTGCGTCTATCACCAGTGGAGCTTCGACAACCAGGGCAACCTGCTCGGCGTGCCGTTCCGGCGCGGCCAGAAGGGCATGACCGGGATGCCGGCCGATTTCGATCCGAAACGGCACGGGCTGCGCAAGCTGCGCGTCGACAGCTATCGCGGGCTCGTGTTCGCGACCTTCAGCGACGAGGTCGCGCCGCTGCCCGAGTATCTCGGCGAGCAGATGCGCCCGTGGATCGACCGGATCTTCCACAAGCCGATCGAGTATCTCGGCTGCACGCGCCAGTATTCGAAGTCGAACTGGAAGCTGTACATGGAGAACGTGAAGGACCCGTATCACGCGAGCATGCTGCACCTGTTCCATACGACCTTCAACATCTTCCGCGTCGGGATGAAGGCGCGCTCGATTCCGGATGCGAACCACGGGCTGCACAGCATCATCACGGTGACGAAGACGGGCGACGATACGTCGGCGGCGTACAAGCAGCAGAACATCCGTTCGTTCGACGAGGGCTTTCATCTGGAGGACGAATCGATTCTCGATCTCGTGTCGGAATACGACGAGGACTGCACGAACCATATCCAGCCGATCTTCCCGCAGCTCGTGATCCAGCAGATCCACAACACGCTGGTCGCGCGCCAGATCCTGCCGAAGGGGCCGGACAACTTCGAGCTGATCTTCCACTTCTTCGGTTATACGGACGACACGCCCGAGCTGCGCGCGCTGCGCATCAAGCAGGCGAACCTCGTCGGGCCGGCCGGCTATATCTCGATGGAGGACACGGAAGCGACCGAGCTCGTGCAGCGCGGCACGGTGCGCGACGCGGATGCGACGTCGGTGATCGAGATGTCGCGCGGCAATCCGGACCAGCAGGACACGGTGATCACCGAGAGCCTGATCCGCAAGTTCTGGGTCGGCTACCAGAAGCTGATGGGTTATTGAGGCAGGGGCAGAAAAATGACGGAAGACATGAAGACGTGGTTCGAGATTTACATGCTCCAGAACCGCTACATCGGGCATCTCGACAATGATCGGCTCGAACACTGGCCGGAAATGTTCACCGAGGACTGCACGTACGAAATCGTGCCGAAGGAGAACGCCGATCTCGGGCTGCCGGTCGGGATCGTGCACTGCACGAACCAGCGGATGCTGCGCGACCGCGTGGTGTCGCTGCGGCACGCGAACATCTACGAAGCGCATACGTACCGGCACATGACGTCGGGCCTGACGATCGTTGCCGAACGCGACGGCGAAATCGACACCGAGAGCAACTACGTGGTCGTGCAGACTCGCAGCAACGGCGAATCGAACGTGTACCAGGCCGGCAAGTACTACGACACGGTCGTGCGCACGCCCGATGGGTTGCGCTACAAGACCAAGCGCGTGATCTACGACACGTCGCGCGTGCAGACGCTGCTCGCGACACCGATCTGACCGATCCGACCGATCTGAAGAAGCAAGGAATCGACATGACCGACGCAACGCTGGCCGAGTGGCATCCGCTCGGCGCTTTCGACGAATTCTCCGAAGACGAACCGGCGGCGCGCGTCGCCGGCCAGAAGCCGATCGCCGTGTTCCGGATCGGCGACGAACTGTTCGCGATGCACGACCTCTGCACGCACGGGCATGCGCGGCTGTCCGAAGGCTATGTGGAGGACGGCTGCGTCGAATGCCCGCTGCACCAGGGGCTGATCGACATTCGCACCGGCGCGCCGAAATGCGCGCCGATCACCGAGCCGGTGCGGACCTATCCGATCCGGATCGTCGACGGACAGGTGGAAGTCAATGTCGGCTGATCCGATCGTGATCGTCGGCGCCGGCCATGCGGCGCGGCGCACGGCCGAGGCGCTGCGCGAGCGCGACGCCGCGGCGCGCATCGTGATGATCGGCGCGGAGCGCGAGTTGCCGTACGACCGGCCGGCGCTGTCGAAGGATGCGCTGCTGAACGACGGCGGCGAGCAGCGTGCGTTCATTCGCGATGCCGCGTGGTACGACGCGCAGCGCATCGAGCTGCGGCTCGGCGCGCGCGTCGAAGCGATCGAGCGGGACGCACGGCGCGTGCGGCTCGACGACGGTGCGACGTTGCCGTACGCGAAGCTCGTGCTCGCGACGGGCTCGCGCGTGCGGACGTTCGGCGGCCCGGTCGACGCAGGTATCGTGCCGCATTACGTACGTACCGTGGCGGATGCGCGTGCGTTGCGTGCGCAACTTGCGCCCGGACGCCGCGTGGCGGTGCTCGGCGGCGGCTTCATCGGCCTCGAGGTCGCGGCGGCCGCACGCCAGCTCGGCTGCGACGTGACGGTGATCGACCCGGCCGCGCGCCTGCTGCAGCGTGCGTTACCGGAAGCCGTTGGCGCGTATGCGCGGCAATTGCACGATGCGCGCGGCGTGCGTTTCCGGATGGCGACGCTGCCGCGCGCGATTCGCCGCGCGCCGGACCGCGGCGCCGTCGTCGAAACCGATCGCGGCGACGTGCCGGCCGACATCGTCGTGGTCGGTATCGGCGTCGTGCCCAACGTCGAGCTGGCGCAGGCCGCCGGGCTCGACGTCGACAACGGGATACGCGTCGACGCGGGCTGCCGCACGGCCGATGCCGCGATCTTCGCGGCGGGCGAGGTGACGATGCACTTCAATCCGCTGCTTGGGCGCCACGTACGGATCGAATCGTGGCAGGTGGCCGAAAACCAGCCGGCCGTCGCGGCCGCGAACCTGCTCGGCGCCGACGAGCGCTATGCCGAGCTACCGTGGCTGTGGTCCGATCAGTACGATTGCAACCTGCAGATGCTCGGGCTGTTCGGCAGCGAACGCACGACCGTCGTGCGCGGCGATCCCGCGAGCGGGCCGTTCACGGTGTTCGGGCTCGGCGACGACGGCAGGATCGTCGCGGTAGCCGCGGCGAACCTCGGGCGCGACATCGGCGCGTCGCGGCGGTTGATCGCGGCAGGCGCGGTGCCCGATCCGGCGAAGCTGGCCGATCCGGCGGTCAATCTGAAGACGTTCATGTAGCGGCGGCGCGCGCGGCGCGTGTGCGCTGGGTGCGCCGGGCGCGGCGGCGGGTTTGTCGGTTGCGGCGAAATCGGGGATATTAGCGGCATCGCCGATTCGCCCGTCCTCCATGACGCCAGACAAAGCCCTCGAACTGAAACGAAGCAAGCGCCGTGCGCTGTGGCTGCTGCTGGCGGCCGTCGCGGTGTTCGTCGCCACCATCCTGCTGCCGCGCGGCTCGTGGGTCGACGGCTTCAAGGCGGTGGCCGAAGCCGCGATGGTCGGCGCGCTCGCCGACTGGTTCGCGGTCGTCGCGTTGTTCCGCCGCGTGCCGATCCCGTTCGTGTCGCGCCATACCGAAATCATTCCGAAGAACAAGGACAAGATCGCCGACAACCTCGCGGTGTTCGTGCGCGAGAAATTCCTCGGCCCCGACGCGCTCGCCGCGCAGATCCGCCAGCACGATCCCGCGCAGAAGCTCGGCGCGTGGCTCGGCGAGCCGGCGAATACCGACGCGCTCGGCGGCTACGTGACGAAGCTGACGAGCTTCGCGCTCGACATGACCGACGACGCGCGGATCCAGTCGTTCGTCCACGATGCGTTCCGCGCGGTGATCGACCGGGTCGACCTGTCGCAATCCGCCGGCGCGATCCTCGACACGCTGACGAAGGACGGCCGTCACCAGGCGCTGCTCGACGACGCGATCGAACAGGTGGTCGACGTGCTCGACAAGGAAGAGAACCGCGAGGTGATCGCGGGCTTCATCGTCGAATGGCTGAAGACGCAATACCCGAAGGTCGAGAAGATCATGCCGACGCAGTGGTTCGGCGAGAACGGCGCGCGAATGCTCGCGAGCGCGGTGAGCCGCGTGCTCGAAGGCGTCGCGGCCGACCCCGAGCACGAGCTGCGGCAGCGCTTCGACCGGACGGTCGTGCGGCTGACCGAACGGCTGAAGCACGACCCCGCGTTCATCGCGAAGGGCGAGGAGATCAAGCGCTATATTCGCGACGGCGATGCGTTCAACGAGTATGTGCGCGACTTGTGGGACCAGTTGCGCGCGTGGCTGAAGGCCGATCTCGCGCGCCCCGATTCGGCGCTGCACCGGCAGGCCGCGACGCTTGGCGGCTGGCTCGGCGCGCGGCTCGCCGAGAGCCCGGTGCTGCGTGCGTCGCTGAACGAGCACGTCGAGAAGGCCGTGCACGAGATGGCGCCCGATTTCGCCGATTTCCTGATGCGTCACATTCGCGACACGGTGCGCAACTGGGATGCGCGCGAGATGTCGCGGCAGATCGAGCTGAACATCGGCAAGGATCTCCAGTACATCCGCATCAACGGCACGCTGGTCGGCGGGCTGATCGGGCTCGGGTTGTATCTGGTGTCGCTCGCGCCGCGCTGGGCGGCCGGGTGGCTGCATTGACGCGGCCACGCGAACGAACGGCGGACTGCGTGCCTACGCGTGCGTGCGTTCGCGCGGTTCGACCTTGCGGTCGATCTCGCTGCGCGTCGGCAGCGTCTTGAGGTCGTACGTGGCTTGCAGGTTCAGCCAGAATTCCGGCGACGTATCGAAGTAGCGCCCGAGCCGGTAGGCCGTATCGGCCGTGATTCCGCGCCGTTCCTTGACGATTTCGTGCAACCGCGTTGCCGGCACGTTCAACGCGAGCGCCAGCGCGTTGACGCTCAGTTCCAGCGGAACGAGGAATTCTTCCCGAAGGATTTCGCCCGGATGAATCGGGCGCATTCCGTTCTTGAGCATGCGAAGCTCCAGTCAGTGATAGTCGACGATCTCGACCTGGGCGGGGCCATCGTCGCTCCATACGAAACAAATCCGCCATCGCTCGTTGATGCGGATGCTGTGCTGACCTTCCCGATCGCCTTGCAACGCCTCGAGCCTGTTGCCGGGAGGCGCCCGCAAATCGCGCAGTTCCTTCGCTGCGGCAATCATTTGCAGTTTCCGGGTGGCAACCGTTTCGATCGCGCGGAAGCGCTTGGGCGTTTCTCCTGCGAAAAGCAACTGCGTGTCTTTGCATCGGAACGAATCGATCATTACGGTCAGGGTATTACGTTTAGCGTAATACGTCAATGGGAATGAAATGACTTCGGCGATGCGCGCGCCGAAGCGTTGTCGCGTGAGATGAACAACAGGAGACCTACCAGATTGGAAATCAATGGAGGTCGACGCATGACGACAGGCGTAGCCGATGCGTGCCCCCCGGTTTCTGTCGTTCCGACGAGTATGGAGGCGTTCGATGCCTTTAAGGGGCCGATATGCCATTCGGACGACCGGACGCATCGACGGCACGCAGGCCGGCGGGCTGATCGGGCAAGGGTCGTATCGGGTGTCGCTCGCGCCGCGCTGGGCGGCCGGCTGGCTGCATTGACGCGGGCACGGACGTTGCGCGGGCAGCACGACGCCGTGCGCCGCCGGGTCACGCGGCAGCCTTGGCGCCGTGCAATTGCAGGCCGAGCGCCTTGATGACTTTCAGGATCGTGCCGAAGCTCGGATTGCCGTCGTGCGACAGCGCCTTGTACAGCCCTTCGCGCGACAGGCCCGCATCGCGCGCGACCTGCGACATGCCGCGTGCGCGGGCGATCACGCCGAGCGCGTGCGCGATGAAGGCCGGATCGTCGCCGGCTTCCTGCAGGCATGCGTCGAAGTAGTCGGCCATGTCGTCTTCGGTTTTCAGGTGTTCGGCCGAATCCCATGGCCGCGTCTTGATCTTGTCCATCGATCACTCCATGTCGAGGTGCGCGAGCATTGCGTGCGCGGCGCGTATGTCGGCCTGTTGCGTCGATTTATCGCCGCCGCCAAGCAGGATGACCCGGATCGTCGCGCGCCGGACGTAGTAGACGCGGTAGCCGGGCCCATGATCGATGCGCATTTCGACGACGGGCGCGCCGGCGGATTTCCAGTCGCCGGGATTGCCCATCGACAGGCGGTCGATGCGCGCCTGGATGCGGCGCTTGGCGATGCGATCGGGAAGGCCGGCAAACCAGGCGTCGAAGGCGTCGGTGGTCCGGATGCTGAATGCCGGGCAACTGTAGGGCATGAATGGCAATGTGTCAACCATGGTTCACATGTCTGTCGAATTGAACATCGTTGCCATTACAGCCCGGCCGGGGGCATCGCCGGACGTTTCCCGGCCGTCCGGCCGATCTTTCCGCTGCCGGAGCCGGCCATCCGGCCGAAGCCGGAATTTCGCGAATCCGTCTACAATCGAAAACGTCTTTGCCGCCCGTGCGTGCTTGCCGCGCGCGGGCGGGTCCGTTCGTCCTCCGGCATCCGGAGGCGCCGCCGCGCAGCACGCATCTGGTATTGCGTCTTGCGCGGCGAGCAGTGCCGTGGTCAGTGTCCAGTAGGTAAGGCGTCCGCGTGCCGTAGGCCGGCGCGCGTCCTGAACGCCGCGTGTCCGTAGGCCGGGCAGGCGGCATAACCGAGAGTCCCCATGAAAGCATCGGATCTGTTCGTGAAGGCGCTGGAAGCCGAAGGCGTCGAGTACGTGTTCGGCATTCCAGGCGAAGAAAACCTCGATCTGCTCGAATCGCTGCGGCGATCGAAGATCAAGCTCGTGCTGACCAGGCACGAGCAAGCCGCCGGGTTCATGGCCGCCACCTACGGCCGCCTCACGGGCCGCACCGGCGTGTGTCTCGCGACGCTCGGGCCGGGCGCGACGAACTTCGTGACGGCTGCCGCGTATGCGCAGCTCGGCGGGATGCCGATGCTGATGATCACCGGGCAGAAGCCGATCAAGTCCAGCAAGCAGGGCCATTTCCAGATCGTCGACGTGGTCGACATGATGCAGCCGCTCACGAAGTTCACGCGGCAAATCGTGTCGATCGGCAACATTCCGTCGGCCGTGCGCGAAGCGTTCCGCCGCGCGGAGGAAGAGCGCCCGGGCGCCGCGCACCTCGAGCTGCCCGAAGACATCGCGCACGAAGAGGGCGACGGCAAGCCGATTCCGCGCAGCTACAGCCGGCGGCCGGTGGCGGAGGAGAAGGCGGTCGCGCACGCGGTCGACGCGATCCAGGCCGCGCGCCATCCGCTGCTGATGATCGGCGCGGGCGGCAACCGCAAGACCACCTGCAAGATGCTGCTCGAATTCGTCGACAAGACGGGCATCCCGTTCTTCACGACGCAGATGGGCAAGGGCGTGATCGACGAGACGCACCCGCTGTGGCTCGGCAACGCGACGCTGTCCGACGGCGACTTCGTGCATCGCGCGATCGAGCATGCGGATTGCATCATCAACGTCGGCCACGACGTGATCGAGAAGCCGCCGTTCTTCATGCGCACCGACGACAAGACCGTGATCCACGTGAACTTCCTCGGCGCGCAGGTCGACCCCGTCTATTTTCCGCAGATCGAGGTGGTCGGCGACATCGCGAACGCGGTGTGGCAGATGAAGGAAGCGGTGAGGCCGCAGCCGCATTGGGATTTCGAGCGCTTCGCGATGATCAAGACGCATTTCGACGCGCATCTGGAAAAGGGCCAGCACGATCCGCGCTTTCCGATGTATCCGGTGCGGATCGTGAACGACCTGTACAACGCGCTGCCGCTCGACGGCATCGTCTGCCTCGACAACGGGATGTACAAGATCTGGTTCGCGCGTTACTGGCGTGCGCACGAGCCGAATTCGCTGCTGCTCGACAACGCGCTCGCGTCGATGGGCGCGGGCCTGCCGTCGGCGATCGCGACGAAGATCGTGCATCCGCAGCGCAAGGTGATCGCCGTGTGCGGCGACGGCGGCTTCATGATGAATTCGCAGGAGCTCGAAACGGCCGTGCGGCTGAAGCTCGACATCGTCGTGATGATCCTGCGCGACGATGCGTTCGGGATGATCCGCTGGAAGCAGGAGAACATGAATTTCCCCGATTTCGCGATGACGCTGAAGAATCCCGACTTCGTGTCGTACGCGCAGAGCTACGGCGCGCACGGGCATCGCGTCGAGTCGGCCGACGATCTCGAGCCGTTGCTGCGCGAGTGCTTCTCGTCGCCGGGCGTGCACGTGATCGACGTGCCGATCGACTACTCCGACAACGAGCGCGTGCTGAACCGCGAGATCAAGCGCCTGTCGGCGCAACTCTGAATGCCCCGTTCACAGGAAGGAGTCGTTCCATGTTGAAGGAAACGTATCCGTACTACCTCGCCAACGAAGCCGTCTACGCGAACACCGATCTGGAGGTGACCGACAAGTTCAGCGGCAAGGTCGCCACGCGCGTCGCGCTGGCCGACGCGAAGGCGATCGATGCGGCGATCGCCGCGGCCGTCGACGCCACGAAGCCGATGCGCGAGATGCCCGCCTACCGGCGGCAGGCCGTGCTCGATCATTGCGTCGCGCGGTTTCGCGAACGTTTCGACGAGCTGGCCGAGGCGCTGTGCATCGAGGCCGGCAAGCCGATCAACGATTCGAAGGGCGAAGTCACGCGGCTGATCGATACGTTCCGCGTCGCGTCCGAGGAATCGGTGCGCATCGACGGCGAGATCGTCAACCTCGAGATCTCCGCGCGTGCGCAGGGCTATACGGGCTACACGAAGCGCGTGCCGATCGGCCCGTGCTCGTTCATCTCGCCGTTCAACTTCCCGTTGAACCTCGCCGCGCACAAGGTCGCGCCCGCGCTCGCGGCCGGCTGTCCGTTCGTGCTGAAGCCGGCGAGCCGCACGCCGATCGGCGCGCTGATCATCGGCGAGGTGCTCGCGGAAACCGACCTGCCGAAGGGCGCGTTCTCGGTGCTGCCCGCGCATCGCGACGGCGCCGACCTGTTCACGACCGACGAGCGCTTCAAGCTGCTGTCGTTCACCGGTTCGCCTGCCGTCGGCTGGGCGCTGAAGGAGAAGGCCGGCAAGAAGAAAGTCGTGCTGGAGCTCGGCGGCAACGCGGCCGCGATCGTCGATGCCGACCAGCGCGAGCGGCTCGACTACGTGGTCGAGCGGCTCGCGTTCGGCGCGTACTACCAGTCGGGCCAGAGCTGCATCGGCGTGCAGCGGATCCTCGTGCATGCCGACCTTTACGACGCGTTGCGCGAGAAGCTGATCGCGAAGACGCGTTCGCTGAAGATGGGCGATCCGAAGGATCCGTCGACGTTCGTCGGCCCGATGATCTCCGAATCCGAGTCGCGCCGGCTGTCGGGCTGGATGGACGCGGCCGTCGCGGCGGGGGCGAAGATCGTCGCGGGCGGCAAGGTCGACGGCGCGATGTTCGAGGCGACGCTGCTGGAAAACGTCGGCCGCGAGCAGGACCTGTACCGGAAGGAGGCGTTCGGCCCGGTCGCGATCCTCGAGAAGTTCGACCGCTTCGACGACGCGCTGGCACGCGTGAACGACAGCGACTTCGGGCTGCAGGCCGGCGTGTTCACCGATTCGCTCACGCATGCGCAGCGCGCGTGGGACGAACTGGAGGTCGGCGGCGTCGTGATCAACGACGTGCCGTCGTTCCGCGTCGACAACATGCCGTACGGCGGCGTGAAGGATTCGGGCCTCGGCCGCGAAGGCGTCCGCTACGCGATCGAAGACATGACCGAGCCGCGGCTGATGGTGGTGCGGCGTCGGTAACGCGCGGCAGGCGGCGCGGCGCCGCGACGGCACGCGGGCGGGCGATCGGGCCGGCCCGCGTGCCGTTTTTCATGGCGGCGCGCGGGGCGGCACGGCGCCGCGCGTGTCGTCCGCGTACCCTGCGCGTTCGCCGGAAACAGGCTCGACTACGGGCGTCGCCTCGTGATGTAATCGCGCGAAACTGCCGACCGGGGTACGACGCCGGAACGCGCGAATTCATTCTTCACGAGGTCGATTCATGTCCCCCGTCTCGGCATTCAAGCTGGTTCTGTTGTCATTCCTCGCGATCGTCGCGCTCGAATGCATCGCCAAGCGGCTGCGGCTGCCGCCCGCGGCCGCGCTGCTGATCGGCGGCATCGGCATCGCGTTCATCCCCGGTCTGCCGCCGATCAACCTCGATCCGGAACTGGTGCTGCTGGTGTTCCTGCCGCCGCTGTTGATGGACGGTGCGTACTTCTCCGTGTGGGAAGAATTCAAGTGCAACGTCGGCGGCATTCTGATGCTGGCGATCGGCGCGGTCGTGTTCACGACGTTCGCGGTCGGCTTCGCCGTGCACTGGGTGGTGCCGGCGCTGCCGTGGGCCGCGTGCTTCGCGCTCGGCGCGATCGTGTCGCCGCCCGACGCGGTCGCCGCGAAGGCCGTGCTCGAACGCGTCGCGCTGCCGCGCCGGCTGATGGTGCTGCTCGAAGGCGAAAGCCTGCTGAACGACGCGGCCGGCCTCGTGCTGTTCCGCTTCGCGGTCGCGGCCGCGCTCACCGGCGCGTTCAGCCTCGAGCACGCGGTCGTGCGCTTCGCGGAGCTCGGGCTCGGCGGCGTGGTGGTCGGCTTCGTGATCGGCAAGCTCGTCGTGTGGTTCCTGAAGCTGCTCGATGACGACTACCTCGTGATCACCGTCGCGGTGATTGCCGGATGGATCGCGTACATCGCGGGCGAAATGGTCGAGGTGTCGGGCGTGATCGCGACGGTGACGGCCGGCATGATCGTCGGCTGGCATCAGCACGAGGTGTTCTCGGCGGCCGTGCGCACGCGCGGCACCGCGTTCTGGCAGGTCATCGTGTTCCTGCTCGAGGCGATGGTGTTCGTGCTGATCGGGCTGTCGCTGCGCGGCGCGATCCATCGGCTCGGCGGCTTCGAGCAGGTGCTCGGCACGATGGTGCCGCCCGTGCTCGCGGTGCTGGCGGCGGTGATCGTGTCGCGCTTCGTGTGGATCTATGCGGTCGAGGCGCTGAAGTGGCCGGTGCGCGGCCTCGCACGGCGCGGGCCGGCGCCCGACTGGAAGGCCGCGACGGTCATGAGCTGGGCCGGCATGCGCGGCGTGGTGACGCTGGCGATCGCGTTGTCGCTGCCCGAGGCGCTGCCCGGCCGCGACGTGATCCTGGTCGCATCGTTCGCGGTGATTCTCGTCACCGTGCTGCTGCAGGGCACGACGATCGGGCCGCTGATCCGGCTGCTGCGCATGCCGCAGCGCGACGAGCGTGCCGCGCACCACCTGAGCGAGCCGCAGACGTGGGCGTACGTCGAGGCCGCGCAACTCGCGGCGATCCAGCCGCTCGTGCGCGACGAGAACGGGGTCGTGATCCATCCGCGCCTGCTCGAGCAATACACGTATCGCGCCGAGCTGACCGAACGCACGAAGAACGAGCCCGCGTATCCGGCGGAAGTGCGCGCCGCGCACTACGACGTGGTGCTGGCCGCGATCCGGGCCGGGCGCGCCGAACTGTTGCGCCTGCACCGATCCGGGCGCATCCACGACGAGATGCTGCACACGCTCGAACGCGATCTCGACCTGCAGGAAGTGTCCGCGCAGCACGCGCGCGGCTAGGGCGGCCAGCTCACGCATCGCACGAGTCGGCGTTGTGCCGGCCCCGAAACGCGCGGGTCGAGCCACCCGTCGCGCGATTTTTCCCTCCCGTCCGCCGATTCGGTGCACCCGAATCCGGCCCTCAATATGACCGACTCCGAGCCTTGCAGCGCATGCAAACCTCGTCGTGGCGGTCACGCAAACGTTATCGTCTTTCGAATCCGGAAATGATCTGATTTATCTGTTTCCGTCTCTTTCTGCATATTTGGCAAAACTAAACCGGAAGGAGATAGATGCTGTGTTCTAATTTCATTTAGAATCAGCCGGTTATGTTTATTGAGAGAAAGAATGCAGAGGTAATACGGTCGTCGACGGGGAAACAAGCGGCGTCCGAAGCCCTGCAAGGCAGTGCCGACAGGCCAAATCGGCGAAATCAGGCGGGTTTTACAACTGCCAATATAAGATAGTGTCCAAGTCGGATAAACAACTCCTATGAAAGAATCGATTGGAGATTCGGCGTTTGAAACTGTATTTATGAAAGAATCGAGCAGTGATAATGCCTCGGATTGCCTCGAATCGGGGTTATCGGTCCTCCTCGTCGACGACCAGCCGTTCGTCGGCGAGGTGATCCGTCGCGCGTTGCGCAGCGAGCACGACATCGACCTGCACGTGTGCACCGACGCACATCGGGCGATGGCGGTCGCGCGCGACGTGAAGCCGACGGTCATCCTGCAGGATCTCGTGATGCCGGAGATCGACGGCCTCGATCTCGTGCGCGCGTGGCGCGCGGACGCCGGCACCGCACGCGTGCCGATCATCGTGCTGTCCGCGAAGGAGGAGCCGATCGTCAAGCGCGAGGCGTTCATCGCCGGCGCGAACGACTATCTGGTGAAGCTTCCCGACGCGATGGAGCTGACCGCGCGCATCCGCTATCACTCGAATTCGTACCTGATGTCGCGGCAGCGTGACGAGGCGCTCGATTTCCTGTCGCACGACATGCGCTCGCCGCAGACGTCGATCCTCGCGCTGCTCGACGTCTACCGGGCCGAACACGGCGACATGCCGGCGATCATGGAGCGCATCGCCGGCCACGCGCGGCGCGCGCTCGCGCTCGCCGACGGCTTCATCCACCTCACCCGCGCGCAGTCCGAGCGCCGCGCGCCCGAGGTCGTGAGTCTCAACGAGATCGTGCTCGACGCCGTCGACCAGCTGTGGGAGAAGGCGGCCGGGCTCGGCTGCCGGGTGATCGCGCACGTGCCCGATACCGAGTGCGTGACGATGGGCGACCGCATGATGCTGACGCGCGCGGTTGCGAACCTGATCGACAACGGGCTGAAGTACGGCCCGGCCGGGATGGACGTACATTGCACGCTGAGCGGCGACGACGGCGCCTGGCTGATCGGCGTCGAGGATGCCGGCGCCGGCATCGCGCCGGAACAGCGCACGGCCGCGACCGAGTCGTTCGTGCAGCTCGAATCCGCGCACGGCGCGGCGCGCAGCGGTTTCGGCCTCGGCCTCGCGTTCGTCCGCGCGACGGCGGCGCGGCATCGCGGCCAGATCCTGATGCGCAATACGGCGCGCGGCTTCATGGTCGCGCTTCGGCTGCCGGCGCAAGCGGAGCGGTGATTTCGCGGCGCGGCCTGCCGGCGCCGCGCCGCCCGCGAGACCCCGATGCGCTCGTGGCGCGCCACCCGGCGCGCAGGCGGGCGCGGATTTTTTCAACGCTGAATTTAGAAAGCCCATAACGAACATGGCCACCGTGACGCCCCGCACGACCAATGAAAGCCTGCATCCGACGATCGGCGCTGCCCGGCTGACGCTCGGCAATCGCATCCTGCTCAGCTTCGGCGTGCTGTTCGTGCTGATGCTGGTGACAGCCGGCGTGTCGTACGAGCGACTGCGCGCGATCAACGCCGAAGCCGTCAGCATCGAGCGCGACTCGCTGCCCGGCGTCTACCTCGCGTCGACGCTGCGCGGCTCGGTCAACGAATCGTTCACGCTGCTGCAGCAGGCGACCTTCGTCGATACCGAACCCGAAGCCGTGCAGCGCGATCTCGCCAGGATTCCCGACGTGCTGAAGGACATCGAATCGCTGTCGGTGGACTACCAGAACACGACGTTCCGCGACGACGACCGGCAGCGCTTCGCGGCGTTCCGCGGCGCCTACGATCACTACGTGCCGCTGCTGAACGAAGCGGTACGGAAGAGCCGCGCGTCGCGAGACGAAGCGGTCGCCGCCTACGCGAAGGTGCAGCCCGCGTGGACCGAGGTCGTGCGCAACGCGAACGTGCTGGTGCAGGAGAACCGCAAGTTCGCCGAGCAATCCGCGAAGCTGATCCGCGAATCGGTGCAGGATACCGAGATCGTGCTCGCGACCGCGCTGGCGTTCGTGCTGCTGTCCGCGCTCGGGCTCGGCTACGTGCTGTACCGTTCGGTCACCGTACCGATGGCGCGGCTCGTCGAAGTGCACGACGTGATGCGCACCGGCAACCTGACGCGTCGCCTCGACCTGCGCCGTCGCGACGAATTCGGCACGCTCGAGACGGGCTTCAACCGGATGGCCGACGAGTTGACCGAGCTGGTCGCGCGCGCGCAGCAGTCGTCGATGCAGGTGACGACGTCGGTGGCCGAGATCGCCGCGACGTCGCGCGAGCAGCAGGCCACCGCGAACGAGACCGCGGCGACGACCACCGAGATCGGCGCGACCTCGCGCGAGATCTTCGCGACGTCGCGCGACCTGCTGCGCACGATGAACGAGGTGGCCGGCGTGGCCGAGCAGTCGGCGACGCTCGCGGGCGTGAGCCAGAGCGGGCTCACGCGGATGGGCGAGACGATGCGCAGCGTGATGGACGCGGCCGGCTCGGTGAACGCGAAGCTCGCGATCCTCAACGAGAAGGCGCTGAACATCAACCAGGTGGTCGCGACGATCACCAAGGTGGCCGACCAGACCAACCTGCTGTCGCTGAACGCGGCGATCGAGGCCGAGAAGGCCGGCGAATACGGCCGCGGCTTCGCGGTCGTCGCAACCGAGATCCGCCGCCTGGCCGACCAGACGGCGGTGGCGACCTACGACATCGAGCAGACGGTGAAGGAGATCCAGTCGGCGGTGTCGGCGGGCGTGATGGGGATGGACAAGTTCTCCGAGGAAGTGCGCCGCGGGATGCTCGACGTGCAGCAGGTCGGCGGGCAGCTGTCGCAGATCATCGCCGAGGTGCAGACGCTCGCGCCGCGCTTCCAGATGGTCAACGAAGGGATGCAGACGCAGGCGAACGGCGCCGAGCAGATCACGCAGGCGCTGTCGCAACTGTCGGAGGCCGCGCAGCAGACGGCCGAGTCGCTGCGCCAGTCGTCGCAGGCGATCGACGACCTGACGCTCGTCGCGAACCAGTTGCGCACCAGCGTGTCGCGCTTCAAGGTCGACGCGTGACGCGCGCCGATCCGCAGCACGGCGCCCATGCGCTGTTCCTGATGTTCGAGCTCGACGGCGAGCGTTATGCGCTCGACGCGGCCGGCATCGAAGAGGTGCTGCCGCTCGCCGTCACGAAGGCGGTGCCCGGCGCGCCCGACTGGATCGCCGGGCTGCTGATGCGCGGCGGCCAGCCGGTGCCGGTGATCGACGTGCCGATGCTGGCGCTCGGGCGGCGCGCGCAGGCGCTGCGCTCGACGCGGCTCGTGATGGTCCGCCATCGCGCCGGTCACGCCGATGGCGAGCGCACGATCGGCCTGATCGTCGAGCGTGCGACGCAGACGATGCGGATCGACCGCGCGGCGTTCCGCGCCAGCGGTGTCTCGACCGCGCGCACGCGCTGGCTCGGGCAGGTCGCGAACACGCCCGACGGCGTCGTGCAGCAGATCTCCGTGTCCGACCTGATCGACGACGTTGCCCGCCTGTATCTGTTCGACGGCCTGTCGGGCCACGGGGAGGAATCCGCATGAACGCGTCCGAATCGCGATTTCGCGGCTGGCTGCTGCGCGAGACCGGCATCGACCCCGATTCGCTCGGCAACGATTTCCTGATGCGGGCGCTGACGGATCGCGTGCATGCGTTGCAGGCGGACGGCGAACGCGTGCCGTCGGCGGCGCGGCCGACCGTGACGCCGGAAGCGCTCGACGCGTACTGGCAGCACCTCAACGCGTCGGCTGACGAACGGCGCGCGCTGATCGAGCTGTTCGTCGTCCCGGAGACGTGGTTCTTCCGCGACCGCGAAGCCTTCGCCACGCTCGCGCGGCAGGCCGCCGAACGGCTCGCCGCGATGCCGGGCCGCGTGATCCGCGTGCTGAGCGCGCCGTGCTCGACGGGCGAGGAGCCGTATTCGGCGGCGATGGCGTTGCTGGATGCGGGGCTCGAGCCGTCCAGCTTCGCGATCGACGCGATCGACCTGAGCGCGCGCGCGATCGAGCAGGCGCGGCTCGGCTGTTACGGACGCAATGCGTTTCGCGGGACGGCGACGGAGTTTCGTACGCGGTATTTCACGCCGACCCGCGACGGCTGGCTGCTCGACGAGCGCGTGCGCGCGTGCGTGCAGTTCAGTCACGCGAACCTCGTCGAACCGGTTGCCGACAACGGCATTCGCTACGACTTCGTGTTCTGCCGCAACGTGCTGATCTATTTCGACCGCGACGCGCAGGATCGCGTGATCCGCTCGCTCGACGCGCGTCTCGCCGACGACGGCATGCTGTTCGTCGGGCCGGCGGAGACGGGCGTCGCGATGCGGCACGGGATGCGCTCGGCGCGCGTGCCGCTGGCGTTCGCGTTTCATCGCGAGTCGGCCGGCGCGGCGGCGGCCGATGCATGCGCGGCCCGGCCGGCAGCGTCGCTGTCCGCGGCGGTGCCGTACCGGCGCGCGGAGCGCGTCACGGTCGCATCGCTCGCCGCGCTGCAGCCGGTGGCGGCCGTCGAGCCGCCCGCCTGGCTTGGCGACGTGCGTCAGCCGTTCGCGGCGGCGCCGGCCGTGCCGACGGCCGCAATCGACGCACGGGCCGAGCTTGCCGTGGCAACCGCCGTGGCGGCCGCGCCGGCCTACGACGGCATCGCGCCGACGATCGACGACGCGCCGACGCGGGAGGACGCGCCGACGCTGGAGGATGCACAGGCCCTGGCGAACGCGGGTGCGTTCGACGAGGCCGAGCGCGTGCTCGCGCAGTTCTCGGCGCGCGTCGGCCCGCATGCCGACGCGTTCTACCTGAACGGACTGATCGCGGATGCGCGCGGGCGCGCCGCGGAGGCGAGCGACTTCTACCGGAAGGCGCTGTACCTGCGCCCCACGCATCACGAGGCGCTGACGCATCTTGCGACGCTGCTCGACGTCGGCGGCGATCGTGCGGGCGCGCAATGGCTGCTCGAACGCGCCCGGCGTTCGGCCGGCTGACACGACGACGGGAATGGGACCGACACCGCGATGACCAGAGGAATTCATGAACCGCGCCGCCGCTGCCACTGACGACGCGACGCTCGACGTCGACGATTGCTGGAACCGGATCGGCACGCGCGGCGACCGCTCGTGCGAGCGGCTGAACGACTGCCTGCGCTGCCTGAACTGCCCGGTCTACGCCAGTCACGCGGCGAAGCTGCTCGAGCGTCCGCTCGACGTCGCCGAGATGACGGACGTCACGCGCCGGATGAGCGCGTTCGGCACCGCGCATGCGCGCGACGACGACGGCGATACGCGCCATGCGGCGCTCGCGTTCCGGGTGGCCGACGAATGGCTCGCGCTGCCGATCGGCGTGCTGCGCGAGATCGCCGGCACGCGCCCGATCCATTCCCTGCCGCATCGCCGCCATTCGGCCGTGCGCGGGGTGGTCAACATCCGCGGCACGCTGCGCATCGCGATCTCGATCGGTGCGCTGCTCGGCCTCGATGCCGGCAAGACCGGCAGCGGCAGTGGCGGCGACGGCCGTTTCACGCGGCTGCTGGTGGCCGCGCACCAGGGCGAACCGGTCGTGTTTCCGGTCGACGAAGTCGAGGGCGTGCTGCGCTTCGGCGCCTCCGACTGGGTGCCGGTGCCTGCCACGGTCGGGCGCGCGAGCGCCGGCCTGTCGCGCGGCGTGCTGTCGTGGCGCGGCAAGTCGGTGGGGCTGCTCGACGACGATCGTCTGTTCGACGCCGTGACACGGAGCATGCGATGAGCGGCGATGACGACCTGAGCCACCTGTCGCTGCTCGAGCTGTATCGCGAGGAGACGCGCACGCAGACCCAGGCGCTGTCGGAGCGGCTGCTCGCGCTCGAATCGGGCGAGCCCGATTCCGTCGCGCTCGAAGCGTGCATGCGCGCCGCGCATTCGCTGAAGGGCGCCGCGCGCATCGTCGGCGTGCCGCTCGGCGTCGAGATCGCCGGGCGGATGGAGGAATGCTTCGTCGCCGCGCAGGCCGGCACGATCGCGCTGACGGCCACGCACGTCGACGTGCTGCTGGCCGGTGTCGATTTGCTGGTGCGCGTCGGCGATCCGCAGGGGCAGCCCGTGTCCCAGACCGAGATCGACGGGTTCGCGGCGGCGCTGACAGGCGCCGACGGCGCGCAGACGATGCAGGCGCCGGCCGCCGTGCCGCCGCCGGTGCCGCCGTCGTTGGTGCCGTATCGCGAACACGACGGCGCCGCGAACGAGCCGGTCGGGGCAAGTGCCGCGGTGCCGCCGCTCGCCGTGTCGGGCACGGCGCCCGATCCGGTCCAGGCCGGCCGCGTGGCGGGCGCCGGTGCGATGCGCCGCGTGCGCGCCGATACGCTGAACCGGCTGTTGAGCCTGTCCGGCGAATCGCTGGTCGAATCGCGCTGGCTCAAGCCGTTCGCCGAATCGATGCTGCGCGTGAAGCGCGCGCAGCGCGACGCGGCCCGTTCGCTCGACCTGATGTACGAGCAGTACGCCGACGATCTCGACGCCGGCATGCTCGCGTCGATGAACGAAGTGCGGCACATGCTCAACGACCTGCAGCGCTCGCTCGCCGAGCGCATGGACGAATTCGACCGCTTCGAGCGGCGCAGCACGCATATCGCCGAGCAACTGTACGACGAGGCGCTGCAATGCCGGATGCGGCCGTTCGGCGACGCGACGCGCGCGTATCCGCGCATCGTCCGCGATCTCGCGCGCTCGCTCGGCAAGCAGGTGCGTTTCTCGATCGTCGGTGAAGGCACGCAGGTCGATCGCGACATCCTCGACCTGCTCGACGCGCCGCTCGGCCACCTGTTGCGCAACGCGATCGACCACGGCGTCGATTCGCCCGACGCGCGCCAGGCGCGCGGCAAGCCGGCCGAGGCGAGCGTCACGCTCGAGGCGCGCCACAGCGCCGGCTCGCTGCTCGTCAGCGTGATCGACGACGGGCCGGGCGTCGACATGGATGCGCTGCGCGCGGCCGTCGTGCGCCAGCGCCTGACCGACGACGAGACGGCCGCGCGGTTGTCCGATCCCGAACTGCTCGAATTCCTGCTGCTGCCGGGCTTCTCGATGCGCGATGCGGTGACCGACGTGTCGGGGCGCGGCGTCGGCCTCGACGCGGTGCAGGAGATGGTGCGCGGCGTGCGCGGCGCGGTGCGGATCTTCAACGAGCCGGGGGCCGGCATGCGCTTCGTGCTGCAGTTGCCGCTCACGCTGTCGGTGATCCGCAGCCTGCTCGTCGAGGTCGGCGGCGAGCCGTATGCGTTCCCGCTCGCGCATGTGCGACGCACGCTCGAACTCGCGCACGACGACATCGACGTGCTCGAAGGGCAGCCGCATTTTCCGTTCGACGGCCGGCGCGCGGGCCTCGTCGCCGCGCACCAGTTGCTCGACGCGGGCGAGCCCGATGTCGCGCGCGCCACCACCGCGGTGGTGGTCGTCGGCGGCGAACCCGAGCTGTACGGCGTCGCGGTCGACCGCTTCCTCGGCGAACGGATGCTCGTGGTGCAGCCGCTCGACAGCCGCCTGAACAAGATCCAGAACATCGCGGCCGGCGCATTGCTCGAGAACGGCGACCCGGTGCTGATCGTCGACGTCGAGGACCTGATCCGCTCGGTCGACAAGCTCGTGCGCGGCGGCCAGCTCGCGCGGCTCACGCGCGATCCGCAACTCGCGCTCGCCGACCGGCGTCGCCGCGTGCTCGTCGTCGACGATTCGCTGACGGTGCGCGAGCTCGAACGCAAGCTCCTGGAAAAGCGCGGCTACGACGTGACGGTGGCGGTCGACGGGATGGAGGGGTGGAACGCGGTGCGCAGCGATGCGTTCGATCTCGTCGTGACCGACGTCGACATGCCGCGCATGGACGGCATCGAACTCGTCACGCTGATCAAGAGCGACCCGATGCTCAAGCGCGTGCCGGTGATGATCGTGTCGTACAAGGATCGCGACGAGGATCGCCGGCGCGGGCTCGATGCCGGCGCCGATTACTATCTCGCGAAGAGCAGCTTCCACGACGAGGCGCTGCTCGATGCCGTGCACGACCTGATCGGGGACGCGCACCGATGAACATCGGCATCGTCAACGATCTGCCGCTGGCCGTGGAGGCGCTGCGCCGCGTGATCGCGCTGCGCGCGGACCATCGCGTGCTGTGGGTGGCGACCGATGGCGACGAGGCCGTGGATTTCTGCGTCGCGCATCCGCCCGACGTCGTCCTGATGGATCTCGTGATGCCGAAGGTAGACGGCGTCGCCGCGACGCGCCGGATCATGGCGCGCGCGCCGTGCGCGATCCTGATCGTGACGGCGAGCGTCAGCGCGAACACGTCGTCGGTGTACGAGGCGATGGGCGCGGGCGCGCTCGACGCGGTCGATACGCCGACGCTCGCGCTCGGGCTGTCGACCGATGCGTCGCCGCAGGCGCTGCTCGCGAAGATCGACCAGATCGGCCGGCTGCTCGAAAGCCGCACCGCGGCGCTCGTGCCGCCGGGGCCGGCGCCCGCGCGCGGACAGCCGACGCTCGTCGCGATCGGTGCGTCGGCGGGCGGGCCGACCGCGCTCACCGCGCTGCTGCGCGCGCTGCCGGCCGACTTTCCGGCCGCGATCGTGATCGTCCAGCACGTCGACCAGGCATTCGCGTACGGCATGGCCGAATGGCTCGACGGCTATACGCGGCTGCCGGTGCGCGTCGCACGACAGGGCAGTGTGCCGGAAGCGGGCGAGGTGCTGCTCGCGGCGACCAACGACCATCTGATGCTGTCGCCGCGCGGCGTGCTCGGCTATACGCGGCATCCGGCCGAAACGCCGTACCGGCCGTCGATCGACGTGTTTTTCAACAGTGTCGCGGACGGCTGGCAGGGCGATGCGCTGGGCGTGCTGCTGACGGGCATGGGACGCGACGGCGCGCTCGGCCTGAAGGCGATGCGCGCGAAGGGCTGCTATACGATCGCGCAGGACGAAGCGACCAGCGCCGTGTACGGGATGCCGAAGGCGGCTGCGGCGATCGGCGCGGCGTCGGCGATCCTGCCGCTCGAACAGATCGCGCCGCAGTTGATCGCGCGGATCGCGCTCGCGCCGCGCGACTGACGGCGCACCGGCCACGCGCCGTCGTTTCGCGGCGCGCCGGCGTCTGCATTGCGTGCGTGGCGCGGCGTCGCGTACAATCGCAGCCTGCGGAGATGGCATGCCTCCCTGCGGTCGTTCGCGGCGCGTGGCGCGCGCGGTGCGGCCCTCAACCGCCGGTTTGCCCGGCTGATGATGCCTGCGTGTTCCTGGGTCGTCAGGAGGTCGCAGGCCGTCCATCCGGCATTCTGCCGCCCAGGTTTGATGTTCCGTCGAATCTGGAAATCATGTTTTTCACCACTTCTGCCGATCTTTTCGCGACCCTGCGCTATGTGTGCCGCTGGCTCGCGCTTTCAGCGCTGCTCGGCGCGCTGGCCGGTACGGCATCCGCCGTGTTCCTGATCGCGCTCGACTGGGCGACCGGCACGCGGGTCGCGCATCCGTGGCTGCTGTGGGGGCTGCCGGCCGCCGGTTTTGCCACCGGCTGGATCTACCATCGCTTCGGCCAGTCGGTCGCGCGCGGCAACAACCTGCTGATCGACGAGATTCACGACCCGAAGGCGCTCGTGCCGAAGCGGATGGCGCCGCTCGTGCTCGTCGCGACCGTCGTTACGCACCTGTTCGGCGGGTCGGCCGGCCGCGAGGGCACGGCCGTGCAGATGGGCGGCGCGCTCGCCGATCGCATCACGCACCTGTTTCGTCTCGATCGCGAGCATCGCCGCGTGCTGCTGATGGGCGGCATCGCGGCCGGCTTCGCGTCGGTATTCGGCACGCCGCTCGCGGGCGCCGTGTTCGGGCTCGAGGTGCTCGCGATCGGGCGCGTGCGATACGACGCGCTGCTGGCCTGCGTTGCGTCGGCGATCGTCGCGGACGCCGTGTGCCGTGCGTGGGGCATCCATCACACCGCCTATGCGATTCCGTTCGTGCCGACCGTATCGGCGACGAGGCTGGCCGCGACGGTCGTCGCGGGCATCGCGTTCGGCGTGGTCGGGAGGCTGTTCGCGTTTGCGACGCATGCGCTGACCGCGTGGTTTCGCCGCGCGATCCGCCATGCGCCGTTGCAGCCGGTGCTCGGCGGCCTGCTGGTCGCCGTGGCCGCGACCGTGCTGAACGTGCCGCAGTATCTCGGCCTCGGCATCCCGACGATCGAGGCCGCGTTTCATGGCCCGCTGCCGCTTTACGATTTCGCGGGCAAGTTCGCGTTCACCGTCGTCACGCTCGCGTCGGGATTCAAGGGCGGCGAAGTGACGCCGCTGTTCTACATCGGCGCGACGCTCGGCAACGCGCTCGGCCAGGTGCTGGCGCTGCCGGTGCCGGTGCTCGCGGGGCTCGGCTTCGTCGCGGTGTTCGCGGGCGCGGCGAACACGCCGATCGCGTCGACGATCATGGCGATCGAATTGTTCGGCGCGGATATCGGCGTCTATGCGATCGTCGCCTGTGTCGTCGCGTATCTGTTCTCCGGCCCCGCGGGGATTTATCGCGCGCAGCGCGTGGCGGTGGGGAAGGGGGCGCGGGTGGGGGCGGAGTGAGGTGGGCGGGGAAAGCGGATTCGTTGCATCCTGGGTGCTCGCAATCCAAGGTTTGATTGCGAGCTACCCGCGGATTCGTCCTCTGGACGTTCGAGGCATCGGAACCGTGGATCGACGTGTTTTCCGACGGCGGCCGCTACTCGATGATCCACCGGATCACCTGGCACGCGGTCGATCAGCCTTTTTACTGCTTCGGCAGCCGCGCGACATTGCGCGCCAGCAGTTCCTCGATATCGATGCCTTTTTCCGCCAGCAGCGCGGTGACGACGCCGTTCAATTCGCCGAGCGTTTCCTTGACCGATTCACGGATCGTATCGACGACGACCTGGGTGCTGCGCTCGATCTCGATGTTGACCGTGTCGTTGACGCCCTTCGCATCGAACGTGGTCGCGCGGCGCGTTTCGGGAATCAGCCAGACGTCGAACCAGCCTTCGTCGCGATTGACGTCCGACACGGTGAGGCTGCAGCCATTGATCGCGATGTAGCCCTTCGCGAACACGTAGCGCTTGAACTCGGCAGGTACGCCGATGCGGAGCATCCGGTTGTGCTCGGACGATGCGACGTGCACGATGGTCCCGGTGAAATCGACATGACCGGACAGCGGATGTCCACCGATCTCCGCACCGTCCTTCGCGGCGCGCTCGACGTTGACCCGCGCGCCGGTCGCGAGCTCGGCCAGCGTGGTGATTCTCAGGCTCGGCAGCATGACGTCGAAGTCGATCAGCGTCGGCGAATGGATGGTCGTCACCGTCAGGCACACGCCATCGACCGACACGCTCGCGCCGATCTCGATATCGTCGGTGAACCGCTCGGGGAATGCGATGCTGAAGGTCCTCAGCTCGCCGTGATCCTTGATGGCGTTGATGGTGCCAACACCCTGAACAATGCCTGTAAACATGGTCTGCCTTTCGTCGCGAATTGCCTGGCCGACATGATAAGTGATCCCGGCGGCAGACACGCCGTGGCGCGCGGTTGTCCGGCGCCGCTGAGCCGGCGCCGCGGACACAAAAAAAGGCCGTGCGCATGGCACGGCCTCGATCCGGAACCGGTTGCCGCCGCATGGCGCGGCGGCGGCGACTGCGCCGCCGCGCCGGATCGCGACGCGCTTGCATCAGACCTCAGCCGGCTCTCCCAGCGGCCCGGCATCGCGATCCGCCGTGCGTCGCGGCGAATCGGCGAGCCCCTTCGCCAGCTCCAGCGCCTGCCGCTCGAACAGCCGGCGATAGATGCCGCCGTCGATGCGGATCAGCGCGTCGTGGTTGCCTTCCTCGATCACCTTGCCGCGATCGAGCACCAGCAGCCGGTCGAGCGCGCGCACGGTCGACAGCCGGTGAGCGACGACGAGCGTCGTGCGGCCGACCATCAGCCGCTCCATCGCCTGCTGAATCAGCAGCTCGCTTTCGCTGTCGAGGCTCGACGTCGCTTCGTCGAGGATCAGGATCGGCGCATCCGCGAGGAACGCGCGCGCGATCGCGACGCGCTGGCGCTCGCCGCCCGACAGCTTGATCCCGCGTTCGCCGACGAGCGTGTCATAGCCGTCCGGCAGCGCGGCGATGAAGTCGTGCGCGCTGGCCAGGCGCGCGGCGCGCTCGATCTCGGCGCGGCTCGCATCGGGGCGCGCATATGCGATGTTCTCCGCGAGCGTGCGGTGGAACAGCACGGGCTCCTGCTGGACGATCGCGATCTGGCTGCGCAGCGAATCCTGCCGCACCTGCGCGATGTCCTGGCCGTCGATCGTGATGCGCCCGCCCGATACGTCGTACAGGCGCTGGATCAGCTTGATGAACGTCGTCTTGCCCGACCCCGAATGCCCGACGAGGCCCACGCGTTCGCCTGGCGCGATCCGCATCGAGAAATCGTCGTACAGCGGCACCGGATGGTTGCCGTAGCGGAACGTCACGTGCTCGAAGCGGATCTCGCCTTGCCCGATCCGGATGGCCGGCGCGCCGGGCCGATCGTCGATGCCGAGCGGCTGGCGTTCGAGCGCGACGAGTTCTTCCATGTCGTTCACCGAGCGCTGCAGGTTGCGGATGTGCATGCCGACGTCGCGCAGGTAACCCTGCAGCATGAAGAACATCGTCAGCGCGAACGCGATGTCGCCGACGCTCGCCTCGTCGTTCATCCACAGCCGCAGAGCGACACCGATCATCGCGGCCTGCATCGCGACGAGCATCGCGCCCTGCAACCCGCCGTTGAACGTGCCGCGCACCCACGTGCGGCGCGTGCGCTGCCGCCACTTGCCGATCACGCGCGCGAGCCGCGCTTCCTCGCGCGCTTCCGCGCCGAACGCCTTCACCACCGCGTTGCAGCTCACCGCATCGGCGAGCGCGCCGCCCATGCGCGTGTCCCACAGGTTGCCGAGCCGGGCGGCCGGCGCGACGATGCCGAGCGACACCGCGACCGTCACCGCGATGTACAGCAGCGACCCCGCGCCGACGACGAGCCCCATCACGGGCCAGTGCGTGCCGAGCAGCACGGTCGCGCCGACCAGCATCGCGACCGACGGCAGCAGCGCGATCAGCACGGTGTCGTTGAGCAGGTCGAGCGCCCAGATTCCGCGCGTGATCTTGCGCACGGTCGAGCCCGCGAAGCTGTTCGCGTGCCAGTCGGTCGAGAAGCGCTGCACGCGGTGGAACGACGCGGCGGCGATCTCGCTCATCATCTTCAGCGTGAGCGTGATGATGTTCAGGTAGACGCCCTGGCGCAGCACCGTCGCGCCGATGCCGAGCGCGGCGAGCGTGCCGAACGCGACGAGGGCCGAATGCCACGCGGCGGCACGGTCGGTCAGGCCGCTCGACAGCGCGTCGACGAGGCGGCCGGCGAACAGCGGCGTGAGGACGTCGGCGAGCGCGGCGAGCAGCGCGAGGCTCGCGACCGCGGCGATGCGCACCGGCTGCTTGCGCCAGTAACGGAGGGTGAAGCCGAAGACGGCCTGGAATGCATGGCCGCCCAGATGGGAGGTTTTTCTGGTCATGTATCGTTGCCCGGCGCGTCGCGCGACGGGACTTTCCGGTTCGGAGAACGTCGAAAACGCAACAGCCGGGCCGCGCGAAACACGCGGGCGGAACGAAACGGGCTGTCGGGAAAAGCGCGGCTGACGGGTCAGCGGAAAACTCGGGAGCCGGCGCGGACGGCGGGCTGGATCAACTGCGCCGTGAGACCACGTTCGGGAAGGTTGCTGGCATTCGGAACATCTGCACCTCCCTGAAGTGAACGGTTGAAAGGACGCCGAAAAGACGTGTGGCGATTTTATCAGGAGTGTCGCGCGCGCCGCAACGTCTGACGAATGCGGCGTTGCAGCGTCGATACGGTTAGTATTCAGGGTTTTGGCCCCTTTTCGCGTACGTTTCGCGATGGCGGGCACGGGTTGCGGCGGACGCATCGATTACACTTCGGCGTCCGCGGCGCGCGACGAGGCGCGCCTACCCGGATCCATTCCGAACCATTCCCGAGGAAACGATGAGCGACGTTCAGCAAGGCATCCTGGCTCCGATCGATACGGCAGCGCGATACCTCACTTTCACGATGTCGAATGACGGCAATATCGCCGCGGCGCTGGCCGCGCTGCGCGAGATCGTCGACGGACGCGACACGGTCGTCGGCTTCGGGCACACGCTGGCTGCCTATCTCGGACATCCGGTGCCGGGCCTGACCGACTATCCGGCGTTCGCGGTGAACGACCGCACGCTGCCGGCCACGCCGGCCGACGTGTGGGTCTGGCTGCGCTCGGACGACCGCGGCGAGATCGTGCTGCGCGCGCGGGCGATCGAACGCGCGCTCGCGCCGGCGTTCGCGCTGCAGGAGGCCGTCGACGGCTTCCGCTATTCGAACGATCGCGACCTGTCAGGCTACGAGGACGGCACCGAGAACCCGGAAGGCGACGACGCGATCGCCGCGGCGATCGTGACGGGGCAGGGCGCGGGGCTCGACGGTTCGAGCTTCGTCGCGGTGCAGCAGTGGGTGCACGATTTCGACCGGATGGAGCGCATTCCGTCGGGTGAGATGGATCACATCATCGGGCGTCGCCGTTCGGACAACGAGGAACTCGACGACGCGCCCGAATTCGCGCACGTGAAGCGCACCGCGCAAGAGAGCTTCGCGCCCGAGGCGTTCATGCTGCGCCGTTCGTCGCCGTGGTCGGACACGCGCCGCGCGGGCCTCTATTTCGTCGCGTTCGGCTGCTCGTTCCGCGCGTTCGACGTGCAGATGCGCCGGATGAGCGGCGCGGAAGACGGGATCGTCGACGGCCTGTTCCGCTTCACGCGGCCGCTGACGGGCGCGTATTTCTGGTGCCCGCCGATGAAGGACGGCAAGCTGGACCTGTCCGCGCTCGGACTGTAAGCGCCGGGCTGGATCGACGAACGGGCGGGTCGCGCCGGATGCGCGGCCCGCCCGTTCCGTTTCACGCGGCAGACCGTGCGGCCTGCCGCGTGCGTCAGTTCAACGTCGTGTCAATCCGCGTGCCGCGCTTGATGAATTGCGTCACCGGCGTCTTCTCGCAGATTTCCGCGAGACGCTGGCGTTGCGCGTCGTCGAGCGGGCCGTCGAGCGTCACGACGCGGCGCACGTACTGCACGCCTTCGCGATCGGCATGCAGCTCGGTGCGCACCGTGATGCGCACGGCCGGCCACGCCTTGCGCTGCATGTACATGCGCAGCGTCGCGGCCGTGCATTGCGCAAGCCCGGCCAGCACGAACTCGTACGGCGCCGGCCCGCGATCCTGGCCGCCTTCGCGCGGCGCTTCGTCGCCGGTCAGCGCATGCGTGCCGGCCTGCAACCGGACGACGTAGTCGGGCGCGTCGGCATCGAGGACGGCGGCGGCGTGGATGAGGGACATGGCAAGTCTCCGGTAGCGGATGAGGGAAGAGGGCGCCGTGTGGCGGCGCGCAGCCGCCAGCATACCGTCGCGGTCGCGCGCTTGCGTGCTGCGCCGCTACGTGTCGGCGCTGCCGGCGCTGCTGCGCACGAGCGCGGCGATGCGTTCGCGCACCCACCGATGCGCGCGGTCGGTGTCGCGCGACTCGTGCCAGTACGCGAGCAGCGGGAACGGCTTGAGCCGCAGCGGCAGCGGCCGCACGGCGATCGGCAGCAGCGCGGCCATGCGCCGCGCATAGGTGTGCGGCAGCGTGACGAGCAGATGGCCGGCCGCGGCGATCTGGCAGGCGGCGAAATAGTGCTGGCAGGTGAGCCGGATGTCGCGCAAGCGCCCGTCGTTGCCGAGCAGGACGTCGAGCGATTGCGGCGCGCCGAGCGACGACACGGCGATATGCTGCGCCGCGAAATAGTCGCCGCGTCGCAGCGGGTCGCGCGCCAGCGGATGATCGCGGCTCATCGCGACGACGAGCGAATCGTCGAGCAGGTGTTCGGTGGCGATGCGCGGGCCGGTCGGCACGCGGCGATCGACGACGAGATCGAGGTTGCCCGACGCCAGTTCGCGTTCGATGTCGGGCACCGCGATGCGGCGGCTGACGAGCCGCAAGCCCGGCGCTTCGTCGGCGAACGCGGCGACGATGCGCGGCAATGCGATGGATTCGAGCACGTCGCGAATGCCGACCGCGATGCTCAGGTCGAGCGTCGCGGGATCGAAGGCGGACGGATCGCGCGCGGTGCCTTGCAGGCCCTTCAGGTGCCGCTGCACGTCCGCGATGATCGACCGCGTGCGTTCGGTCGGCACGACGCGATTGCCCTGGCGCACGAACAGCGGATCGTCGAAATGCGCGCGCAGCCGGTTGAGCGCATGCGTGACGGCCGGTTGCGTCAGATGCAGCGCGCGGGCGGCCGCGCCAATGCCGCCATGCACGTAGACGGCGTCGAGCACGCGAAACAGGTTCAGGTCGAGACGGTGATCGGCGGGCACGGAGCGCGGGCGGCGTGGTGAAGAACGGATCGATTCTAAAGGATGCGCAGACAACCGATGCGCGGGTCGGCATACGCGCCGATCGCACGCGTTCGATGCGTGTCGACGCCGTTCGCGCCGATACGCGAGCGCCCGCTCGACCGCTGCGCAACGCCATCGAACACGCACGTCATGACGCATGACGGCCGCAATGGCCGGCCGCATCGCATACGCAATTCCATGCCGGCATACCGGCGGCGCACGGCAGCCTGTAGTAATCCGCCATCATGCTGTCCCCGTCGGCCATTTGGCGCCAAAGGCACTACCCGTTCGGCTAAGATGCCGTCGCTTCATATTTCGGGATAGCCGTCCTGTCGCACGCATTCAAACCAACTGTCGCACGCATTCAAACCAAATATAAGCCTGACAGTTCGACGGTATTAGAAGAAGTCGAACAAGTCGGGGGCTTGGCCAGTGAATGCAGCAGATCAGCGGTGGGTCGTTATCTATTTGAGTACGGGGTTTTCGTTGGCCCAGGCCGCGCGTCTCGGCGAAGCCTTCAACCTGGCGAATCGCCTGCATGGGTACGGCGCGGATTATCAGCTCAAGTACGTATCCGAAAGCGGGGGACTGTTGCAGTCGTCGTCCGGCGTGAGAATCGCGGCCGAGCCGCTCGGCGACGAACACAGCCGCCGTGCGCTCGCGTTCTTTCATCTTCATGGCGACCTGGTGGCCGTCAACTGGGACGACGCATTGCAACGGCGCCTGACCGACATTCGCCGGCATGCGCGCTGGATCGTCGACGCGATGGATCTGCCCGCGCTCGCCGCCACGCGGCGGCCGTCGTCGATCGACGTGCGGCCGGGCCGGGCAGGGCGCCGGGCCCCCACGACGATCGAATCGCGGGCCGGCGAAACCGACGTGTTTGCCGCCGCGCTCGACATGTTCCGCGCCGACCTCGGCGACAGCGCCGCGCAGGAGATCGCCAGCAACATGATGCGGCCGGTCGAGCAGCGCTATGTGCAGTCGATGTGGGCGTTCCGCGAACTCAGCGCGAGCCCGTCGATCCGGATGTCCGCGCAGCGGCTGCGCGCGCAGAGCGTGAACCGCGTCTCGATCGCGAACGCCGCGCAGGCGGCCGCGATGAGCGAGCGCAATTTCCTGCGGCGCTTCAAGAAGGAAATCGGCGTGACGCCGACCGAGTTCGTCCAGCACGTGCGGCTCGAACGTGCGTGCCACATGCTGATCCATACGACGCTGCCGGCCGACAAGGTCGCGCGGCGCACCGGGTTCGGCAGCGGCGAGCGGCTCGCGAAGCTGTTTCGCCAGCGCCTGTTGATGTCGCCGACCGAATTCCGCGTCGCCGGGCGGGAAAAAATCCTCGCCCACGGCACGGCGTCGCCCGGGTCGGACGACGGGGCCGCCGCCGCATGTTGCGACGGCGACGGGCCGGGTTGCGACGCGTGCGCGGCCGAGCGCGGGAAAACGGGCCGGATACCCGTAGAATCGTCGTGTCGCGATCTCGATTCCCGGTTTCCATGCCCTTCCTCCCCACTACCGCCACCGCCCCTTTCTGCCCGTCGGAAGTAAAGGGCAGCATCACGATCGACGCCGCCGCGCCGCGCTGGCGCAAGCTCAGGCGCTTTTTCGGCCCCGGCCTGCTGGTCGCGATCGGCTACATGGATCCCGGCAACTGGGCGACCGATATCCAGGCCGGCTCGCAGTTCGGCTATTCGTTGCTGTGGGTCGTCGCGTTTTCGAGCCTCGCGGCGATCTTCCTGCAGATGCTCGCGGCGCGGCTCGGCCTCGTCGCGGGCAAGGATCTCGCGCAAGCCAGCTATGACCGCTACGGGCGCTTCGGCCGCGTCGTGCAGTGGATCACCGCCGAAGTGTCGATCGTCGCGTGCGACATCGCGGAAGTGCTCGGCTGCGCGCTCGCGTTCAAGCTGCTGCTCGGCGTGCCGCTCGCGTGGGGCGTCGTGCTGACCGCGCTCGACACGGTGATCGTGCTCGGCCTGCAGGGCAAGGGGTTCCGGCAGATCGAGGCGATCGTGCTCGGGCTGATCGCGACGATGGCGTTCTGCTTCGTCGCGCAGGTGGCGATCACGCCGCCCGACTGGCATGCGGTGGTCGGTGGGCTCGTGCCGGGCGATCCCGGCCACGACCGCAAGGACGCGATCGTGCTCGCGCTCGGCATCGTCGGCGCGACGATCATGCCGCACAACCTGTACCTGCATTCGTCGGTCGTGCAGACGCGGCACGTCGTCGGCGGCGCGCGCGGCGTGATCCGCGACACGCTCGCACTCGTGCGCATCGATACCTGCGTGTCGCTGTTCGTCGCGATGCTCGTCAATGCGGCGATCCTCGTCGTCGCGGGTGCGGCATTTCACGCGACCGGCCAGCACAACGTGACCGACATCGAGCAGGCGTACCGGCTGATCACGCCGATCGCGGGCGGCGCGGCCGCGCTGTTGTTCGGCATCGCGCTGCTCGCGTCGGGGCAGAGCTCGACGCTGACCGGCACGATCGCCGGCCAGGTCATCATGGACGGTTTCCTGCATACGAAGATTCCGTGCTACCAGCGCCGGCTGATCACGCGCGGGCTCGCGCTCGTGCCGGCACTGATCGGCGTGCTGTGGCTCGGCGACGGCTCGGTCGGGCAACTGCTCGTATGGAGCCAGGTGCTGCTGAGCCTGCAGTTGCCGTTCGCGATGTGGCCGCTGATCCGCTCGGTCAGCGACCGCGGCACGATGGGCGAACATGCGATCGGCCGCGGGATGCAGGTGGCCGCATGGGCGCTGTTCGTCGTGATCACCGGCACGAACCTGCTGTTGCTTACCGGTGTCGCGGGCTGATACAGCCTGTCACAGGCTGACACAGGTGCGCTGCGCGCTTGCGGTAAACTGCGGCCTTTCGATCGTCCCCGAAGTCCGTTATGTGGAGTGAAATCAGCAACATCGGCGATGCCGCGCTGACCTTGCCGATCGCGCTGACCTGCGCGGCATGGCTCGCGCTGACCGACTGGCGCCTCGCCGCCCGCTGGGGTGTGCTGCTGGCCGCCGGCATGGGCGTCGTCGGCGCCACGAAAATCCTCTATGCCGGATGCGGCATCGAGCTGCCGCAATTCGACTTCCGCGTGATCAGCGGCCATACGATGCTGTCGACGTCCGTGTGGACGGTCGCGCTGTCGATGCTGTGGCAGGCGTTCCGGCCGGGCAAGGCGCCCGGTATCGCGGCCGGGCTGACCATCGGCGCGGTCACGGCCGTCGCGCGCGTGTTCGATCATTCGCACACCGTGCCGGAAGTCGTCGTCGGCTGGATGCTCGGCGCGCTGGTCGCGCTGGTGTTCCTGCGCGGCTACGACGGCGCGCGGCAGCGCGCGTTTTCGCCGCGCGTCGCGGCGGTTTGCCTGCTGCTCGTGTCGGGCATCGCGTACGGGCACCGTGCACCGTTTCAGCGGATGATCGACACGCACTCGCCGCAGCTCTGCGCGTTCGTGCGCGCGCCGTCGGGCGACGGATTCTGACGGTCGCCGATGGCGGGCGCTCCGGCGCCGCCTGCTTGACGCCTTCTTGCCGCCGGCGTTCGTCCGGCGTTCGTCCGGCGTTTTCCGGCGGATTGCACGATGCCACGCCGGATCGTCTTCCCGATTGCGTTCTCGTCCGTGCGGAACGCAACGCCCGTTCTCCCGATGATCGACTGCCGACGCAATCCATCCGGGCGGCTGCGCCGGGCTGCTTGCGCAGGGGCGCCGGTACGTGCAAGTCATGAGCCATGCCTATGACCGGGTATAACGAATATTCATTTCATCGATCGGCAGCATTCGCGTACGCTGGCTGTCGTTTCATCGCAGGCAAGCTGCGCGGCCGGTCCGGCGTGCGTCGCGGCCATCTCGATATACTCGCGGGAAAACCGTGCGTTGCGTCGCCGTGTCGGCGCACCGGCGACCGGCACAGGTCGGCATGGACCATGCACGGAAACCCCGTCGCGGCAGCGTTCCGCGACGACGACGATTCACGACAGGAGGAGGTCACATGACAATCGTTGCTCCGCGCCTCGCCGGCAAGTGCGCATACATCACGGGCGCCGCGGGCGGCCTCGGCCGTGCGATCGCGCGCCGGATGGTCGAGCAGGGCGCGCGCGTGTTCCTGACCGACATCGCGGAAGCGGCGGTGCTCGATGCGTTCGCGCAGGAACTCAATGCGGGCCGTGCGGCGCCGGTCGCGTTCGCCGCAATCCAGGACGTGCGCGACGAAGCGCGCTGGCAGGCGCTGCTCGCGCAGGCGACCGATGCGATGGGCGGGCTGTCGGTGCTCGTCAACAACGCGGGCGTCGGCTCGATCGGCTCGCCCGCGCAAATCGAGCTGGACGAATGGCGGCGCGTGATGGCGATCAACGTCGAGAGCATCGTGCTCGGCTGCAAGCATGCGCTGTCGTACCTGGCCGAGAGCCATCCCGCGTCGATCATCAACATCTCGTCGGTCGCGGCGTTCAAGGTCGAGCCGGACTTCACCGCATACAACGCGTCGAAGGCGGCGGTCGCGTCGCTGACGAAGTCGGTCGCGATCGATTGCGCGCGCCGCGAGATCGACGTGCGCTGCAATTCGATTCACCCGGCGTTCATCCGCACAGGGATCGTCGAGCCGCTGTTCCAGTCGCTCGGCGAACGCGACGCGACGCGCAAGCTCGCGCGCGGCATTCCGCTGCGCCGGCTCGGCGAGCCGGACGACGTCGCGCACGCGGCCGTGTATCTCGCATCCGACGAGAGCCGCTTCATGACGGCCGCCGAACTCGTGATCGACGGCGGCATGTGCGCGGTCTGACGCGCATCCCGAACCACGACGATTGGAGGAGAACATCATGTCGACACCCGTGAATCGCCAACTGCTGCTGAAGACGCGCCCGGAAGGGCGGGTCGGCCGTGAACACTTCTCGCTCGTCGAGATGCCGGTGCCGGCGCTCGCCGACGGCGAGGTGCTCGTGCGCGTGCTGTATCTGTCGATGGACCCGACCAACCGCGTGTGGATGAGCGACGTGCCGCAGTACCTGCCGCCCGTCGCGATCGGCGAGGTGATGCGCGCGCTCGGTATCGGCCGCGTGGTCGCGTCGCGCCATGCGGGGTTCGCGGAAGGCGAGCTCGTGCAGGGGCTCGTCGGCTGGCAGGACTATGCGGTCGTGCCGGCCGAGCAGGCCGCGCAGCTCGTGAAGCTGCCCGCGCAGTCGGGCCTGCCGCTGCCGACGCTGCTCGGCGCGTGCGGGATGAGCGGGCTGACCGCGTACTACGGGTTGACCGACATCGCGCCGGTGCAGCCGGGCGAAACGCTCGTCGTGTCGGCGGCGGCCGGCTCGGTCGGCTCGATCGCCGGGCAGATCGGCAAGATTCACGGCGCACGGGTGGTCGGCATCGCGGGCGGCGCGGACAAGTGCCGCTACCTGACCGAGACGCTCGGCTTCGACGCGGCCGTCGACTACAAGGCCGACGATTTCCGCCAGCAACTGAAGGCGGCGACGCCGGACGGCGTGCACGTGAACTTCGAGAACGTCGGCGGCGAGGTGATGCGCGCGGTGCTGTCGCGGATGGTGATCGGCGGGCGCGTCGCGTTGTGCGGCGTGATCTCGAACTACAACAGCGGCCGCGCGGCCGACGACGTCGGCGTGCTGATCTCGAAGCGGCTGACGATGCGCGGCTTCCTGATCCTCGATTACCGCAAGAGCCGCGAAGCCGTGCAGACGCTCGCGGGCTGGCTGCGCGCCGGCCGGCTCAAGGCCGAGGAAACCGTGGCCGACGGTCTCGAAAATGCGCCCGACGTGCTGAACCGCCTGTTCGACGGCGACCATCGCGGCAAGCTCGTGCTGCGCGTCGATCCGGACGCGTGACGGGCGCGCGACACCGGTCGCATCGGGCTGCTGGGCCGTGTCGACTACGCTGAGTTCGATCAATCCGGCTGCAGTTTAGGACTTGTCCCATATATTGTCCGGGCCGCTCTCCTTACAGTGAACGCCAGCACACGGGCGGCGTGACCGACGCGTCACGCCGCCCGTTTTTCCGGTAACGCGGCAGAGGAGAGGGAACATGCGCAACAACGCGAAGCGATCGGCATCGGCGGCGGCAGTGGGCGCCGGCGTCGTGCGAACGATGGTGTTCGCGCTCGGTGTCGTACTCGCGACGTCGAATGCAATGCCGAACGCGATGGCGGCCGGACAGCCCGCGTCGGATGGCGTCGTGCGGTTCGTCGGGTCGCTCGTCGATCTCTACGACGTGACGCTCGATGCTCCGGCGGCCGTGCAGGTCGACGCGCGGGACGCGGCCGGCGGCGCGGCAACGGCCACGCTCCGGTTCGATGCGCATGGCCGGCGCCTGGCCGGTGCGCAGGTGGCGCTGGTCGGGCTCGACGGCGCGCCGTTCGCGTCGGACGGCGGCGCGGCGGTGCGGGTGACGTGGCGCGATGCGCGCGACGAACGAAGCGTGCCGCTGGCGCCGGGCCGGGTTCATCGCGTCGGCCCGTATGGCGGCGTGATGACGGTCGCGGCGGATGAAGCAACGGGCGCCGCGGCGCCCGTCTTGATCCATATCCGTCATCCGTGACCGACGGTTTCCGCACGCGTGCGGCGCGCCGGCGGCCGCACGCGCGTCATTCGCCCTGTTCGGCGCGCGCGTAGATGTCCCAGCTCGCCATGAACAGCGCGGCGACGAGCGGCCCGATCACGAAGCCGTTGATGCCGAACAACGCCATCCCGCCGAGCGTCGAGATCAGCACGACCCAGTCGGGCATCTTCGTGTCCTTGCCGACGAGGATCGGGCGCAGCAGGTTGTCGACGAGGCCGATCACGCCGACGCAGAACACGACGAGGATCACGCACTTCCAGACCGAGCCGATCATCAGCAGGTAGAGTGCGGCCGGCACCCACACGAGGCCTGCGCCGATCGCGGGCAGCAGCGACAGGAACGCCATCAGCGCGCCCCACAGCACGACGCCCTCGATCCCGAGGATCCAGAAGATCAGGCCGCCGAGCGCGCCTTGCACGAGCGCGACCGCGATGTTGCCCTTCACGGTCGCACGCACGACCGTCGTGAATTTCGCGAGCAGCAGGTTCTTGTGCTCGTCGTCGAGCGGCAGCGCGCGGCGCACGCGGCGGCCGATCTCGCCGCCGTCGCGCAGCAGGAAGAACACCATGTACAGCATCACGCCGAAGCTCACGATGAACTGGAACGTGTTCTGGCCGATGCTGAGCGCCTGGGTCGCCGCGAACTGGCTGATCTGCGCGGCGCCATCGGTGAGCTTCTTCTGGATGCCCGGAATGTTGGTCAGCCCGTATTTCTGCAGCAGATGCTGGATCGACGACGGCAGTGCGTGAACGATGTCCTGGAAGTACTGCGAATAGTTCGGCTGCGCGGTCTTGATTTCCTGGTACACGTACGCGATTTCCTGCACGAGCGTGCCCGCCACGAACACGAGCGGCAGGATCACGATCAGGATGATCAACGACAACGTGACGAGCGCGGCCAGGTTGCGCCGCTTGCCGAAGCGCGCGGCCAGCCAGCGCTGCACGGGCTGGAACAGGATCGCGAGAATGGTGCCCCAGAACACGGCACCGAAGAACGGCGCGAGGATCCAGCAGAGTCCGACGGTGACCGCGAACAGCAGGAAATAGAAGAATTTTTGGTGATCTTGTCCGCTATCCATGGGTGACATTCGCGCAGATTGATGCGTGGTTTGATTGAATTTCGTTGCCCTGTGCGCGATCGATTCGCGAACGTCGCGGTTCGCGGCGAAACGCGTTGCGGGGCGGCCCACGCGGAGTATGCCCGCAAAGATGCCGCCATCATAGCCGCTGCGTGAGAGACATGCGAAAACGCCGCGGCCGGGGCCGCGGCGCTGCCGGGAAGCGAACGCGGTGCGAGGCCGCGTGCCGCGTCGTCAGATGTGGAGCTTGGTGACCTTCGTGCCGTTCACCGACAGGTCGCCCATCAGGCCCGCGTTGGTCAGGACCAGCACTTCCACCGGGGCGGTGGCCGTGGTGGTGTCGACCGCGCCGTTCGCGCCGACCTTCACGACCGCGACCGACGCGTCGGCGCCGGCCGACCAGCCGTCCGACTTGCGGAACGAGTCGAGCGCATCCTGCGTCATGAACAGGAACACGACCGCCTTCGACTGCGCGCCGGCCTGCAGCCCGACCGACAGCGACGACGTGTTGTAGTAGCCGACGGTACTGCCGCCGACGCGCAGCGCGCCGTTGCCGGACTGGGCGCCGACGATGAAGCCGGCTTGCAGCACGTTCGGGAACACGAGGACGCCGCGTGCTTTCGAGACCAGATCGCGCGAGCCCGGCACCGTCGAATACAGGCGCGACAGCGTGGCATTCACGCTGGCGTCGATCGACTGGCGTTTCGACGCGCTGGCTGCCGCGCTATCGGGTTTGTCGGAGGTGGTCGTGCAGCCGGCGAGGGCGAGGCTGCCGAGCATCACGGCAGCGGCGGCTTTCATGGCGAGGGATTTCTGCATGGCGGTTTCTCCTTCGTTGTCTGATTGAGAGCGAACGGGGCGGGCGGGGGGCGGGTGGCCTCGTTCAACGGCGGGAAAGGAGGAGCCCCGCGACGAATGCGAGACCCGCGACGACGCCGGCGGTCTGCCACGGATTGTCGTGCACCACCTGCGACATGCGTTCGGCCGAATCGCGCAGCCGGGCGGCCGCGCTGCCCGACGCGTAGTCGAGCGCGCCGCGTGCTTCGTCGATCCGGGACTGGATGCGTTTGCGCAGGGCGGCGATATCGCCATCGCCGTCGTTTTTCAGCAAATCTTCCAGTTCGTCGACCAGCCCGCGCAGATCGTCGCTCACGTCGGCGTGCAGGTCGCGGGCGGCGGAGCGGGTCGTACGGCCAACGCGTCGGCCGGTGCGGCGGATGTCGGACAGGCCGCGATCCAGCTTGTGTTCGATCGAGTCGGTAAGCGCCATGGTGTTTATCCTCCTTCGATTCCAGGGCTAATTTGAAGATAAGACGAATCCCAGCAACTAGTGTGATTCACCTGATCCGCTTGAGTTTCGAGACAAATTTTCAATTCGTCGGCGGGATCGCCCGAAAGCCCCGTCACGCGGGGCGGGGCGGCGGTTGAAAAAATTTCGCGTCTCGGCCGACGCAGCATGTCGAGCAGCGGATCGCAGTGAAAGCCCGGTAAATATGGCGTTGCCGGGCCATCGGGTAAATAGTGCCGTTGCAGGTCGCGTACTGATGCAATTGCACTAATCGACGACAGATCGAGGCGCATGATTCGTGCCCGGAGCCGATCGCCCACCGCTGCCGTCCAGCGCGACGTCGATGACGACGGGATCGTGGTCCGACGAGCGGTACGCGTCGGGCGCGTAATAAGCCGACCGTCGCGCGGACGTTTTGTAATCGGGCACGGGTTGCAGGACGAGCGGTTCGTCCGCGTTGATGTGCCAGAACTGCACGGCCTTCACGCGTGCGGCGAGCGGCGGCGTGGCAAGCGCGTGATCGAGATTGCCGGCTTCGCCGCGAAATACGTAGCTGTACGCAGCATCGCCGACGAAGCGCGCAACCAGGTTCGCATAGCCGCGCGCTTCGAGCGTGCGAACCGGGTCTTCCTTCGCATAACTGTTCAGATCGCCGATCAACAGCACGCCGTCGGCCGCGACGCCCGTCGGCGAGGTGGCGAGCCAGTCGGCGACGCGCGCGGCCGCCTGGGTACGCGCCGCATTCCAGCAGCCCTGGCCGTCGGACTGGTCGAGATCGGCGCCGCTCGCATGCGGGCAGTTCTTCGACTTCAGGTGATTGACCGCGACCGTGAACGCGCGCGTGCCGCCGATGCGCCGGAACGTCTGCGCGAGCGGCGGGCGGTGCCGGCCGCCGAGTGCGACCGTGGCGGCGCGCCCGACCGGCTCGACCGTGCGGCTGTCGTACAGCAGCGCGACCGCGATCGCGTCCCGGCCCAGCCGCGCGGTGCCGGGATCGACCGCGCGCCAGCCCGCGCCGAGTTGCGCGGCGAGACGCGTCACGGCGCTCGCGTCGCCGTGGCCGTTGTTCGCGATTTCCATCAACCCGATCACGTCGGCGCGCAGCGCGCGCAACGCCGCGACGATCTTCGCTTCCTGCCGCGCGAACGCGGCGGGCGTTTTCGCGCCGCGGTCGGCCGGCGCGTCGAATCCGCCGCCACGGCCGTCGCCGTTGAAATAGTTGAAGACGTTGAACGATACGACGCGCACGTCGGCCTCGGGATGCCGGGCCGGTGCCGCGGTGCGTGGGTTCGCGGCGGCATCGAACACCGGTGCCGTGCCAGCCACCGGTTGCAGCCGCCATGCGCCGTGGCGCCACTCGAGCACGCCTTCGACGCCGCGTACCGTGTAGCCCGCGCGCAGCGTGTTGGCCGCGCTCAGCGCAGGTGGCGGATAGCGGACGGTCGCCGGGTCGCGGCGGCTTGAACCGTCGTCGAGCACGATGCGGTTCAGTGCGTTGGCTGCCGCCAGTGCGGCAGCATCGGCCGGCAATGCGACCTGGGTCGGTACGCGCAGCCGGCCGAGGCTCAGCACGAGGCTGCCGTAGCGGCCGAGTTCGTAGGTATCGCTGACCGTCAGCGTTTGCGGCAGGCGTACGCGCATGGCCTCGTGCGCGGCCAGCACGGCGGGCGACGCGACCGGCAGCACGAGCGTTGCCGGCGTGACCGTCTGGCCGCGCGCGCAGACGGTCACGCGGCCCGACAGGGTGAACTGTGTCCGGCCGTATTTTTCGTCGACCTTGCCGGTCAGATGCACGAGATCGCCGGGTTCGGCGCGCGCGTTCGGTGCATGGACGAACAGGCCTTCCGGAACGCCCGGCCGGCGCTGCCGCTGCGCGTCGGCCTGCTGGACGAAGAAGCCGCCCAGGCCGTCGGGGCCGCCGAACGCCGCGGTGACGACCGCTTCGATCGACGTCGTTTGCCCGGCGAACGGCGACGGGCGGCCGGCGCGGCGGATCTCGGCAATCGCCGTGACCGCACCGCCGCAGCCGCTGCTGACCGGCAGCGCGGCGACGGCCGGCCGGGCGAAGAGGGGCGCGCAGGGCACGACGGACAACGCCGCGAACAGCACAACGGCGAACAGGAGGAGCGGGCGTGACATGAGACGGTCCACAGGATGAAAATCCGACAGTTCGGGACCGCATCCTGAAGGCAAACTGTCAGGCTGCGACCGAAATGGCCGTCCGGCCAGTGCCGGTTGGCCAACGATGCGGCAAGCCGTCCCGCGGCTGTTACGCTTTCGCATCGGCCGTCGCATGCCGCTCGCCCGGCGCATGCCGCGGCGCCCCGTCCCCCACAGGAGAAATCCATGTCTTACATGCTGTTGATTGTCGAACCGACCGAACAGCGCGCCGAGCGCACGCTCGACGAAGGTCAGGCGCTTTATGCGCGAATGGTCGATTTCGCCGAGTCGCTGAAGGCGCGCGGCGTGCTGCGCGGCGTCGAGTCGCTGGAGCGGTCCGAGCGCGGTACGCGCGTGCAGGTGCGCGACGGCGAGACGCGCCTGCTCGACGGCCCGTTCGCGGAGGCGAAGGAGATGATCGGAGGCTTCTTCCTCGTCGACGTCGACACGCGCGAGGAAGCGATCGAGATCGCGCGCCAGTGCCCGGCCGCGCAATGGTGCACGGTCGAGGTGCGCGCGGTCGGCCCGTGCTTCCTCTGAGCGTCGCGACTCGGTATTTACCCTGATTTGTCGTGGCGCGTGTCGATCCGGCCGTCTTCCGCCCGTCGTCCGGATAAGGCGCCGCGGAACGGGCGCCGCCTTCCACCGACGACAAGGAGTAAACGATGCGATTCATGATCATGATCCGGGCGAACGCCGTCAGCGAATCCGACGCGTTGCCGGATAACCGGCTGGTCGAGGCCATGACGGTCTATCACGAGGAACTGGCGAAGGCCGGCGTGCTGCTCGACGCCAACGGCCTGAGGCCGAGCGCCCATGGCTGGCGCGTGCGCTACACGGGCGGCAAGGGCACGGTGATCGACGGCCCGTTCGCCGAAACGAAGGAACTGATCGCCGGCTATACGCTGATCCAGGTGCGTTCGCGCGACGAAGCGCTCGAATGGACGCGCCGGTTCCCCGCGCCGTTCGGCGCCGAGCTCGATTGCGAGATCGAGGTGCGGCCGCTGTTCGAGCTCGACGACCTGACGCCGAGCGACGCGGTCGAGCGGTTCCGCGATCTCCACGTCGGTCGTAGCCACGCCTGAATCCAACCTCACCGGGAGCACCCGTCATGCACAAGATGGTTTTCATCAATCTGCCGGTAGCCGACTTGCCGCGCGCGAAGACGTTCTACCAGGCGCTCGGCTTCGAGGTCGTGCCGGCCTATACCAACGATCAGGCCGCCTGCATCCGGATCGGCGACGCGATCTTCGCGATGCTGCTCGTGCGGCCGTTTTTCCAGACCTTCACCGACAAGACCATCATCGATCCGGCGACGCACATTCAGGTGTTGTCGTGCCTGTCGTGCGACAGCCGTGCCGAAGTCGACGCGATCGTCGCGAAGGCGCTGGCGGCAGGCGGGGCCGCGCCGCAGGCGCCGCGCGAGTACCCGAACATGTACGGCCACGGGTTCACCGATCCGGACGGTCACACGTGGGAACTGATGGCCATGCCGCTGGATGCGTCCGCCCAGGGGCAGGCGTCGTGACGCATGAAGCGACTCATCGTGCGATCGAAGCGGTCTGGCGAATCGAGGCGCCGAAGATCATCGCGCGCGCCGCGCGCGTGGTGCGCGACGTCGGCGTGGCCGAGGAGCTGGCGCAGGACACGCTCGTCGCGGCGCTCGAGCATTGGCCCGTCGACGGCGTGCCCGACAACCCGGCCGCCTGGCTGATGACGGCCGTGAAGCGTCGCGCGCTCGACCGGGTCCGGCAGGAGTCGCTTCATGCGGCGAAGCGCGACCAGCTTGGTCACGAGATGGACGCGCTCGAAGCGCATGTCGTCCCCGATATCGCGGACGCACTCGCCGACGCGCGCGACGACGACATCGGCGACGACCTCCTCCGGCTGATCTTCACGTCGTGCCACCCGGTGCTGTCGACCGACGCGCGCGTCGCGCTGACGCTGCGGCTGCTCGGCGGGCTGACGACGGGCGAGATCGCGCGTGCGTTCCTGACGCCCGAGCCGACGATCGCGCAGCGGATCGTGCGCGCGAAGCGCACGCTCGCGGCGGCGCACGTGCCGTTCGAGGTGCCGGCCGCCGATGCGCGGCCTGCGCGGCTCGCATCGGTGCTCGAAGTGATCTATCTCGTGTTCAACGAAGGCCATGCGGCGACGGCAGGCGACGACTGGATGCGTCCGGCGCTATGCGACGAGGCGTTGCGGCTCGGCCGCGTGCTCGCCGGGCTCGCGCCGGACGAAAGCGAAGTGCTCGGGCTCGTCGCGCTGATGGAGCTGCAGGCGTCGCGCATGCATGCACGCGTCGACGCGCAGGGCCGGCCCGTGCTGCTGCTCGACCAGGACCGCAGCCGCTGGGATCCGTTGCTGATCCGGCGCGGCCTCGCGGCGCTGGAGCGGGCGACGAAGCTCGGCGGCGTGCGCGGGCCGTATGCGCTGCAGGCGGCGCTCGCCGCGTGCCACGCGCGTGCGCGGCAGGCTTCGGACACCGACTGGGTGCAGATCGTCGCGCTGTACGACGCGCTCGCCGAAGTCGCGCCGTCGCCGGTCGTCGAGCTGAATCGCGCGGTCGCGGTGGGGATGGCGTTCGGGCCGGCTGCGGCGCTCGAACTCGTCGACGTGCTGCGCGACGATCCGGCGCTTGCGCGCTATCACTGGCTGCCGAGCGTGCGCGGCGATCTGCTCGCGAAGCTCGGCCGCGCCGACGAGGCCAAGCGGGAGTTCCGCCGCGCGGCGGAACTGACGCGCAACGAGCGTGAGCGCGAATTGCTGCTCAAGCGGGCGATGGATGCATGACGCATGGCGCACGACCCGCGCGGCGCGGCGCGCGTCTTCCCGGCCATGTGCTGCGTTCCGCACCCGACAACCCGACACTATCGCCCGCATTGAAAAAGCCTATTGGGGGATGCGAACGCGAGCGCCTAGATTGAAGAGCACGATGCGCGCCCGGCGCACGCATCGTTCCCCACATATCTGATCGGCCCGGCGTCGCACGCGGCCGCGCCGACTCGAACGGAGGCGCAAATGGCTCAACTCAAGGGCAGCAAAACCGAAGAGAACCTGAAGGCCGCATTCGCGGGCGAATCGCAGGCGAATCGGCGCTATCTGTATTTCGCTTCGAAGGCCGACGTCGAGGGGCAGAACGACGTCGCCGCGCTGTTCCGCTCGACGGCCGAAGGCGAAACCGGCCATGCGCACGGCCATCTGGAATATCTGGAAGCCGTCGGCGATCCGGCCACGGGTTTGCCGTTCGGTTCGTCGCGGCTGAATCTCGAATCGGCGATCGCCGGCGAGACGCACGAATACACCGACATGTATCCGGGCATGGCGAAGACCGCGCGCGACGAAGGGTTCGACGAAATCGCGAACTGGTTCGAGACGCTCGCGAAGGCCGAACGCAGCCACGCGAACCGCTACACGAAGGCGTTGGACAGTCTCGTCGACTGACGGGCCGCCGCAGGTCGCACGGCAGCGCCGCGCGGCCGGCGGTTCGTTCATCGCCGCCCGCACCGCGCGGGCGGTGCGCCTGCGCACACGTACGCCACGCGGGAGCGCCCCATGCCCCACAAGGAAGGCAGTCTCGAAGCCCCGACCCGGCATCCGCTCGACTGGCAGTCCGAAGCGTTCTACGACCAGGCCGAGATCGATGCGGAAATGACGCGCGTATTCGACATCTGCGCCGGATGCCGGCGCTGCGTGTCGCTGTGCGGCGCGTTTCCGGCGCTGTTCGACCTGGTCGACGACACGCCGACGGGCGACATCGAGGAAGTGCCGAAGGCCGCATTCGGCAAGGTCGTCGACCAGTGCTATCTGTGCGACCTCTGCTACATGACGAAATGCCCGTACGTGCCGCCGCACGCTTGGAACGTCGATTTTCCGCACCTGATGCTGCGCGGCAAGGCTGCGCGTTACAAGCGCGGCGAAGCGCCGCTGCGCGACAAGGTGCTGTCGAATACCGATGCGCTCGGCCGTTTCGCGGGCATTCCGGTCGTCACGCAGACGGTCAACGCGGTGAACCGCACGCCGCCTGCGCGCCACGCGCTCGAAGCGGTGCTCGGCGTCGATCGCCATGCGTGGCTGCCGGAATTCGCGCCGCGCACGTTCCGGCGCGCCGCCAGGCGCTCGGACACGCCGCCCGTGCGCGACGGCGAACGCACGCCCGGCAAGGTCGCGATCTACGCGACGTGCTACGTGAATTTCAACGAGCCGGGGATCGGCCACGACCTGCTCGCGATTCTCGCGCACAACGAGATCCCGTACGAGCTCGTCACGCGCGAAGCGTGCTGCGGGATGCCGTTGCTCGAGCAGGGCAATCTCGAGGGCGTCGCCGCGAAGCAGGCGGTCAACATCCCCGTGCTCGAACGCTACGCGCGTGAAGGCTATGCGCTGATCGGCGCGATCCCGAGCTGCGTGCTGATGTACAAGAGCGAGCTGCCGCTGATGTTCCCAGCCGACGCGGCCGTGCGCGCGGTGGCCGACGCATTCTGGGATCCGTTCGAGTACGTGATCGCGCGACATCGCGACGGGCTGCTGAAGACCGATTTCAAAACCGGCCTCGGCACCGTGTCGTATCACGTGCCGTGCCATGCGCGCGTGCAGAACATCGGCCGCAAGACGGCCGATGCGCTGTCGCTCGTGCCCGATACGCGCGTGAACGTCGTCGAGCGCTGCTCCGGCCACGCGGGCACGTTCGGCGTGAAGAAGGCGTTCCATGCGGATGCGATGCGGATCGGCGCGCCCGTGTTCAAGGCGATGGCCGAGCCGCAGCCGGACGTCGTGTCGTCCGACTGCGCGCTCGCCGGCCATCACATCGTGCAGGGCATCGACGAGAAGGGGCTGCCGCAAGCGCCGCTCGCGCATCCGTTGACGTTGCTGCGCCGCGCGTACGGCATCTGAGCCGCCGGCCGCCCACGAGGACATCCATGACGCTGACCCGCGACTCCCTGCTGACGCTCGAAGCGTACGCGAAGATCCGCAAGGCCGAACACGCGCGGCTCGTCGCGTACAAGCGCCGCCGCGCGGTGGCGCTCGGCAATCACCTGCGTTTCCTGTTCGAGGACGAGACGACGATCCGCTACCAGATCCACGAGATGCTGCACATCGAGAAGATCTTCGACGAAGCCGGCATCGCAGCGGAGCTCGACGCGTATCTGCCGCTGGTGCCCGACGGTACCAACCTGAAGGCGACGATGCAGATCGAGTACGAGCACGAGGTCGAACGGCGCGCGGCGCTCGCGCGGCTGATCGGGGTCGAGGATCGCGTGTACCTGCGGGTCGACGGGCACGCGAGCGTCTACGCGATCGCCGACGAGGATCTCGAGCGCGACAACGCCGAGAAAACGTCGGCCGTGCACTTCGTCCGCTTCGAGTTCGATGCGCCGATGCGCGCTGCGCTCAAGGGCGGGGCGGCGCTGTCGATCGGCTGCGATCATCCGGCCTATACGATGCCGCCGCAGCGTATCGACGCGGACGTGGCCGCGGCGCTGGCCGGCGATCTGCGCTGAGGGGCGCCTGCCGCGCCTGCCGGCTCCCGCCTTTCCGTTCCGACCCGAAACCGGCGCGCCGCACGCGCTGGGGGGCGGCTGCTCGCCTGTTTCCCCGAAAATGTAACAACCGTGACGGATTTGCATGCGGGGACATAGTGGGCGCGCTGCGTCAGCGTATTTTCATTACTCGCAGAGAAACAATAAAAAGATTGTGCATGGAGATAATTCGATTCTCCGAAAATCGAATGATTTACCGATTCGTGAATATCTTGTTACGAATTTTTCCCTGATTTACCGATCTCGGGAAGCCATTTCGGGGAGTGTCGCGCGTGGGGTCGGAGCAGGCCGCAGCGGCCCGTTCACGGCATTCTTCAGACGCTGCGAAGCCCCGCCAGACGGGCCTTTGCAGCCGCCGGCATAAAGATCTCGCAAAAAAATTCAAGCGTAAATGGATTGCTCGCCCATGGCAGGTTGTTTCAGTGCGTAACATTAAGTCATTGTCATATTGAGATAAACCCTGAGGATGGTATGCTTCGTGCACAAAAATTCCCACATTGGAGTGAGACCGCGATTTGTGCGCCATTGCCGGGAATCGCGGCACCGTGAAAGTGCGGTGTCGCCCGGTATGCACAACGCCGGATAACCATAATGTGCAACCTGGCCGCCCCGCGACGCGATGTGTCGCGACGGCGCCGCCAATCGCAGCCCCGGCCTGGCTGCGTGGAGAGATCGACTATGTTCTTCGATGAGCTTAACGATGAAGAGTGGTTTCGCCTTTCAGCGCTGATCGCCGATGAACCCATCCGGCTGAACCGTCGCGGGCGTCCGCGCGCCGAACCGCGCGTCGTCGCCAACGCGGTGCTCTGGATCCTGACGACCGGGGAAGCCTGGTCAAAGCTGCCTGGTCGCTATCCATCCGGGCCGACGTGCCGCCGCCGCTACGAAGAGTGGCTCGCGAACGGCACGCTGCTGAAGATGATCGACGTGCTGACCCAGTTCAGCGGGCGCACGTTCGCGTATATTCCGCCGCCGCCCGTCGCGGTCGCGCCGGCCCGCCGCGCGGAGCCCGTGCCCGACAACGACCGTCTGCGCGGCGTGTTCTGGCAGAACCCCGAGTCGTGGCAATTGCCGGTTGCGCAGGCAAACGTTTGGCCGGGCGAGGGTGCGTCGCTGAGCACGATGCGGGACGACCAGGTGGACGGCCGCTCCGACGTGTCGTTCACGGTGCCCGGCGCGCCGGCCCCGGAGTTGCGCCATGTGCGGGCGTCGGCGGCGAGCTTCGCCGCGGCCGAGCCGCAGGTCGACGAATATCGTGGCTACACGATCAGCGGGATCGCGCAGCCCGTGCAGAACCTGATGTATCGCGCATGGGCCGAGATCTCGCAGGACGACCGGCGCGTCGAGCGCTCGGGCCTGATCGGCCCGCGCTTCACCGACGCCGAGGAAGCCGAGCAGTACGCGCTCGACTGGGCGCGCCAGTGGATCGATCGCCACGGTGCGAGCGACGCGCCGGCGCGCGAGCCGCAGGGCGAAGTGCTGGCCGGCTTGTCGGCCCTGGCGCGCGCGGAGTCGGACATCAAGCGCTTCATCGCCGAGCGTCGCGCGGGCGCGTTGTCGGAGAGCCGCAACGATCCCGTGCAGTCGGAACGTCGCGAATACGAGTACCGCGTGGGCTGATCGCCGTTGCCGTGCAACGCGCGGGCCGTCGTGCGCCACGACGCCCGCGCGCAAGTCCGGTGTCTCCTTCGGTGTCTCCATGTCTGCCTTGCCCGGGCGCCGCTGTCGAGGCGGCGCCCTTTCGTGCATGACGGCGACGCGTTACTGTCTGCCGTAGGTATCGTCGAAGCGGACGATGTCGTCCTCGCCGAGATACGCACCCGACTGCACTTCGATCAGCTCGAGCGGCATCTTGCCCGGGTTCTCCAGGCGGTGCGATACGCCGAGCGGAATGTACGTCGATTCGTTTTCGGACAGCAGGAACGTTTCGTCGCCGCGCGTGATGCGCGCGGTGCCGCGCACGACGATCCAGTGCTCGGCGCGGTGGTGGTGCATCTGCAGCGACAGTTGTGCGCCCGGCTTCACGACGATGCGTTTCACCTGGAAGCGCTCGCCCATGTCGACTGAGTCGTAGTGGCCCCACGGACGATGCACCTTGCGGTGATCGGTCGCTTCGGAGCCTTGTCGCGCCTTGATGTGCCCGACGATCTTCTTCACGTCCTGCACGCGCGATTTATCCGCGACGAGCACGGCGTCGGGCGTTTCGACGACGACCAGATTCTGCGTGCCGACGCACGCGACGAGCCGGCTTTCCGAATGCGCGAACGTCGATTCGGCGCCTTCGAACAGCACGTGGCCGCGGCCGACGTTGCCGGTTTCGTCCTTCGGCGAGATCTGCCAGATCGCATCCCACGAACCGACGTCCGACCAGCCGGCGTCGAGCGGCACGACGACGCTCTCGCACAGTTGCGGCAGGCTCGCGAGCGGTTCCATCACCGCGTAGTCGATCGAGTTCGACGGCGATGCGGCAAATGCGTCGCGATCGACGCGGAAGAAGTCGCCGTCCTCCTTGCCCTGCGCGACGGCCCGTTCGCAGGCCGCGTAGATCGCGGGTTCGAGCTGCCGGATCGCCTTCAGCCAGACCGACGCGCGCACGATGAAGATCCCGCTGTTCCACCAGTATTCGCCCGAAGCGACGTACTGCTGCGCGAGTTCGAGGTGCGGCTTCTCGACGAAACGGTCGAGGCGGCGCACGTCGAGGGGGCCGGTTCCGGCGTCGCCGAGCGGCGCGCCGACGCGGATGTAGCCGTAGCCGGTTTCCGCGTGCTTCGGCACGATGCCCATCGTCGCGATCTTGCCTTGCGCGGCGCAGTGCACGCCGGCCGCGACGGCCGCGTGAAAGCGCGGCACGTCCGCGACCGCATGGTCGGCCGGCATCACGGTCATCACCGCGTCGTTGCCGCCGGCGACGAGCCGCAGCGCGGCGAGCGTCAGCGCCGGTGCGGTGTCGCGACCGAGCGGTTCGAGCATGATCGTCGCGTGCTTGGCCGTCAGGCGCAGTTGCTCGGCGGTCGTGAAGCGGTGATCCTCCCCGCAGACGATCAGCACGTCGTCGTTGAGCGGATGATCGGCCGTCAGGCCGTCGAGGCGCAGCGCGGTGGACTGCAGCAGCGAGTGATCGCCGAGCAGGCCGATCAGCTGTTTCGGAAAACGCTCGCGCGACATCGGCCACAGGCGCGTGCCGGAACCGCCGGCGAGAATCACGGGCTGCACGGCGAGACGCGTGCCGGCAGCGGGTGCGGCGGGTGCGACGGAAGTAGAAGGGCGCGTTTCGGCGACCACTGCCGGAGCATTCATGATGACACTCTCCACGGTTGAAGTCAGTGCCTGTCGTTGTAGCATGAAGTAAATCGACAATAAAACCGGACCCAATGCCGGATATCCGCCGCGCATTCGTCCGGGAGAATTTTCCGCGATAGCACCGGCCGGCAATAAAAAAATAAAAAATAATTCCGGGTGCCGGCCGGACACGACCGCCCGCAAAGGCCGACCGGGAAGCGTAACGATTCCGAAAAAATCCCCATTCCCGACCGATTCGGGAAAACCTGCCGATTTAATTAAAAAAGATCGCGGCAAGAATTTCCGATTATTTTTCGAAATACTTGTGCGCTTGAGGAGGAATTTTCTTGTCGCTTCAATAGCGTCATGCAACGTTTGAATCGAATGTGCGGCATGGGCTGCGCAAGGCGCTGTTCGGCAAACGCCTGTTCAAAGAAGAGGAAACAGACATGTTGAGCGTGCTGGCGAGAGTCATCGATATCGCGATGGTCGTGACGGGTGCGCTGATCGCGGCCGCGTTGCACGACGGCAGCATCGGGCTCAGCGACCTGCAGCGCACGACGGTGCTGTTCGACTGCCTGCTGGTCGTCGTGTTCTTTCCGGCCGTGGGCATCTACCAGTCGTGGCGCGGCAAGCGTCTCGTCGGGCTGGTGGTCCGCGTTGCGTTCGCGTGGCTCGCCGTGGAGCTCGCGGGCATCCTGCTGAGTTTCAGCTTTCACCAGTCGGGCGACCTGTCGCGGCTGTGGCTGGGCTACTGGGCGCTCGCGACGATGGCGCTGCTCGCATGCTCGAAAGCCTGCGTGCACGTGGTGCTGCGGCAATTGCGCCGCGGCGGCTACAACCTGAAGGCGGTCGCGATCGTCGGCGGCACGCCGGCGGCACGGCGGCTGATCGCGCAGATGCGGGCGCGGCCGGAAGCCGGCTTCAACCCGGTGTGCGTGTACGACGAAAGCGAGGCGCCGGGCGAAGTCGCGCTCGACGACGTGCGTATCGAGCGGCAGTTCGAATCGCTGGTGTGGCTGGTGCGCAGCCGCGCGATCAGCGAGCTGTGGCTCACGCTGCCGATCACGGAGGAGCGTCGGATTCACGAGATCGTGACGGTGTTCCGGCACGACTTCGTGAACATCCGCTTCATTCCGGACGTGCGCACGTTGTCGTTCTTCAACCAGGAAGTGGTCGAGGTGCTCGGCGTGCCGGCGATCAACCTCGCGGCGTCGCCGATCACCGACGTGCGGATCCTGCCGAAGTTCGTGTTCGACCGGCTGTTCGCGCTGGCGGCGCTCATGGCGCTCGCGCCGGTGATGGTGCTGATCGCGGTTCTGATCAAGCTGACCTCGCGCGGGCCGGTGTTCTTTCGGCAGAAGCGCAAGGGCATCGACGGGCACGAATTCGAGATCTACAAGTTTCGCTCGATGAAGGTGCATCAGGAAGTGGCCGGGCAGGTCACGCAGGCAACGAAGAACGACTCGCGCGTGACGCCGGTCGGCCGGTTCCTGCGGCGCACGAGTCTCGACGAGCTGCCGCAGTTCATCAACGTGCTGAAGGGCGAGATGTCGGTGGTGGGTCCGCGCCCGCATGCGCTCGCGCACGACGACATCTACAAGGATCTGGTCAAGGGCTACATGTTCCGCTATCGGATCAAGCCGGGCATCACCGGGTGGGCGCAGATCAACGGCTTTCGCGGCGAGACCGACCAGATCGAGAAGATGATGGGCCGCGTGAAGCTCGATCTGTACTACATGCAGAACTGGTCGTTCTGGCTCGACATCAAGATCGTCGTGCTGACGCTGTGGAAAGGCTTCACCGGCAGCAACGCGTACTGACACCGACGCGCTGCGTCACGCAGGCATTCCGGTTTTCCGAATTTCGAATCATTGGTCAAGGGGTCCGACACATCATGAATCTGACTATCATCGGCAGCGGTTACGTAGGGCTTGTCACCGGCGCCTGTCTCGCGGACATCGGGCACGACGTGTTCTGTCTCGACGTCGACCAGGCGAAGATCGACATCCTGAACGGCGGCGGTGTGCCGATCCACGAACCGGGCCTGAAGGAAGTCATCGCGCGCAACCGCTCGGCCGGCCGCCTGCGCTTCTCGACCGACATCGAGGCCGCGGTCGCGCACGGCGACGTGCAGTTCATCGCGGTCGGCACGCCGCCCGACGAGGACGGCTCGGCCGACCTGCAATACGTGCTCGCGGCGGCGCGCAACATCGGCCGCTACATGACCGGCTTCAAGGTGATCGTCGACAAGTCGACGGTGCCGGTCGGCACGGCCGAGCGCGTGCGCGCGGCGGTCGCCGAGGAGCTCGCGAAGCGCGGCGGCGACCAGATGTTCTCGGTCGTGTCGAATCCGGAATTCCTGAAGGAAGGCGCGGCCGTCGACGATTTCACGCGGCCGGACCGTATCGTGATCGGCTGCGACGACGACGTGCCGGGCGAGCGCGCCCGCGAGCTGATGAAGAAGCTCTACGCGCCGTTCAACCGCAATCACGAGCGCACGCTGTACATGGACGTGCGTTCGGCCGAGTTCACGAAATACGCGGCGAACGCGATGCTCGCGACGCGCATCTCGTTCATGAACGAACTGGCGAACCTCGCCGACCGCTTCGGCGCGGACATCGAGGCCGTGCGCCGCGGGATCGGCTCCGATCCGCGCATCGGCTATCACTTCCTGTATGCCGGCTGCGGCTACGGCGGCTCGTGCTTCCCGAAGGACGTCGAGGCGCTGATCCGCACGGCCGACGAGCACGGCCAGTCGCTGCAGATCCTGAAGGCGGTGTCGTCGGTCAACGCGACGCAAAAGCGCGTGCTCGCCGACAAGATCGTCGCGCGCTTCGGCGAGGACCTGAGCGGCCGCACGTTCGCGCTGTGGGGCCTCGCGTTCAAGCCGAACACCGACGATATGCGCGAGGCGCCGAGCCGCGAGCTGATCGCCGAGCTGCTCTCGCGCGGCGCGCGCGTCGCCGCCTACGACCCGGTCGCGCAGCAGGAAGCGCGCCGCGTGATCGCGCTCGATCTCGCCGATCACCCGAGCTGGCTCGAGCGCCTGACCTTCGTCGACGACGAGGCGCAGGCCGCGCGAGACGCCGACGCGCTCGTGATCGTCACCGAATGGAAGGCGTTCAAGAGCCCCGACTTCGTCGCGCTCGGCCGCCTGTGGAAGACGCCCGTGATCTTCGACGGCCGCAACCTGTACGAGCCGGAGACGATGAGCGAGCAGGGCATCGAGTACCACCCGATCGGCCGGCCGGGCTCGCGCCAGGCCGTCGCCGCCCGCGTGCCGGGCGCCGCGCGCGCCGGCGCGTAACCCGTTTTCCGTCACTCGTTACGAGACGCCATGTTCCGGAACATCCTGATCGTCTGCCACGCGAACGTCTGCCGCAGCCCGGCGGCGGAAATGCTGTTCAAGTCGCACGCCGCGTCGCGCGGCGGCCCGCGCCCGACGTTCCATTCGGCCGGCGTGCACGCGAACGACGGCGACGGCATCGATCCGGTGATGCGGCAACTGCTGGCGGAGCGGGGCGTCGATGCGACGACCCATCGCTCGCGGCGGCTGTCGCGCCGGATCGTGCGCGACGCCGACCTGATTCTCGTCAGCGAGCGCGATCAGATCAAGGCCGTCGAATCGGTCGATCCGTTCGCGCGCGGCAAGGTCCACCTGCTGGGCAAGTGGGAGGACGCCGAGATCGCGGATCCGCATGGCGGCCCCGAGGCCGACTATCGCGAGAGCTACTCATTGATCGAACGTCTGGTTCAAGGATGGCTGCAAAAACTATGCTGAAACGTCCCATGCGCCCGCTGGCGCTCGCCGTCGCGCTGACGACATTCCTGTCGGCGTGTGCGACCGCGCCCGGCAACTACCTCGACTCGTCGAACCTGAAGGACGACGGCCGGCAGGAAGCGGCCGAGACCTATCCGGTTCATTACATCGACGCCAAAGTGGTGATGGATCAGCTGCAGAAAGCGCAGGTCGACCATCCGCTGCCGCCCGGGCGCTTTACCGATCCGTCGCAGTACACGTATCGCGTCGGCCCGCAGGACATTCTCGGCGTCACCGTGTGGGACCACCCGGAGCTGACGACGCCGCAGGGCCAGTCGTTCTCGAGCGGCGGCAACACGACGCAATCGGTCGCGGGCGCGCTGCAGCAGCCGTATACGACCGCGCTGCCGGGTCAGGCCGATCCGTACGGCCAGACCGTGGCGGCCGACGGCACGATCTTCTTCCCGTTCGTCGGCCGCATTCGCGTGGCGGGCAAGACGGTCGCGCAGATCCGCGACGAGATGGCGTCCAGCCTGTCGCGCTACGTGAAGAACCCGCAGCTCGACGTGCGCGTGCTGTCGTTCCGCAGCCAGAAGGTGCAGGTGACGGGCGAGGTGAAGCAGCCGGGCCCGCTCGCGGTGAGCGACGTGCCGCTCACGCTGGTCGACGCGATCTCGCGCTCGGGCGGCTCGACCGCCGAGGCCGACCTGCAGCGCGTGCGGCTCACGCGCGACGGCAAGCTGTACACGCTCGATGCGAACGGCGTGCTCGATCGCGGCGAGGTGAAGCAGAACGTGATGCTGCAGCCGGGCGACATCGTCAACGTGCCGGACCGCAGCGACAGCCGCGTGTTCATCATGGGCGAGGTCAAGACGCCGGTCACGGTGCCGATGCTCAAGGGCAAGCTGACCATCGCCGACGCGCTGACGGCCGGCGGCGGGATTCTCGACACCGACGCGAACCCGCGCAAGATCTACGTGATGCGCGGGATGCGCGACAACCCGACGAAGCCCGAAGTGTTCCGTCTCGACATGACGCAGCCCGATGCGCTGATGCTGTCGAGCCGCTTCCCGCTTCAACCGCTCGACGTCGTCTACGTCAGCACGGCCGGCTCGGTGCAGTTCAACCGTGTGCTGCAGCAGGTGCTGCCGACGATCCAGACGATCTTCTACATGCGGCAAATCACGCGCTGATAGCCCGCCGGGGCGGCGTCCGCCCCCCGGCACCACTCAAGCGGGAACGAATGGTGAACACGCAAGCGAAACACTCCTACGCGGACCTGACCGCGAAAACCGAGGAAGAGGACGTCGTTCTCGGCCAGTTGCTCCAGGTCATCATGGACGACATCTGGCTGCTGCTCGGTATCGCGGTGATGGTCGTCGCGCTCGCCGGCCTCTATTGCTTCATCGCGAAGCCGGTCTACCAGGCGGACGTGCACGTGCGGGTCGAGGGCAACGACAACACGTCGCAGGCGCTCACGCAGACGCAGACGGGCGCGTCGATCAACAGCGGCCCGCAGCAGGCGCCGACCGATGCGGAAATCGAGATCATCAAGAGCCGCGGCGTCGTCACGCCGGTCGTCGAGCAGTTCAAGCTGAACTTCTCGGTCGCGCCGAAGACGCTGCCGGTGCTCGGCAGCCTCGCCGCGCGCCTCGCGACGCCGGGCCAGCCGTCGCGGCCGTGGCTCGGCCTGAAGTCGTATGCGTGGGGCGGCGAGCTCGCCGACGTCGACTCGATCAGCGTCGTGCCGGCGCTCGAAGGCAAGAAGCTGACGCTGACGGCCGGCCCGAACGGCACCTATTCGCTGGTCGACGCGAACGGCACGCGGCTGCTGGCGGGCCGCGTCGGGGAATCGGCGCAGGGCGGCGGCGTGACGCTGCTCGTGCAGAAGCTCGTCGCGCGTCCCGGCACGCAGTTCACGGTGGTCCGCTACAACGATCTCGACGCGATCACCGGTTTCCAGTCGGGCATCCAGGTAACCGAGCAGGGCAAGCAGACGGGCGTCGTGCAGATCTCGCTCGAAGGCAAGGACCCGGACCAGACCGCCGCGATCGCGAACGCGCTCGCGCAGTCGTACCTGAACCAGCACGTGATCGCGAAGCAGGCGGAAGCGACCAAGATGCTCGACTTCCTGAAGGGCGAGGAGCCGCGCCTGAAGGCCGATCTCGAACGTGCGGAAGCCGCGTTGACGCAGTACCAGCGCACCTCCGGGTCGATCAACGCGAGCGACGAGGCGAAGGTCTACCTCGAAGGCAGCGTGCAGTACGAACAGCAGATCGCCGCGCAGCGCCTGCAGCTCGCGTCGCTCGCGCAGCGCTTCACCGATTCGCACCCGATGGTGATCGCCGCGAAGCAGCAGCTCGCGGAGCTGCAGGGCGAGAAGGACAAGTTCAGCAACCGCTTCCGCAGCCTGCCGGCGACCGAGGTGAAGGCGGTCCAGCTCCAGCGCGACGCGAAGGTCGCCGAGGACATCTACGTGCTGCTGCTGAACCGCGTGCAGGAGCTGTCGGTGCAGAAGGCCGGCACGGGCGGCAACATCCACCTCGTCGATTCGGCGCTGCGCCCGGGCGATCCGATCAAGCCGAAGAAGGCGCTGATCCTGTCGGCCGCCGTGTTCCTGGGGCTGATCCTCGGCACCGGCGTCGTGTTCCTGCGCCGCAACCTGTTCCAGGGCATCGAGGATCCGGACCGCGTCGAGCGTACGTTCAACCTGCCGCTGTACGGGCTCGTCCCGCAGAGCGCCGAGCAGGTGAAGCTCGATGCCGCGGCCGAGAAGGGCGGCGGTCGCGCCCGGCCGATCCTCGCGAGCCTGCGTCCGAAGGACCTGAGCGTCGAAAGCATGCGCAGCCTGCGCACCGCGTTGCAGTTCGCGATGATGGACGCGAAGAATCGCGTGATCGTGCTGACCGGCCCGACGCCGGGCATCGGCAAGAGCTTCCTGACGGTCAACCTCGCGGTGCTGCTCGCGCATTCGGGCAAGCGCGTGCTGCTGATCGACGCCGACATGCGCCGCGGGATGCTCGACCGCTATTTCGGCCTCACCTCGCAGCCGGGGTTGTCGGAGCTGCTGAGCGACCAGTCCTCGCTCGAGGACGCGATCCGCGAGACGCCGGTGCAGGGCCTGTCGTTCATCGCGGCCGGCACGCGCCCGCCGAACCCGTCGGAGCTGCTGATGTCGACGCGCCTGCCGCAATACCTCGAAGGCCTCGGCAAGCGCTACGACGTCGTGCTGATCGATTCGCCGCCGGTACTCGCGGTGACCGACGCGACCATCATCGGCCGCATGGCCGGCGCCACCTTCCTGGTGCTGCGCTCGGGCATGCATACGGAAGGCGAGATCGCCGACGCGATCAAGCGCTTGCGTACCGCGGGCGTCGATCTGGAAGGCGGGATCTTCAATGGCGTGCCGCCGAAGGCACGCGGCTACGGCCGCGGCTATGCGGCCGTGCACGAATACCTGAGCGCTTGATCGCATTGCACGACACCGGGCCGGCGCGCGCCGCAACGGCCTGGCCGAATGGAGAACCCTCGATGAAAATTTCCGTGCTCGTTCCGACCTACCGGCGTCCCGCCGACCTCGCGCGCTGCCTGCTGGCGCTGCAGCGGCAGCAGCGGCTGCCCGACGAGGTGATCGTCGTCGCGCGCCCGGAGGACGACGCCACGCACGAACGGCTCGCCGATCCGGCGGTCGGCGGCGCGCTGCCGCTGCGCATCGTGCCGGTCGACGTGGCGGGGCAGGTGGCCGCGCTGAACAAGGGGCTCGACGCGTCGACCGGCGACATCGTCGCGATCACCGACGACGATGCGGCGCCGCACCCCGACTGGCTCGCGCGCATCGAAGCCGCGTTCCTGTCCGACCCGCGCGTGGGCGCGGTCGGCGGCCGCGACTGGGTGCACGAGAAGGGCCGCCTGCTCGACGAATCGCGAGAGCAGGTCGGCCGGCTCTCGCTGTCGGGCAAGATCATCGGCAATCATCACCTCGGCGTCGGCGGCGCGCGCACGGTCGACATGCTGAAAGGCGCGAACATGAGCTACCGCCGCGCGGCGATCGAACGGCTGCGCTTCGACACGCGGCTGCGCGGCGCCGGCGCGCAGGTGCACAACGACATGGCGTTCAGCATGGAAGTGCAGCGCGCGGGCTGGACGCTGCTGTACGACCCGGCGATCGCCGTCGATCATTTTCCGGCCGAGCGCTTCGACGACGACCGTCGCGATGCGGCCTCGCTGAACGCGATCAGCAACGGCGCGTACAACCTGCAGCTGACGCTGCGCGAGCATCTGCCGCCGGTACGGCGGGAGATCGCGTGGTGGTGGTGGACGCTGATCGGCACGCGCGTCTATCCGGGCTTCGCGCACGTGCTGTTGTCGCTGCCCACCGCGCGGCGTGCTCGCGTGCTCGCGCACTGGCGCGCGGTGCGCCGCGGCGCACGCGATGCGCGCCGCACGAATCTCGCCCCCCATCGTGCGGCGATGCCGCCGGTGACGTCTTGAACGGCCTGCGCACAATGCGCGCGGCCACGCCCGGAGGGCTCGCATGACCACGAAGGATGCAACGAAAGTTCACGTCCATTTGTTCTATGGCGCCGATCCGCGTACCTACCGGAAAGGCGACAACATCGGCTGCCTGTACGGCTATCACCACGCCGAATCCGACGAATTCCGGCTGACCTATTCGCAGGACGGCGGCGAGAACCGCGTCGTGAGCGTCGCGCGCCGTGCGCTGAAGGCGGCGCTCGGCTTCGACGTCGTGCATGCGTGGCGCAACCGCGCGGCGCTGCTCGATACCGACGTGATCTGGACCCACACCGAGCAGGAGCATCTGGCCGCCGCGCTGATCCTGAAGCTCGCCGGCGCGCAGGGCAAGCGCCCGCTGCTGCTCGCGCAGAGCGTGTGGCTGTTCGACAAATGGAACAGCTTCGGCGGCCCGCGCCGCTGGCTCTACCGCAAGCTGCTCGCGCGCGCCGACGTGCTGACCACGCTGGCTCGCGACAACGCCGACCTGTGCCGACGCTATCTCGGGCGCGAAGCCGAGTTCGTCTATTACGGGCTGAACACGCAGGATTTCCCGCCGGTCGAGCCGCAGCAATGGAAGCCGAACCGGCCGCTGCGGATCGCGGCGATCGGCAACGACCGCGACCGCGACTGGCGCACGTTCCTCGCCGCGTTCGGCGGCGACGAACGCTACGACGTGCGGCTCGCGACGCGCCGTCGCGTGCCGCGCGAGTGGCACGCGCCGAACGTGAAGATCGGCCCGGCGGCGGGGCTCGCGAAGCAGCACGAACTGTACGCGTGGGCCGACGTGATCGTCGTGCCGCTGCGGCCGAATTTCCACGCGTCGGGCATCACGGTGATGCTCGAGGCGGCGGCCGTCGGCAAGCCGATGATCGTGTCCGACGTGGGCGGCCTGAGCGACTACTTTCCGCACGATACGGCCGCCTATGTGCCGGCGTTCGACGCGCAGGCGATGCGCCAGGCCGCCGATCGCTTCGTCGCCGATCCGGTGGCGGCGCTCGACTGCGCGCGTGCGGCCGCCGCGTGCCTGCGCGAACGCGACCTGACCACGCAGGCGTTCGCCGAGCAGCACGTGCGGATCACGCGCGACATGCTGCGCCGGCGCCGCACACCCGCGGCGGCTGGCGTGGCGATGCCGCTCGCCGATTCGCGTCCTTCGTCGCAGTGAGCGCGCATCGATGAGTACGATTGCCGCCGAACGCGCGCCGTCGCGCACCCGCAGCCGGTTCGCCGAGCCGAAGCACTGGGCCGGGCAGGCCGGGCTGTGGACGTTCACCGCCGCGCTGATCGCCGTCCACCAGGGCAAGGTGCTGACGCTCGCGTTCCCGGTGCTGGCCATCGGAGTGGGCGTCTGGCTGTATTTCAAGAGCCCGGCGCGCTATGTCGGCTTCATGTGGTGGGTGTGGTTCCTGAGCCCCGAAGTGCGGCGCCTGGCCGACTGGTCGAAGGGCGCGTTCACGCCGACGAGCCTGATCCAGGTCGCGCCGCTCGCGGTGACGATGATCGCCGGCTTCGGGCTGCTCAGGCATTACCGCGTGCTCGCGCAGCGACGCGGGATTCCGGTGCTGCTGATCCTGTTCGGGCTCGTGTATGCGTATCTCGTCGGGATCGTGTCGAGCGGCGTGATGGCCGCGACCTACGACCTCGCGAACTGGCTGTACCCGATCCTGATCGGCTTTCACATCATGGTGAACGCGCGCAACTATCCGGAGTACCGCGACGTGCTGCTCTCCACCTTCATGTGGGGCATGCTCGTGATGGGCGTGTACGGCGTCGTGCAGTATTTCGTGATGCCGCAGTGGGACGTGCTGTGGATGGTCGGCTCGCAGATGGGTTCGCAGGGCGAGCCGGTGCCGTACGGCGTGCGCGTGTTCAGCACGATGAATTCGTCCGGGCCGTTCGCGTTCGCGATGATGGGCGCGCTGGTGTTCGTGCTGGTCGCGCCGCAGAAGATCCGCTGGTTCGCGGGCGCGGCGGGCTTCGTGTCGTTCGCGCTGTGTCTCGTGCGCTCGACCTGGGGCGGCTGGGTGATCGCCCTCGCGATCCAGCTCGTGCAATCGAGCAACCGCGTGCGGATGCGGATCCTGATCAGCGGCGTCGTGCTGGTCGGGCTGTGCGTGCCGCTCCTGACCGTCGGGCCGGTGGCCGACCGGCTCGGCCAGCGCCTGCAGTCGATCGCGAACCTGAAGGACGACCGCAGCTACGACGACCGCAACAAGTTCTACGCGACCTTCGCGCAGACGGCATTCACCGACGTCGCCGGCGAAGGGATGGGCGCGACCGGTGCGTCCACGAAGCTGTCGAGCGACAGCGGCGAGCTCGGCAAGTACGGCAGCTTCGACAGCGGCGTGATGAACGTGCCGTTCGTGCTCGGCTGGCCCGGCACGCTGCTGTATCTCGCGGGCGTCGTGATGCTGTTCGGCCGCACGCTGCGCGCGGCGTTCAAGCTGCGCAAGGACAAGTTCGTCGGCGCGTGCCTGAGCCTGTGCCTGTCGACCTTCGCGATGCTCGTGTTCACGAACTCGCTGATCGGCACCGGCGGCCTGCTGATGTTCACGGCCATTTTTTCGATACTTGCCGCGGCGCACTGGCAGAAGGCGCAACGCCTGCTGGCCGCCGCGCGTTCACGGGGAGGCGACCATTGAGAATCGCGATCGTCACGCACGTCGTGCGACATAACGACGGGCAGGGCCGCGTCAATTACGAAATCGCGCGCGCGGCGCTGGCCGAAAACTACGAGGTCACGCTGGTCGCGTCGCATGTCGCGCCCGAGCTGCTGGCCGACCCGCGCGTGCGCTGGGTGCCGGTGAAGGTCGGCGGCTTCTGGCCGTCGAATCTCGTCAAGCAGCAGGTGTTCGCGCTGAAAAGCGCGGCATGGCTGCGCGCGCACCGCGGCGAATACGACGTGCTGCACGTGAACGGCTTCATTTCATGGATCAAGGCCGACGTGAATACCGCGCACTTCGTGCACGGCGGCTGGTTCAAGAGTCCGTACTATCCGTTCGGGCTGACGAAGGGGATGTGGTCGGCCTACCAGTACGTCTATACGCGCGTGAACACCGCGCTCGAGCGCTGGGCCTACCGGCGCTCGAGCGCGATCACGGCCGTGTCGCAGAAGGTGGCCGACGAAATCGCCGGGCTCGGCATCGACAGCCGCAAGATCAGCGTGATCTACAACGGCGTCGACGGCAGCGCGTTCGCCGGCGCGCAGGCCGACCGTGCGTCGTTCAAGCTGCCGGACGACGCGTTCCTGCTGCTGTTCGTCGGCGACCTGCGCACGCCGCGCAAGAACCTCGGCACGGTGCTGAAGGCGCTGACGAAGCTGCCGCCCAACGTTCATCTCGCGGTGGCCGGCTACTTGCCCGGCAGCCCGTATCCCGACGAAGCGCGCGCGCTCGGCATCGATTCGCGCGTGCATTTCCTCGGTCTCGTGAAGAACATGCCGACGCTGATGCGCTCGGTCGACGCATATGTCTTTCCGTCGCGCTACGAAGCGATGAGCCTGTCGCTGCTGGAGGCGATGGCGGCCGGGCTGCCGGTCGTCACCGCGCGCACGGCGGGCGGCGCGGAAATCATCACGCGCGAATGCGGAATCGTGCTGGAGGATCCGGACGATCCGGCCGCGCTCGCGCAGGCGATCGGCTCGCTCGCGGCGTCGCGCGACACCTGTCGCGCGATGGGCGACGCGGCCCGCGAACTGATGACCCGTTTCGGCTGGGCGCACATGGGCGCCCAGTACGTCGCGCTTTACCGGCGCATCGGCCAACCCACGCAGCCGTCCGCCTTCGAGCGGGCCGAGCATGCGATCACGCAGGAGCAACCGTGATGTCCCAATCTTCCCGGCCGATCAAATCGTTGCAGATCGGCATGCACTGGTTCCCCGAACGCGCGGGCGGCCTCGACCGGATGTACTACTCGCTCGTCGGCGCGCTGCCAGGCGCGGGCGTCGAGGTGCGCGGGCTCGTCGCCGGCTCGCCGAAGGTCGCCGACGACACGGGCGGGGCGATCCAGGGCTTCGGGCCTGCGTCGCAGCCGCTCGCGCGGCGGATGCTCGCCGCGCGGCGCGCGCTGCGCGACGAGATCCGCAGCGAGCGGCCGGACGTGATTTCGTCGCACTTCGCGCTGTACACGTTTCCGGGCCTCGACGTGACGCGCGGGATTCCGCAGGTCTCGCACTTCCAGGGGCCGTGGGCCGACGAAAGCCAGGTCGAGGGCGCCGCGTCGCTCGGACAGCGCGCGAAGCGCTATCTCGAACAGGCCGTCTATACGCGCTCGTCGCGGCTGATCGTGCTGTCGCAGGCGTTCGGCCAGATCCTGACGAACCGCTACGGGATCGATCCGTCGCGCGTGCGCGTGATTCCCGGCTGCGTCGATACCGCGCAGTTCGACACGCCGCTCACGCCGGCCGAGGCGCGGCACAAGCTGCAACTGCCGCAGGACCGGCCGATCGTGCTGGCCGTGCGCCGGCTCGTGCGGCGCATGGGACTGGAGGACCTGATCGACGCGATCGGCCTCGTCAAGCGCCGTCACCCGGACATCCTGCTGCTGATCGCCGGCAAGGGCAAGATCGGCGAGGAACTGCAGCAGCGCATCGACGCAGCCGGGTTGCAGGACAACGTGAAGCTGCTCGGCTTCGTGCCCGACCACCATCTCGCGGCGCTGTACCGCGCGGCGACGGTCAGCGTCGTGCCGACGGTCGCGCTGGAGGGCTTCGGCTTGATCACCGTCGAATCGCTGGCATCCGGCACGCCGGTGCTGGTTACGCCGGTCGGCGGGCTGCCGGAGGCGGTCGCCGGGCTGTCGAACGATCTCGTGCTGCCGTCGACGGGCGCGGATGCGATCGCCGAAGGGCTCGGCGGTGCACTGTCGGGTGCGATCGCGCTGCCCGACGAGGCCGCGTGCAAGCGCTATGCGCGCGATCATTTCGACAACGCGGTGATCGCGCGGCGCGTGGCCGGCGTCTACGAAGAGGCGATCCGGGCGGCGGGCTGAACGTCTGCGGCGCGCCCCGCGCGCGCCGGCTTTTCCCGTTCGATCCGCATAACCCGCGCGCATCATGCGCGCCGCAGCGTCGCGGCCCATACGCCGAGCGCGGCCGCGCTCACCGCCGCGCCGAGCCCGCAGACGCCCGTCCATCCGGCGCGCGCATACATCATCGTCGCCGCAATCGCACCGAGCCCGCTGCCGGCCGAATAAAACAGCATGTAGCAGCCGACGAGCCGCGCATGCGCGTCGGGCCGCGCACCGAGAATCATGCTCTGATTGACGACGTGCACGGCCTGTCCGCCGACGTCGAGCAGCACGATGCCGACGATCAGCAGCGCAATCGACGTATTGCCGAACGCGAGCGGCAGCCATGAGCAGGCGAGCAGCGCGAGTGCGGCGCCGGTCGTCGCTTCGCCGCGCCCGCGATCCGCGAGCCGGCCCGCGCGGGCGGCGGCCGCCGCACCCAGTGCGCCGACGAGGCCGAATGCGCCGATCTGCGTGTGCGACATCGCGTGCGGCGGCGCGCTCAGCGGCAGCACGAGCGCGCTCCAGAAGATGCTGAACGCGGCGAACATCAGCAGCGCGATCGCGCCGCGCACGCGCAGCACGCGTTCGTCGCGCAGCAGCGACACCATCGAGCGCAGCAGCGCCGCATAACCGATGCGTTCGCGCGGTTCGTGCCGGTCCGGCAGCAGCCGCGACAGCACGACCAGCATCGCGATCGCGAGCCCGCCCGACACGAGATAGACCGCCCGCCATCCCGCGATGTCGGTGACGACGCCCGCCAGCGAGCGCGCGGCCAGAAGCCCGACCACGACGCCGCCCTGCGCGGCGCCCACCACGCGCCCACGTTCGCCTGCGCCGGCGAGGGTGGCCGAGCAGGCGATCAGCCCTTGCGTCATCGCGGTGCCGAGCAACCCGACCGCGACCATCCCGGCCAGCAGCGCGACGCGTGTCGACGCCACGGCCACGCCGATGCAGGCGGCGCTCAGCAGTACAAGCTGCACGGCGATCAGACGCTTGCGGTTCAGCAGGTCGCCGAGCGGCACGACGAACAGCAGCGCGAGCGCGCAGCCGAGCTGCGTCGCGGTGATGACGCCGCCGACCGCGGCTTGCGACACGCCGAAATCCCGCGCGATCGAATCGAGCAGCGGCTGCGCGTAGTAGACGTTCGCAACGCTCGCCGCGCAGCAGACGGCCAGGAGCGCGACGCGCGCCGACGACAGGCGGCCGCCCTCGGTCGGATGGCTCGTACCGGTTGGCGCGTTCGATGCAACGGTGCCGGAATGGCAGGACGATTCCATGGGTTTCCTCATGCAATGTAGTTGCAATTTGAAACTGGTTTGGAGTGTAGGGAAAGTAGTTTTAAAATGCAACCTGTTTGACGGCGGGCGTGGGGCCCGTGCACGGATGGTCGGCCGGCCCGCGAAGGCGGGCCGGCGCGATTGCGGAGAGGAACATGGCCAGGCAGAAAAGTCTTGCGGATTCGCCGTGCCCGGTGGCGCGCGCGACCGATATCGTCGGCGATCGCTGGGCGTTGCTGATCGTGCGCGACGCGTTCGACGGCGTGCGCCGCTTCGGCGATTTCCGCGCGAGCCTCGGCGTCGCGAGCAACATCCTGTCCGACCGGCTGAAGATGCTGGTGGACGCGGGCGTATTCGACGTCGTGCCGGCCTCCGACGGCACCGCGTATCAGGAGTACGTGCTGACCAGGAAAGGCGAAGGGCTGTTTCCGGTCATCGTGATGCTGCGGCAGTGGGGCGAGGCCAACCTGTTCGCGCGCGGCGAGCCGCATTCGGTGCTGATCGACCGCGGCACCGGGCGCGCGATTCGCAAGCTCGCGCTGCGGCACGACGACGGCCGGCCTTTGAAGGCGGCCGAGACCGTCGTGAAGAAGATCGGTGACGAAGCGGGCACGGCGCGTCGGTGAGCGTCATGCGCGCCGGTTGCGCCGTCGGATGGCATTCGGCGTGGAAACACGAGCGCGGTCCGGCCGGCTACGCGAGTCGATTCACGAAGATCTTCTTTCGTTGGCGTTACCCGATCCGACCTCGCCCCGGCGACGCATGGCCGCACGCGCGCGACCGGCCGGCGGCGTCGCACGAGTTGCCGGGGACGCGCCGCGACGCGCAGCGGCCCGCACACGGGGCGCGAGCAGCGCGGCCGCGAGCAGCAGCATGACCGACACGGCGGTTTCGATCCGCAACGATGTTGACGGTGGCGACGACGCGCGCCAGCGCGGGCGGGAAAGCGGGGGATGGTGCGGTCGTATCCATGCGCCCATCGTAGGCGGCGACGGACAGGCGACGTTTCAGCGGGACGTGAAGCGTCGATACGGATGCCGCGCGTGCCGCCGGCTACGTGCGTCGATGCGTATTCAGCGCGCCACTGCGCTCAATGCCGTTCGCCGCGCCAGCGTCCGGGCGCCACGCCGAAGCGCTTCGTGAACGCATGCGTGAACGTGCTTTGATCCGCGAAGCCCACGCTGCCCGCGATGTCGACGAGCGAATGCCGGCCGTCGGCGAGCAGCACGACCGCGGCGTCGAGCCGAAGCCGCTGCAGGTAGCGATGCGGCGTTTCGCCGAACGCGTCGACGAACAGTTGATGAAACCGGCGCATCCCGTAGCCGCAGTGCGCGGCGAGATCGGCGATGCGCAGCGGTTCGGCGAGCCGCGCGCGCAGCCAGCGGTCGATGCGCGCGAAATCGAGGCCCGACGCCGGCGCGGCGATGCCCGCATCGTCGAGCAGCGCGTCGCACAGGCGCGCGGCGGCCTGCCATTGAAAGCGGTGCGCGGCGGCCTGCCGTGCGTCGCCGGCCGGAGCATCGTGCTGTACGGCGGCCGCCGCGATCTGCGCGACGAGCGACGTGAGCGCGGGGTCGATCGACACGGCGCGCGCATGGTCGAACAGCCGCTGCGGTACCGCGAGCGACGCGGCGGGCAGGTCGATCACGAGCTGGCGATTCTCGCCGAGGCCCGCGTAGTCGTGGCGCGCGCCGGCCGGAATCAGCCAGGCCGCGTGCCGGTCGATGCGCCGGCCGATGCCGTCCACCGCCATCACCATCGCGCCATCGACGCCGAGCACGACCTGGTGGAAGTCGTGCACGTCCGACGCTTCGCACGTGGCGTAGCGGCGCAGCGCGATGGCAGGCGAGGCGATGCGTTCCATCGGGAGGGAAACGGCCGGAGGCGGGGTCAGACGTCGAGCAGTTCGACTTCGAACACGAGCGTCGCATTCGGCGGAATCACGCCGCCTGCGCCGCGCGGGCCGTAGCCGAGTTGCGGCGGGATCGTCAGGCGACGCACGCCGCCGACCTTCATGCCCTGCACGCCTTCGTCCCAGCCCTTGATGACCATGCCGCCGCCGAGCACGAACGCGAACGGGTCGTTGCGATCCTTGCTCGAATCGAATTTCTGACCGTCGGTCAGCCAGCCGGTGTAATGGACGCTGACGGTCTTGCCGGCTTGCGCTTGCGCGCCGGTGCCTTCGGTCAGGTCTTCGTACTTGAGGCCCGATTCGGTCGTGATGACGGACATGATTTCTCCTGAAAGAGCGTTGCGTGAAACCGCTATTGTAGGCGAGCGCGCAGCGGCCCGGCGCGCGTGGATTTCGTGCCGTCGTACGCGTGTCGGCGAGCGCGGCGGGCGCCGCGCGCGCGATCAACCGATCCGCAATTGGAACGCGCGTTTGAATTTTCCGCGAGCCGCGGGGCCGAGGTTGCACCACGGCAGTGCGCCACGCGTATGAATCGACGCTCCCGGCACGTGTTGCCGCATGCCGGGCGACCGTTGCCGGACGCGGCGAGATGCCCGGCGCACGGGGCTGGCGGGCCGATGGCGGGGCGCTGCGCCGCACGCGCCACCTCGCCCGTTCGCGCGCCGGCGCGTTCGAATCGCCACCCGGCCGAGCGTCGTTCGAGCGCCGTTTTTTCCGCCTTTCCGACCGTGCCCTGTTTGGAAGCGCGCATCTACCGTGCGGCTTGCGTGCGCCGGCGCGCGCGGCCTATCGTTACATCTGTCGATGTCAGGATTTTGGCGGCGCGCGACGCGTCGCCCGGGCTTGCGCCGGCCGCGTCCGACGATGCGCCGGGCCGCTCGGCAACAGGAGAACGATGCACATGAAGTCAGCCGCTTCCGTCACCGCAGCCGGGATCATGCCGGTGCGCCGCGACCTGCGCTTCGACCTGCCGGTCGAACGCGCGAAGGACTGGCATGGCCTGGGGTCGCACGTGACCCATTTCTTCAACGCGCTGTCGCTGCTGTTTCCGGCCGGCGAGCGCTTCTTCATGGATTCGGTGCGCAACTACCGCGACCGGATCGACGATCCCGTGCTGAAGCAGCAGGTGCTGGGCTTCATCGGCCAGGAGGCGATGCACACGCGCGAGCACGTCGAATACAACGAGCTGATGCAGGCGAACCGGCTGCCCGCGCGCAAGCTCGACCGGCGCGTGTGGGCCGTGCTCGGCTACATGAAGCGCACGCTGCCGCATTCGGTGCAGCTCGCGCACACGGTGGCGGCCGAGCACTACACGGCGATGCTCGCCGACTGGCTGCTGCGCGACCCGACGCGCCTCGACGGCTCGGTCGAAGGCTACCGGCAGATGTGGATCTGGCATGCGCTGGAGGAAACCGAGCACAAGGCCGTGTCGTTCGACGTGTGGAACGCCGCGATGAAGCCGGGACTGCGCCGCTACCTGATCCGCATCGGCGTGTATCTGCTGACGACGCTGACGTTCTGGCCGACCGTGTTCCTGATGCATGCGACGCTGCTGTGGCGCGATCGCGGCGCCGGCCATCACGTGCGCGGCCTGCTGCGGACGATCGCGTTCCTGTATGGGCCGCGCCGAGGGCTGTTCCCGCGCATCGCCGGCGAATGGCTGAGTTTTTTCCGGCCGGGCTTCCACCCGTGGGATCACGACAATCGCCACCATCTCGCGCGGGTCGACGCACTGGCCGCCACCTACGGCGAACACGGCGGCACGCCGGCCGGCCGCGGCCGCGCGAACGCGCCGGCGCCGCTCGCGTCGGGTCGCTGATCCGGGCCGCCCGTCGCCCGTCGCCCGCCGCTCGTCGCGCGGCGGGGCGCCGCGCATGTTGCGTTCGTGCATCGGCCGGCTTGTTCCGACGATTGACGAAAATCAACCGGAACCGGTTGTTTCGCGTTCGCATGCCCGGCACACCGGTTGCACGCGCATGCGCCAGTGCGCCGAACGGGCGTGCGCCCGTCCCACACCCATGCCTCGCGCCAGCACCGGCGCGGCTTTGCGCGCGCGGCGCCGGTCCTTTCCGGCCGCGTGCGGCGCCCGCCACAGGGATAACACCCATCTAGCCGGAGGCCGGCCGCATCGATATACCGTTCATGACGACGTCGACGTCGACGTCGACGCCGGCGCGATTCATGCGCAGGGGGATTTTATTCGGACGGAAATACGCCCAATATGTCGATTCGATCGTGTCCGTCGTACGCGGCCGTGAGCCGGCGCGCGATACCAACGCCAAGCGGGGAACAACGATGGTTGCAAGGTCACCCGACGCAAACGGGCACGCGGCGCCCGAGATGACGGACGTGTCCGTCACCGCTCCCGAGGCCGGCCGCAAGCTGTTCGTGATCATGCGCACGCCCGACGAGCCGTTGCTGGCGCAACTGCGCGGGCTCGGCTGGGAGATCGCGGTCGCGAAGACGGCTGGCGCCGCGCAGAACATGACCTCCGGCGTGAGCGTGGCCGCCGGGCTGGTCGATTTCACCGGATTCACGTCGCGCGACTATCCCGCGCTGAAGATGTGTCTGAGCCAGCCGGCGATCGGCTGGATTTCCATCGCGCAGGCCGGCATCATGATCGGCCCCGCCGTGCGCGAACTGATCCGCAGCTATTGTTTCGATTACGTGACGCTGCCGCTGCCGTCCGAATGGATTTCGCACGTATTGGGCCATGCGCGCGGGATGGCCGCGCTCGATCGCGTCGACGGCGCCGCCTATGCGGCGTCGATCGGCGAACACGGGATGATCGGCAACTGCGAGGCGATGCAGCAACTGTTCAGCACGATCCGCAAGGTCGCGAAGACCGACGCGAGCGTGTTCATCTCGGGCGAGTCGGGCACCGGCAAGGAGCTGACCGCGCTCGCGATTCACGAGCGCTCCAGCCGCGGCAAGGGGCCGTTCGTCGCGATCAATTGCGGAGCGATTCCGCATCACCTGCTGCAGTCCGAGCTGTTCGGCTATGAACGCGGCGCGTTCACCGGCGCGAACCAGCGGCGCGCGGGCCGGATCGAATCGGCGAACGGCGGCACGCTGTTTCTCGACGAGATCGGCGACATGCCGGTCGAAAGCCAGGCAAGCCTGCTGCGCTTCCTGCAGGAAGGCAAGATCGAGCGGCTCGGCGGGCACGAATCGATCGCGGTCGACGTGCGGATCATCTCGGCCACGCACGTCGATCTCGACGGCGCGGTCGAGGCCGGGCGCTTCCGCGCGGATCTCTATCACCGGCTGTGCGTGCTGCGCATCCACGAGCCGCCGCTGCGCGCACGCGGCAAGGACATCGAGATCCTCGCGCACTACGTGCTGCAGAAATTCAAGGCCGACAGCGGCCGCAAGATCAGCGGCTTCACGTCGGCCGCGCTCGACGCGATGCGGCGCTACGAGTGGCCCGGCAACGTGCGGGAGCTGATCAACCGCGTGCGGCGCGCGATCGTGATGGCCGAGAGCCGGTTGCTGACGCCGCACGATCTCGGGCTCGACACGCCCGGCGAAACCGAACCGGTGACGCTCGAACAGGCGCGGGCGCTGGCCGAGCGCACCGCAATCGAGAACGCGCTGCTGCGCAACGACCACCGGATCAACAAGGCAGCCGCCGAACTCGGCATTTCACGCGTGACGCTCTATCGGATGATGATCGAGCACGGGCTGAACGATCGCGATCACAACGGCGACAACGGCGGCAGCGACGGCGCGCCGTCGGACGACGCCGGGCATCAGCGGGTCGGCTGAGCGGCGTGCGAATCGGCTCGGCGAGCGGTTCACAGACGGTGCGGCCCGAACGTGATGGGCGGCACGCACGGCACGACCGCGACGACGCTCCATGCGCTGGCGAGCCCTGGGCCGGCACGCCGAAGCGGATCGGCCCGGCGCGCTGGGCCGATCGTCGTGGGCGGGTCGCGCGGGCAGCGTGAGGGCGCGTGAAGCGGTGCCGCAGTATGGCCATGCGATCGGCCGCCGCGTCCGGCGTCCAGCCGCGACGTGCGGTGCGCCTTGCCGCCGGCGGCATGTAAAGCGCATGAAACGTTTCGCGTCGGCCGCCAGGCGGATTTCCGCGGCGAATCGGGCCGACCGGCCGGTCCGTCGCCGGTAAAAATTCCGTGCTCCATTGTTCAGCCTTATTCCGCAAGGCCCCGCCGTGATACGGCCGACGCGTGCCGCGACCCCGATGTTTCAGTTTCGTAACTTCCGGTACGTCACGCCCGCTGCGGCCGCGAGCCGGCCTGGTCGCCCCCTTGTCCGGCCGGGCTCGCGCAGCGCTGGCCCGGTCCTTGCGAAGAAGGGCGTGCGAGAGTCGACGACGCGAGGTCCGTCCGGTCAGGCAACCAAAGCTTCCAGTACCGGCCAGGACGCAGTCCGCGGGGATGCGGCGGCCGCGCGCGGTGCAGCGGCCGCGTCGCGGCGAGCACGGCGCGTCGTCGTCTGATCGCCGGGGCATCGGCATCGTCCGGTTGCCGGAACAAACATCAGACAGCAAACGGGGTAGAAAAATGATCGATCGTCACACGCCGCGGCCCGCAGGCCGCGATCGCCGTGATTCGGGACATCGCCGCTCGAACGTCGCGCTTGCGGCCGACAGGCATGCCTCGACAGGCCATCTCTCCGCGCCCGGCGCGAGGCGGATCCGGCTGGTTGCCGGTCATCCGCGCCGGGTCGGTACTTTCCTGCACGCGAACCCGATCCGCATGGGCATGTGTACACGCGCGCCGGTACCGCGACGCCCGGTCTTCGCCTATTGATTCGAACGGTACGGCGTCCGCTCGCGTTGCCCGTTGTTGCCTCACGCGATTGATCGGGAATTCGAACGATCGACGAAGCGTCGTGCCGCGGGCCGCGTACGACGAACACGACAAACCACGCAACATGACGCGCATTCGATGCAACGGCGCACCGCTCGACGCCGTTGCCATCCGGTTGAAGGGGAGGGGCGGTCGGACGCGCGCGACGGAAGCGGTCATCCGTACGCGCGCGACGCCGTTTTTCAGCCGCCGTAGATGTCGAAGTCGAAGTATTTCGATGCGAGCCGTTTGTAGGTGCCGTCCTTGACCATGTCGACGATCGCGCGGTCGATCTTCGCCTTCAGGTCGGTGTCCTCCTGGCGCAAGCCGATGCCGGCGCCGATGCCGAGCACCTTTTCGTCGACGAGTTCGGGCCCGACGAACGTATAGTTCGCGCCGCGCGGCGATTTCAGGAATCCGATCGCGGCCTGCACTTCATCCTGGAGCGCCGCGTCGAGGCGACCGGCGATCAGGTCGGCATACACGCCGTCCTGGTTCTGGTACGACACGACGTTCGCGCCTTGCTTGCCCCAGTAGGCCTTCGCATACGTCTCCTGCGTCGTGCCCTGTTCGACGCCGATCGATTTGCCCTTCAGCGATTCGGCGGTCGGCAGCAGCGACGAGCCTTTCTTCACGACGAGCCGCGTCGGCTGGTTGTAGATCTTCGTCGTGAAGCCGATCTGCTGCGCGCGCTGCGGGGTGATCGACATCGACGACAGCACCGCATCGAACTTCTTCGCCTTCAGCGCCGGAATCATCCCGTCGAAGTCGTTCTCGAGCCACACGCATTTCGCCTTCAGGCGCGCGCAGATCTCGTTGCCGAGGTCGATGTCGAAGCCGACGAGCTTGCCGTCGGGCGCCTTCGACTCGAACGGCGCATAGCTGGCGTCGGTGCCGAAGCGGATCGTGGTCCAGTCCTTCGCGACGGCGGGGCCTGCGGATACCGCGAGCAGGGCGATCGAAACGGCGGCAATCAGTCTCTTCATGGTGCGTTCCTTGGCGTGGTGCATCCGGTTTCTGTGCGGCACGGTCTCCACGGACACGATCCGCGCCGTGACGCGGTGTCCGCACGGCCATTAACGCAGAAAATAAAATACGAGTCCAGAATGGACAAAAAATATCGATTTGCCGGATGCATGCCCGCGACCGATGGGTGCGACCCTTGCAAAAATACGAGAATGGACTAATCTTGTTAGTGAATTCGTTTCGAGACTAACGATCATGTCACAGCCCGCGTACCATTCGCATCCCGCCGTGCCGCACGCTTCGGTCGCGCAGATGTCGGCGGCCGGCCTGCGCGCGTTTTTCAACATCGCGCGCGATTGGGAACTGACGATCGACGAGCAGATCGTGCTGCTCGGGTCGCCGGGCCGCTCGACGTTCTTCAAATGGAAGGCCGCGCCCGAATCGGCGCGCCTGCCGCGCGATACGCTCGAGCGGCTGTCGCTGCTACTCGGCATCTACAAGGGGTTGCAGATCCTGCTGCCGCAACCCGCCGCGGCCGATGCATGGGTCAAGCGGCCGAACGATGCGGCGCCGTTCGGCGGCAAGCGCGCACTCGACCGAATGCTGGCCGGCAACGTCGGCGATCTGGTGGCGGTCCGGCAATATCTCGACGCGATGCGGGGTGGCTGGGCGTGACGACACCGATCGAAGTCGGCCGGTGGCCCACGACCACCGTCGATTGGGCGCCCGCCTATCGCGTGATTCCCACCCGTTTTCCGGCCATCAACCTGTTCGACCGCGTCGCGTCGGCGGACGACTTCGACGCGCTCTACGCGCTCGAATCGCTGACCAACGACCGCATTCGCAACGAAGTCGGCACCCTCGATCTCGTGCCGCCCGCCGAGCGCCGCTACGGGCAGGGCTGGGGGCCGATCATGGCGGCGTTCACGCATCTGAATCCGCTGGGCAGCCGCTTTTCGGACGGCAGCTACGGCGTGTTCTACTGCACGCGCGCGCGCGACACGGCGATCGCCGAAACGCGCTATCACAGCGGGCTATTCCTCGCCGCGACGAAGGAGCCGCCGATGCGTCAGCAGATGCGGCTCTATACCGTGTTCGCGCACGGCGACGTCGCCGACGTGCGTACGTGGCCGCAGCGCGATCCCGCGTTGCTGGACCCGGTCGACTACAGCGCGGGACAGGCATTCGGCCGTGCGGTGCGCCGTGCAGGTGGCGCGGGGATCGTCTATCCGTCGGTGCGCGACCCGCGCGGCGAGTGTCTCGCTGCGTTCCGAACGACGCTGCTGCGCGACTGCCAGCATGCGGCCTATCTCGAGTACAACTGGAACGGTTCGGCCGTCGATGCGGTGTTCGAACTGAACCAGGTCGGCTAGCGTTCGCCTGGCCGGCGCGTCAGGGCAGCGGCCAGTCGCCCGCGTGGCGTTCGCGCGCTTCGGCCTGCGTCATCGACCACGTGCGGCCGGTGCGCGGCTCGGCGAGCGTGAGCCGGCCGGCGGGCGCGAACGCACCCGTATCGATGAACCATTGCGCGCCGATCCGTTGCGGCGCACGCACCGGCGTGTGTCCGGTGCAGGTCAGCGACAATCCGGCCTGCCGCGCCGGATCCGCGAGCCCCTGGACGAGGTCGCGGCCCCACATCAGCCGCTCGCGTACGTCGTGCGAATAATTGCCCGTATCGAGATCCGCGTCCGAGCCGAAGAATTCCGCATGCAGCACGTTGAAGCGCGCCGGGCCGTCGCCGATCACGCGCACGAGCGGCAGTGCGTCGACGCGCGCCGCATACGCGCGCAGTCGTTCCGGCGGCAGGTCGGCGCCCCAGTCGCCGCCGATGCCGCGCCACGCGTCGGGCGGCAGCTTGCCGCGCGCGACGAGGCTCAGCACTTCCTCGTGATTGCCGCGCACGACGTGGCACCACGGCCGGTCGAGCAGGTCGAGCGCGATGTCGGAGGCCGGGCCGCGATCGACGAGATCGCCGACCGAGAACAGCCGGTCGCGGGCCGGATCGAAGCGGACGTCGTGCAGCAGCGCGCGCAGGACGTCGACGCAGCCGTGCAGGTCGCCGACGACGAAGTCGCGGCCGGTCGTATTCGCGGGATGGCGGCAGAGCAGGGCGGTGGCGGTCATCCCCTTATCTTAGGCGCTCCCGCCCATCGCCACGCCGCGACGGAATGGCGATAATCGGGGCGCGTTGCCCGCCGATGCGGTGCACCGGCCGAACCCTTTCCATCTGCTTTCGGAATCACACGATGACGTTTTATCCGCAGGTATTACGCAACCGGCCGCGCATGGTCGCGGCGTTCGTCGCCGGCGTGCTGTGCGCGGTGCTGCTGCCGTTTCCGCTGCGCCCGACCGCGCGGGCGCTGATCGGCTGGGATTGTGCGGTCTGGCTGTATCTGGTGCTGATGTGGGTGCGCATGGTTACCGCGCATCATCACAAGGTGCGCGAAGTCGCGATCCGCGAGGATGAAAACGCGACGACCGTGCTGACCGTCGTGTGCCTCGCGACCGTCGCGAGCGTGGCCGCGATCGCGATCGAACTCGCGACCGCGAAGAGCGTCGGCTTCAGCGCGGGACTCAGCCACTACGCGATCACGGGCGCGACGCTGTTCGGCGCGTGGTTCCTGATTCCGACGATCTTCACGCTGCACTATGCGCGGCTCTACTACGGCTCGCCGAGCAGCGATCGCGCGCTCCGTTTCCCGGACCGGAACCCGGAGCCCGATTACTGGGATTTCCTGTATTTCGCGTTCACGCTCGCGGTCGCGTCGCAGACGGCCGACGTGTCGCTCGCGAACCGCTCCGCGCGGCGCTCGGTGCTCGCGCAGTCGGTCCTGTCGTTCTACTTCAACATGGCCGTGCTCGGCTTGTCGATCAACGTCGCGGCGGGGTTGCTGAACTGACGCCGGCTACTTGAGCAGGTCGTACCGGCCGCCGCGTTCCAGCGCCCGCCGGTAGGCCGGCCGGGCATGGATCGTGTCGAGAAAGCGCGCGATCGCGGGATACCGGCTGCCGCCGCCGCGCGCGGTCGCGGCTTCGAGCGGAAAGCTCATCTGGATGTCGGCCGCGCTGAAGCCGTCGCCGACGAACCAGCCGGTGCGTGCCAGCGCGCCGTCGACATGGCCGAGATGCAGCGCGATCTGCGGATCGACGAAGCCCGATTGCAGCGTCGCGGCGATCTTGCGTGCGATCGGCCGCGCGAAGAACGGCATCGGCGCCTGCGCGATCCGCTGCGCGACGAGCTTGAGCAGCAGCGGCGGCATCGCGGACCCTTCCGCATAGTGAAGCCAGTACGTGTAGTCGTGCCGCTCGGGCGAGCCGGGCGGCGGCGCGAGGCGCCCGTCGGCGTAGCGTTCGACCAGGTATTCGACGATCGCGCCCGATTCGGCGAACGTGCGGCCGTCGTCGGTCACGACGGGCGACTTGCCGAGCGGATGGATCGCGCGCAATTCGGCCGGCGCGAGCATCGTCTTCGGATCGCGTTCGTAGCGCACGATCTCGTACGGCACATCCAGTTCTTCGAGCAGCCAGAGCACGCGCTGCGAACGCGAGTTGTTCAGATGATGGACGGTGAGCATGTCGAGGCCGAGAAGGGAGCGGGAACGACATCATACCGAGCGCATGCGGCGCGTTCGCGAATCGCACGGCGCGTGCCGTTGCGCGCCCGAACCGTCATGCGCGCCGCACCGCGATCCACGCCCCCCAGAACAGGCTCGCGAAAAAACGCAGCGGCGCATCGAAGCCCGCTTCGCGCAGCAGCGCGAACACGGCGTCCTCGGACGCGGGCGGATCGGCGCCCTGCAGGATCTTCGCGAGCTGCGCGCGCACGGCGTCCGGCGTGGCGCCTTTCATGCGCCAGCGCTGCTGCCAGGCGTCGAGCAGGCGCGGGTGGTCCGCGTAGCGTCGATGGTTGCCGGCGAGCACGAGCGGCGCGCCGGGCTTCAGGCGTCGTGCGATCGCGTGCAGCAGCGCGGCTTTCGCGTCGTCGCCCGGCACGTGATGCAGCACGCCGATCAGCGTCGCGCCGTCGAACGCGGGCGCGTCGGGCAACGCGTCGACGCCGGCCTCGACAAACGTCGTACGCGCGCCGAAACCCGCGGCTTCGACGTTCGAGCGCGCGAGCGCTAGCATCGGTGCGGACGGGTCGACGGCCGTGAACTGCCAGCCCGGTTCGAGCGCGGCCGCGACGCAGATTTCCTGTCCCGTGCCGCCCGCGCCTGCGACGAGCATCCGTGCATCGGGCACGCCGATCGCCGACGCGAGCATGCATGCGGCGAGTTCGTGGCAGGCATCGTAGCCGGCGAGCGCGATGCGCGATTGCTCGGCATATTCGTGCGCGCGCGACGGATCGAATTTCGCGGCGCTGGCGGGAAGCGACATGGCGGAGTTCCTCGGAGTGGGGGCGGACGGCGTGTCCGCAGGCATGACGCAGAGCGTAGGGGCGCGCGGCCGGCGCAACAAGGCGAGCGATCATTCCGGTATGCCGACTACCCGACTCGTCTGCCCGCGCCGGCCGGTTTCCCGGGGTCGATTCGCATTTAAAAATGTCTGATCACGATGCATCGCGATGGCGAATCCGGCGCATACTCGTTTCTCTCTCCCGCCTGGCCGTCGCATGCCGGGCCCGATGCGCTGCGCCATCGGCGCGGCCATGCCGCTCGGTACGCACGAGGAGCGCATGATGTCCGATTGTCCGCACGATCCGTACGCGCAGCACTACATCCATTGTTTGCCGTTTGGCGCGCAGCCTTGCGGCGCGCTCAGCACGACGCCGCGCACGCATTTCCGCGTGTGGGCGCCCGGCAGCACCCACGTCCAGCTCGAACTCGATACCGGCTACGGCCCGACGCTCGTCCCGATGACGAGCGCCGGCCCGAACTGGTTCGAAGTCTTCGTCGACTGCGGCGCGGGTGCACGTTACCGCTATCGTCTCGACGATACGGTGTCGATTCCCGATCCCGCGTCACGCTCGCAACCCGAGGGGCTCAACGGCCCGAGCGAGGTCGTCGATCCGCGTGCGTTCAAATGGCGCAATACGTTCTGGCACGGGCGCGCGTGGGAAGACATCGCGTTGTATGCGATCCGCCCGCACGCGGTGGGTGGCTTCGACGGCGTGCGCCGCCGCCTGCCGCAGCTCGCGCGCCTCGGCGTGACCGCGCTGGAGTTGCTCGCGTCGCCGCACGACAGCCTGCCGTTCGCGCCGCTCGCGGCCGAAGGCGGCCCCGACGCGCTGAAGGCGCTGATCGACGACGCGCACGGCCACGGTCTCGCGGTGCTGCTGGAGCTCGACTACGCGCGCTTCGGCAGCGGCACCGATGCGCTGCGCCACTACGCGGGGCCATTCTTCCACACGCGCGACGATCCGTTGCAGGCCGCGCCGCTCGCGCTCGACCATCCGGAAGTCTGCGATTTCTTCTGCGACAACGCGCTGTACTGGATCGACGAATACCGCTGCGACGGGCTGCGCCTGCGCGAAGCCGACCGGATCGGCGTGTCGTGGCTGCGCGAGATCGCGGATCGCGTGCGCGCCGCCGTGCCGGCCGACCGGCTGATCCATCTCGTACTCGGCAGCGAGCGGCATCCGGCCCATCTCGCCGATACCCATTTCGACGCACAGTGGAACGGCTGCGGCGAACGCGCGCTGCACCGGCTCACGGGGCGCGACACGTCGGCGCATGAAGGCATTTCCATGCACCAGTCGATTCACACGCTCGCCCGCGCGCTGACCGCGGCCGGCGCGGCGTACCGGCCGGCCGCGCCGGCTGACGGGATGGCCGCCGACGGCGGCCTGTCGCTGACGTCGCTCGTCCTGTCCGATGGCGCATGGCGCGACGGCGCCCCGGGCGATCGCGGGCAGGCGGCCGGTCTGGCCGGGCTGGCGCTGTCGCTGCTCACGCCGCAGATCCCGCTGATCTTCGACGAAACCGCGCGCGACATCGACCGTGCGCATTTCGTGCAGTCGGCGCTCGCGGTGCGCGCGAAGCTGATCGCGCCAAGGCTGTCCGATTGCCGGCCGCAGGACGCACGTGCGCTGAAAGCGGACGGCGACGGCGATGCCGACGCGCTGTGCGCATCTTGGCGGCTTGCCGACGACGAAACGTTGACGATCGCGTTGAACCTGTCGCCCGAGGCGGTACCGTTCGACGCGCCGCGAGGGCGGGTGGTGTTCGAGACGCCGGCGCGTGCGCGCGACCGGGTCGATGAAGGGGAGTTGCCGCCGTATTCGCTCGTCGCGTGGCTGACGGGCGACGTCAATCGCTACGCGCTGACGCACGATGTGCGTCGCATCGACGACGGTTCGTGGCGCGGGATGCGTCCGAACCTGAACGCGTGACGCGATGAACGCGTGACGCGCCGGAGCCGGGCGCGGTCCGGCCCGGCAGCGCTGCCGAAGGCGCAGAATTACCAGAACCCGCGGATGCCCGCGATGCCGTACGCGCCGTGACGGCGCGCCTCGTCGAGATGCGCGCGCGTCATGCCGCCGAGCGCGAACACGGGCATCGTGGCCTCGGCGGCCAGCGTGTCGAATTGCGCCCAGCCGAGCGTCGGCGCGCCGGGGTGGCTGAGCGTCGGCAGCACCGGCGACAGCGTGACGAAATCCGCGCCCGCGCGCGCGGCCAGCAGCAGATCGTCGCGCGAGTGGCACGCGGCGGACACGCGGCGGCCGGCCGGCAGCGGCCGTTGCGCGACGGCGCGCAAGGCGGCGCCGTCGAGATGCCAGCCGGCGCCGTCGAGCCGCATCACGCCGGCTGCATCGATCGGGCCGTTCAGCATCAGGGATGCGCCGGCTGCGTCGCAGCGCGCGAGCGCTGCGGCTGCCAATGAGGCGAACGCGGCCGCGTCGAGCGATTTCACACGCAGTTGCACGAGCGTTTCGCCGCGCGCGAGCACGGCCGACAGCCGGTCGAGAAACGCGGCCCGATCGGCCGCCGACGCGGACGCCGGTTCCGGCGTGATCACGCAGCAGCGCGGCAGCGGCGCGTTCATCGCGCGATGACGCGACGCGCGGCCGTCATTCGTCGGCCTCTTTCGCGATCTTCGGATAGACGCGCACGAGCACGATGCGCGGCCCGTTCATCTTCTTCACGACGACGTCGAAGCGGTCGAACGACACGCGCTGCCCTTCGGTCGGCAGGTCGCTGAGCGCCTGGATCACGAGGCCGCCGACCGATTCCGCGCGGCCTTCGTCGATGTCGATGCCGAGTGCCTGTTCGAGCGACACGACGGGCAGGCTGCCCTTGCCCATCAACGTGCCGTCGTCGAGGCGGCTCCAGTCGGCATCGCCCTGGCGGAACTCGTCGTGGATCTGGCCGACCAGCGCGCCGAGCAGGTTGTCGAGCGTCAGGAAGCCGATCGGCTTCTCGCCCTTGTTGCCCACCAGCGCGAAGTGCGGGGCGCCCTTGCGGAAGCGGCGGAACAGCTCGAGCGCCGGCGTGTCGGGCTTCACGTACTGGACCGGGCGCACGTAATCGGACAGGTCCTCGAGCGCGGCGCCCGCGTGACGTGCGAGCAACAGGTCCTTCAGGTGGATCAGCCCGCTCACCTGTTCGCGCGACGCATCCTCGAACAGCGGATAGCGGCTGAAGCGGTGCCGCGCGACGATCTCCATGTTGTCGGGCAGCGGCAGGTCGCGCCGCAGGCCGATCATTTCATGGGCCGGCCGCATCAGGTCCGACACCGTCATCGACGAAAAATCGAGCGAGTGCGCGAGCGTGTTCCACTCGTCGTTGCTGTACGTGCCGCGCGCCGGCTGGGCCGCATTGCCGGCCGCGCTGCGGCGGCTGCGCAGGATCAGCTTCAGCTCGTCGGTCGAATAGTGCGCATCGCCGCCGTGGTCGGCCGACAGCCCCGCAAGCCGCAGTACCGCGTTGGCGCTGGTATTGAGCACCCAGATCGCCGGGTACATCGCCCAGTAGAACGCGTAGAGCGGCAGCGCGACCCACAGGCCGACCTTCTCCGACTGGCGGATCGCCATCGATTTCGGCGCCAGTTCGCCGACGACGATGTGCAGGAACGAGATCAGCGAGAACGCGAACACGAGCGAGATCAGGTGCACGACGCGTTCGGAGTGGACGCCGATCAGGTCGAGCAGCGGGCCGATCAGTTGCGCGAACGCCGGTTCGCCGACCCAGCCGAGGCCGAGCGACGCGAGCGTGATGCCGAGCTGGCACGCGGAAAGATACGCATCGAGCCGGCCATGCACGATGCCGAGGATGCGCCCGCGCAGGCCGCGCTTGCGGGCGAGGGTCTTGACGCGCGTCGCGCGGAGTTTGACGAGGCCGAATTCGGCCGCAACGAAGAACCCGTTCAGGGCCACCAGGAACAACGCGCCGATGAGCGCGAAGATCTGTAACAAAGAATCGCTCCGGTTATGACAGGCCCATCAGTATAGAGCCGGAAAGGAATTTGTAATGTGTCGGCTGGCCGCTGGCTTACACCGGCGCCTCGCAGGGAATCGAGAACGTGAGGGTGGCGGCGGCGCCATCGGCGAACACGTCGTGAGCGAACGTGCCGCCATGCGCGAGTGCGACGCGCTGGCACAGCGCGAGCGTCCACGCGCTGCGTTTTGTATCGCGCTCGCGCAGCATTTCGCGCCGGGCGAACGATTCGAACGCGTGCGGCTGCGCGGGATCGACGAGCACGCCGGCGTCCACGGTGCAGGTGGCGCGCGCGGTGAATTGCGCGCCGTCGCGCGTGCAGGCGAACGCGACGCGGCTGCCCGCGGCACTGGCCTCGACGGCCGTCGTCAGCATGGTCCAGAGCGCCTGCGCGACGCGTTCGCGATCAACGGCGAGCGACGGTTCGCCGTCCGGCAGCGTCGTGTCGAGCGCGACCTGCCGTGCGTCGGCGAGCGCGAACCGCACGAGCGCGATCGTCTCGTCGAGCAGCGCGCGCAGCGCGAACGGCCGCGGCGCGAGCGCGAGCATGCGCGTTTCCGCGCGCGGCGCGTCGAGCACGCCGTCGATCAGCGCGACCTGCTGGTCGATGCCCGTGCGGATGCCCGCGAGCGCGCGCTGCAGGTTCGGATCGGCATTGGCGAGCTGGCGCTCGAGCACGTAGGCCCAGCTGTGCATCGCATTCAGCGGGCTGCGCAGGTCGTGCGACGCGATGGAGAGCGCCTGGTCGCGCAGGAACAGCGCCGCCTGGGCGGCGTAGTGCGCTGCGCGTTCGCGCAGCAGGTCGGCGGCGGGATCGGCGGAAGTGGACGTCACGGAGCAGGCCTGTCGGAAGCGGTTGGCGTGGAAGTCACGCGAATCGCCATTATAGGGACGGTGGGTGTCACGCCGGCAGCGCGTCCTCGTCCTTTTTCCGTGCGTCGCCGTTCGGCAGCAACTGGCACGCGAGCAGGCCGGCCAGCATCAGCGCGCAGCCGACGAGCGCGCGCAGCGTCAGCGTTTCGCCGAGCGCGGCCCAGCCGGCGATCGCCGCGAACACGCCTTCCATGCTGAAGATCACGGCCGCGTGTGCGGGCGCCGCGTCGCGTTGCGCGACGACCTGCAGCGTATAGCCGACCCCGACCGACAGCAGCCCGCCGTACAGCAGCGTCGGCAGCGCGCCGCGCAGCATCGCGACGCTCACCGGTTCGACCGCCAGGCCGACCGCGAGACACGCGATGCCGCACACGGCGAATTGCAGGAACGCGAGCACGAGCGGATCGTGGCGTTTCGCGAGATGGCCGACCGCCATCACGTGCGCGGCGATGATGACGGCGCCCGCGAGCTGGAACCAGTCGCCGTCGAGCACCGCGAAGTGTTCGTCGATGCTGAGGAAATACAGGCCGATCGCGGCCAGCAACGCGCCGAACCACGTGCCCGCGCCGATCCGGTGGCGCGCGAACACGCCCATCAGCGGCACGATCACGACGTACAGCGAGCTGATGAAGCCGGCGTTGGCGATCCGCGTGTATTGCAGGCCGAACTGCTGCAGCGAGATCGACACGGCCAGCAGACCGCCAAGCGCGAGGCCCGGCAGCAGCAGGGCCGGTTCGCGCCGGATGGCCGCGAGCTGCGCGCGCGACGCCGCATTCACCGTCAGCAGCGGCACCAGCACGAGCGCGCCGAGCAGGAAGCGCAGCCCGGTGAACAAGAACGGCCCGATCACGTCGAGGCTCAGGCGTTGCGCGACGAAAGCGGAACCCCAGATCGCGGCTGCGGCGAGCATCAGCAGATTGGCGCGGAGGTGCTTGCGGGCGTCGGGCTTCATCGGCATTCGTCTGGAGATTGCGGGGCGGCGAAGCCCGCTAGTTTACGCCGAGATTGCAAGGCTGTCGGCAAACCTGCGCAGCGCGGCGGCGGCCCGGGCGTCGCGTACGCGCGAATACAGCACGACCTGCGATTGCGGCAGCGGCGGCAGCCCGAATTTCGTGCCGACGTCGACCAGTGTGCGTGGGGCGACGCGGCGCGCGAGCGGGCAGACGGCAAGCCCCGCCGCGGCCGCCGCCGTGACCGCCGCGACCCCGCCGCCCGTGAAGCGCTCGCGCCATGGCAGCCCCGCGCGGTCGAGCGCGCGCAGCGCGGCGGCCCGCACGCCGCAGGGGCCGGCCAGCACCGCGAGCGGCAGCGGCTCGCCGGCGCGCGGCGTCCAGTCGGGCGCGGCGAGCCAGGCCAGCGGCTCGGTGAACAGCGGGGTGCCGTCGTCGCGCGGCGGATCCTCGCCCGGCTCGTGACGGACGATCACCGCGTCGAACCGCCGTTCGTCGTATTGCGGGAGCAGGCTCGTCGACGCGCCGAGATGCATTTCCAGCGACAGCCCCGGATCCTGCCGGTGCAGGCTCGTGAGCACGGCCGGCAGGTCGGGCACCGCGACGTGCTCGCTGACGCCGAGCGACAGGCGGACCGTGCCGGTCGAGATCGCGCCGAGCGCATGCTCGTGCGCGTCGAGCAGCGCGCGGGCGGCCGGCAGGAAATTTTCGCCGTCGGCGGCCAGCTTGACGACGCGCGGCGTGCGCGCCAGCAGCGGCTTGCCGAGATGGGCTTCCAGCCGCTTCAGCTTCAGGCTGACGGCCGATTGCGTGGTGCCGAGCGCATCGGCGGCGCGCGTGAAGCTGGCGAGGTCGGCGACCAGCACGAATGCGCGGACGGCATCGAGATCGAGTACTTTCATTTCAAATGAAAATGAATGAAATATTCATCAATGACTGTTCATTATAGATTGGCGCGCCTAACCTGACGCTGTGTTTTCGTTCTTCAACGTCACTTACCGACAGGAGCAAGACCATGCCATTCACCCGTATCGCCGTACGCGAAGGCAAACCGGCCGCCTACCGCAGGGCCCTCGTCGACGGCGTGCACCGCGCGCTGATGCAGACGTTCAACGTACCCGAGGACGACATCTTCATGGTCGTGACCGAGCATGCGGCCGAGAATTTCGTGTTCGGCCGTCATTACTACGATATCGAGCGCAGCGACGATCTCGTGATGATCCAGATCACCGCGAACAACACACGCACGCTCGAGCAGAAGCGGGCGCTGTACCGGACGATCGTCGAGAACCTCGCGCAGCAGCCCGGCGTGCGGCGGGAAGACGTATTCATCAGTCTCGTCGAGGTGCTGAAGGAGAACTGGTCGTTCGGCAACGGCATCGCGCAATACGCCGTCTGACGTGCCGGCTTGACCGGCCGCAGGGAGACAGGGCCGGATCGTCGCCTGCGCCGTTTTGGGCCGTGTACTATGGAAGCTGCTTCACGAGCGACGCCGGCGCGGTCGATGCGCCGGCGATCCTTCATGTGCAGGAGCCTCCATGTCGCGTGTGCTGGAAATCGTGTTGTCGTTGTCGCTGGAAGGCTGGCCGGTCAAGGGCGCAAGCCGCGCCCGGGGCGCGCAGCGTGACTTCGGCGCCGAACTCGTGCGTGCGTGGCGGATCTGCCCGCAGGTCCGGATGCGACGCGGCCACGAGCGCGTGACGATCGCGCCGTGCCAGATCGAGGAGGCCGAGCGGAGTCCCGGCGCGAACTGGTGGACGTGGGTCGAATCGAACGCGCATGGCACGCGGGTCGTCGCCTCGCGCACCGCGACGTTCGCTCCCGGCGTCACGCAGCGCGAACTGTTCGACGCGGAGCACGCGGGGATCGCGGTCGCCACGCCGCTGCCGATACCCACGCCGAGTGCCGCAGCCGGTGCCGACGCACCGGCCGCCGTCGGCGGCGTTGCACCGGACACCGACGAAGCGCGGTCCCAGGCGTCGGCGCTGCGCCTCGTCAGCGAACGGCGGCGCGGGCGCTGGGCCGACGACAGCGGCGTCGTGGTCGAAATGACGCTCGACGACATCACGCTGCACGGCGGCGGCGAGCCGCCGCGCCGCCACGTCGAGTTGCGCCTGGCCGCGCCCGACTGGGAAACCGTGGCCGCGCGCACGGCCGCGCTGCGCGCGTTGTTTGCCGCGGCGCGCGAACTGAGCGGCGCGTGGCCTGCCTTCGTGCAACTGACGAGCGTGATCGACCGCGCCTGTGCGGGCGGCCCGTTGGCTCCCGCGCTGGTCAAGGCGCAATCCGTCGACCTGACCGGCATCCGCACCCAGCGCGCCGCGCTGTTCGCGCTGTCCGGCGACATCACCGCGCAGTGGCTCGGCAACGAATGCGGCGTGCTCGATCGCGACGATCCCGAATTCGTGCACCAGATGCGCGTCGCGCTGCGCCGCCTGCGCACGCTGATGCGCTTCTTCCCGCGCTTCACCGGCCGTCAATGGAGGGACACGCTCGGCGTCGACCTGCGCTGGCTCGCCGCGCTGCTCGGCACGGTGCGCGACTGGGACGTGTTCGCGACCGAGAGCCTGCCCGCGCTGATCGCGGCCGACGGCGGCGGCAGCGACTGGGGCGGCACGCTCGACGCCGCCCGCGCGCAGTCGATGGCCGCGCGCGTCGAGCTGCGGCAGGCGCTGCATTCGGCCCGCTATGCGCGGCTGACGCTCGGCTGGCTCGAATGGCTGAGCGCGCTCGCGCTGCCGGCGGCCGATGGCGACGACGCGCCGTCGCTGCGGCGTCACGCGACCAAGCGTGTGCGGCGGCTGTTCGGTCATCTCTACGCATCGCCGTCGCTCACGTCGCTCGACACCGCGGCACGCCATCGGGTGCGGATCGATGCGAAGCGGCTGCGCTATGCCCTCGAATTCTTCGCGTCGCTCGCGTCGCGCCGCACGCGCAACGAGACGGTCAAGACGCTGGCGCGCGTACAGAGCGTGCTCGGCGAGGCGAACGACGCGATGGTCGCGCTGCATCATCTCGAGCAACTCGCGGCGCCGCCGTACCAGCTCGGTTTCGTGCGCGGCTACGGCGCCGCGCTCGAACAGCGGGCGGCACGCGACGCCGAGGCGCTACTGGCCAGCCTGCGGGCGCCGAAGCTCGGCGGCAAGCCGGGCTGAGCACCGCGCGTCGCCCCTATAATGGCCGCCCGTTTCCCGCACGCATGCCGATGATGACCGACGCACCGCATTCTTCCTCGTCCGCCGGGCCGCTCGAACTGGGCGGCGAGCTGTGGCTGCGCGCCGGCGAACAGACGCTCGGCGGCGCGACGCGCATCGCGCTGCTCGCGGCGATCGGCGACACCGGTTCGATCACGCGCGCGGCGAAGGCCGTCGGCCTCAGCTACAAGGCCGCGTGGGACGCGGTCGACACGATGAACAATCTTGCCGGCGAGCCGCTGGTCGCGCGTTCGACGGGCGGCAAGGGCGGCGGCGGCACGACGCTGACGCCGCGCGCGACGTCGCTGATCGCCGCATTTCGCACGATCGAGCGCGAGCATCGCCGCTTCATCGAGGCCGCGAGCGCGGCCGTGGCCGGCTTCGACGTCGACTGGGCGCTGATCGGCCGGATCGGGATGAAGACGAGCGCGCGCAACCAGTGGTTCGGCAAGGTCGCGTCGATCGTGCGCGGCACCGTCAACGACGAGGTGACGCTTGCGCTGCCGGGCGGGCAATCCGTCGTCGCCGTGCTCACGCACGAAAGCGCCGAGGCGCTCGGGCTGCGGGAAGGCGCGAGCGCGTGCGCGCTGGTGAAGGCGTCGTGGGTCGTGCTCGCGGTCGACGATGACGGGGCCGAGCTGAAGGTGTCCGCGCGCAACCGGCTGCGCGGCAGCGTCGAAGCTGTCGCGGCGGGCGCGGTGAACAGCGAGGTGACGCTGGCGCTTGACGGCGGCGGGACGCTGACGGCCGTCGTGACCAACGACAGCGTCGACGCGTTGCAGCTCGAAGCCGGCCGGCGCGCGATCGCGCTGTTCAAGGCGTCGAGCGTGATTCTGGCGGTGACGGGCTGACCGGGCGGGCAGCGCGGCTCGCCGCAGGGGCGGGGTGAAGCCGGTGCCGCATTCGTCTGCATCGCACCGGCTTCGTTTCCGCTTTCAGCATGTGCCGCGGGCGCGGCGTCTCTCAGGCTTCAACGTGGCGGCCAGCGCCACGGTCACGACCACGGCGTCGCGCGTTCAGGTGACGCGCGTCGGCCACTCGGCGTGCGGCGCACTCGCCTGCACGCGTCCTTCGCTCAACTGCACGACCTGGTCGCCGAAGGCGGCGACGTCGTCGGGGTCGTGCGAGATCAGCACCATCGGGATGTCGAGCCGCGCCTGCAGTTCGGCGAGCTCATGACGCATGCGCTGGCGCATCGCGCCGTCGAGCGCCGCGAACGGTTCGTCGAGCAGCAGGATGCGCGGCTGCGCGACCAGCGCGCGCGCGAGCGCCACGCGCTGCTTCTGCCCGCCCGACAACTGCGACGGGTACTGCCCCGCGAGCGATTCGAGGTCGAACGCGCGCAGCCAGTACGCGACCTCCGGCGGCGCCGTTTTCGCACGCGGGTTGCGCAGCCCGGACGTGAGCCCGAACGCGATGTTCTGTCGCACGTTCAGATGCGGAAACAGCGCGTAGTCCTGGAACAGGTACGCGACACGGCGTTCGCGGGTCGGCACGTCGATGCGGCGCGCGGCGTCGAACAGCGGTTCGCCGTTCAGCACGATCGTGCCTTCGTCGGGCGTCAGCAGTCCGGCGATCGCTTGCAGCGTCATGCTCTTGCCCGCGCCCGACGGTCCGAACAGCACGACGCGCTGCGTCGCCGCCGTGAACGACATGTCGAGCGTGAAGCGCCGCTCGGCGTTCGCATAGGTCTTGCGGATATCGACGACGAGGCTCATTCGACCCTCCGCCGAGGCAGGCACGCTGCCGGACGACGCCGGCGATACGGACGGGACGGGTGCTTCATGTCAGTTGGCTCCGCCGGGCGCGCGACGGCACGAGCCAGCCGGTCGCGAGCAGCACGAGCACGCAGGTGATCGACGTCACCAGCACGAGGAAGTTGGCCGTGGCGTCGTCGCCGGCCTGCACGGCTGCGTAGATTGCGACCGACAGCGTCTGCGTGCGGCCGGGCAGGTTGCCGGCGATCATCAGCGTCGCGCCGAATTCGCCGAGCGCACGCGCGAACGCGAGCAGCGCCCCCGCGAGGATCCCGCGCGCGGCGAGCGGCAGCGTCACACGGAAGAACACCGCCCCTTCGCCGAGCCCGAGCGTGCGCGCGGCGCGCTCCAGATGCGGATCGACACCCTCGAACGCCGCGCGCGCCGATTTCAGGATCAGCGGAAACGCGACGACCATCGACGCGATCACCGCACCCTGCCACGTGAACACCAGCGCGATGCCGAGCGTGTCGAGCCACGCGCCGAACACGCCGCGCCGGCCGAGCAGCACGAGCAGGTAATAGCCGAGCACCGTCGGCGGCAGCACGAGCGGCAGCGTCAGCACGGAATCGACGACGTCGCGCAGCGGCGAGCGCCAGCGCGCAAGCACGAACGCGGCCGCGACGCCGAGCACGATGTCGAGCGCGGTCGCCCAGCCGGCCACCTTCAGCGACAGCAGCAGCGGGACCCAGGCGTCTTGCATCGCGATACGCTCACTTGGCGGGCTTGAAGCCGAACGTCGACAGCACGGCCTGGCCCTGCGGCGACGCGACGAAATCGATGAACGACTGCGCTTGCGTGGCGTGGCGACTGTCCTTGACCACGGCGATCGGATAGGTGATGGCCGTCTGGGTTGGCACCGTCAGCGCGACCTTCACGCGGCCCGGCATGATCGCGGCGTCGGTGCCGAACACGAAGCCCGCGTCGACCTCGCCGCGCGCGACGTAGTCGAGGCTCTGGCGCACGTTGGCGGCGAGCACGCCCTTCGCGCTGACGGCGTCCCACACACCGGCCGCGCGCAGTGCGCCCTCGGTGTAGCGGCCGACCGGCACCGAGGCCGGGTCGCCGTACGCGATGCGCTTCACGCCGGGCGCGGCGAGGTCGTTCAGCGACGTCGGCGCGGCCGCGCGGCTATCCGCCGGCACGATCAGCACGAGCGAGTTCGCGGCGAAATCGCGGCGCGTGCCGGGCACGATCACCTTCTCGTTTACCGCGCGATCCATCGCCTTCTGGTCGGCCGACGCGAACACGTCGGCCGGCGCGCCCTTGGCGATCTGCTGCATCAGCACGTCCGATGCACCGAAATTGAACAGCACCTTGGTGTCGGGATGCTGCTTCTCGTACGCGTCGCCGACGGCCTTGAATGCATTCGTCAGGCTGGCGGCCGCCGACACGACCAGTTCGTCGGCGGCGGAAGCGGGCGCGCTGAACGCGACCCCGGCGGCAAGCGTGGCGATCGGCAGCAGGCGAAGCAGGGCGCGGCGAAGCGGACGGACGGTTGAGCGCATGGGATTCGTTTCGAATGGATGGAAACCGTAATCGTAATATAGGGCGGGTTATAACGCTCGGCATACTGCTCATGCGAAGGTGCGCATGAAACGGTCAGACGTGGAAAGCGGCGCCCGTCACGCGTGAAGCGTATGCGGCGCCGATTGGGTGCGCTGCAGCGACGACGGCTGCGACGCAGGATGGTAGTTCGGATTGGCCTTCCAGCGCGCGCGGACGAACGGGCGCTCGTGGCCCGACAGTTGCAGCGCGACCTTGGTGACCCAGCGGTGCGACGGCACCGTGAGGCCGTGCAGCGCCACGGTGACGAGCGCGAGGCTCGCGACGACCGCCGGCACCGACCAGCGGTGCGGCGCCGCGCGCCACGAGCCGGCGATGAACGCGAGCGCGGCGATCGCGCCGACGATGCAGCCGGTGATCGATTCGGACGGCGAATGCGCGGCGAGTGCGACCCGCGACACGCCGACCGCGACACCGGCCGCGAGCCCGAGCGCGATGCCGGCGATCCGCACCGGCGTGCGCGTGCGGATCAGCGCGAGGAAAATCGCCACCGGATATACCGACGTCGACAGCATCGCATGCCCGCTGAACCCGGTGAAATCCCACGCGCGGATGCCGATGCCCCAGCCGAGGAACGCGATCTTCGTGAGTGCCACCACGCCGATCGCGGCCGCGAGCACGCCGAGCCATGCGGCCGCGCGCTGCCACGAGTAGCCGAGCGCGAGCCAGACGGCGATCGTGATCGCGAGCGGCAAGGTCAGGCCGGCGCCGCCGAACGCGGTGATCATGATCCACAGGTGAGCGGGCAGGTCGAACATCGGGAAGGGGGCGGACGAAGGCGGGGACAATGCTTAAATCAACGCGCGAGCCGGGAAGAACGACTACAACGGATACAAGCGACGAAGCCTCAGTATAGCGCCGCGTCCGCATGAGGCCCGTTTTTTGCACCATCGGGAACGATCGGCGTGCAGGAAAAATCCTGGAAACAATGCTATGGTGCATTGCACAAAGTCGAACGATGCATCCGTTGCGGTGCTCTGATGGCGCCCCTATTTTTCCTGACTGCGAGCCCGATCGATGACCAAAAGTCTGACCAAGGTGTGGCTGGGCGGCATGAAACGCATGCTGTCTCCGGTCGCCAAGCGAGCGGCGCGCGATGCGCAGCGCATCACCCGCGATGCACTCGAGGCCGTGGCCTCTCCTGCCGTGCCCGATCCGTCCCAGCCGCGCGAATCGCGCGTGCGGCCGCGCGCGGCTGCCTGGGCGGCGGGCGAATGGACGCGCGGCGAACATCCGATGGCGCCGGCGCTCGGCCGCCTCGTCCAGAACCTCGCGTACGGGCTCTATGTGCCGCCCGGCCGCCGGCGGGACGCGATGCCGCTCGTCGTGATGCTGCACGGCTGCAAGCAGTCCGTCGACGAATTCGCGCAGGGCACGCGGATGAACCTGTTGGCCGACAAGCACGGTTTCGCGGTGCTGTATCCGGAGCAGTCGCTGCGTGCGCACGCGCATGGTTGCTGGCACTGGTATGAGGACACCGACCGCGCGGGGCGGGGCGAGGCGGACGCGGTGGCGTCGCTGGTCGACGCGCTGGTCGACGAGCACGGCTTCGACGCGTCGCGCGTCTATGTCGCGGGGCTGTCGGCTGGCGCGGGCCTCGCGTCGCTTCTTGCGCTGCACCATCCGGACCGCTTCGCGGCGGTCGCGTTGCACTCCGGCCCCGCGCTGGGCGAGGCGAATTCCGGCATCACGGCGATGGACGTGATGCGGCGCGGCCTGCGGCAGAACCCGGCGGCGGCGGTCGATACGCTGGTCGACGCCGGCGCGTATCCGGGCATGCCGGCCTTGATCGTCCAGGGCGACGGCGATCGGGTCGTCGCGCCGAAGAATGCCGACCAACTGGCCGTGCAGTTCATGCGCCTGAACGGGCTCGCCGACAGCCGGGGTGCATTGCGCGGCGGCGAGCGGGTCGAGACGCGCGAAACGGGCGCCCGGATTACCGACGTATGCCGCGACGGCGAGCCGGTCGTGCGGCTTTGCCACGTGAAAGGGCTCGATCACGCATGGGCCGGCGGCGACGAAGCCGTGCCGTTTCACGCGGCAGTCGGCCCCGACGCAAGCGCTATGATCTGGGCCTTTTTCGAAACCAATCGTCGCACTGTGGCGACCGAACGACGCACCGTTTGATCGATGCTGGTCAAAGACTAGGGTTTTCCCTATAATTCGGGAAAACCCTAGTCCAGACCTTTGCGAGATCGAACATGTACCTGCTGAGCCACCTCTTCCTGATGCTGACCAAGAATGCTGAGAAGGCCGCGAAAGAGCGCGCCGACGCGTACCTGGCCGAAGCTACCGACATCTACGATCTCGAATTCCGCATGCGCAAGATCGATCGCGACGCGGCACTGAACCGCCCGTATTCGTTCGGCGCGCGCTAAGCGGCGCACGCGGGCCTGCCGGCCCGCCATTTCGACGATTCGCGCAAAAGGGCGCGTGCGGCATGGTGCCGCACGCGCCCTTTTTGCATTCTGCTGAACCTGCGTCGCGTCAGACGACCGTCAGGCGCACCGGTACGTTGTTGCGCGTGGCGTTCGAATACGGGCACACGTGGTGGGCCTTGTCGACCAGCGCCTGCGCGTCGGCCTTGTCGAGCCCCGGCAGCGATACGCGCAGTTCGATGTCGAGCCCGAAGCCGCCGGCATCGTTCGGGCCGATGCCCACTTCCGCCGTGACTTGCGTATCGGCCGGCAGCGTCTGCTTGTTCTGGCCCGCGACGAATTTCATCGCGCTCAGGAAACAGGCCGAGTAACCTGCGGCAAACAGTTGCTCCGGATTCGTGCCTTCCGCACCCGTGCCGCCGAGTTCGCGCGGCGCGGCGAGCTTCACTTCCAGCTTGTGGTCGGCGGATACCGCGCGGCCGTCGCGGCCGCCCGTGCTCGTGGCGCTGGTCTTGTACAGAATGTTCATCGTGCAGCTCCTGTCGGGAAAAGGGGAGAAAAGCGGTCCGGCAAGACGGGGTGTCGCCGGCCACGAGAAAAATATAGAACACAAATCATTAGTGCGCAAATGAAATTTGAAAGAAAAACCCGATCGGCGCCGCTCAGGTCGCTCGGCGCTCGACCGTCAGCGTTCGTTGGCTGCCGACAACGCGTCGCGCAATTGCTGGAGATCGGCGCGCAGCCTGATCAGGAACTCGGGGGTTTGCTGCATCGCGCAAAAGAGATCGGCGGGCACCGAGCGCGCGCGATCCTTCAGCGCACGGCCTTCCGGCGTCACGCGCACGTTGACGACGCGCTCGTCGGCCGCGCTACGCACGCGTTCCACGTAGCCGAGCGCTTCCAGCCGCTTGAGCAGCGGCGTGACCGTGGCCGGATCGAGATCGAGCCGCGCGGCGATGTCTTTCACGGCCATGTCGTCGCGTTCCCATAGCACGAGCATCGCGAGATATTGGGGATAGGTCAGCGACAGCTTGTCGAGCAGCGGCTTGTACGCCTTCGTCATCGCGTGCGAAGTCGAGTAAAGCGCGAAGCACAGTTGCTCGTCGAGCGTCTGGGGCAGCGGAGGCAGGCGATCCATGATTCGGGGGAGACGCGGCGGATGCGCGAACGATTTGTACGCAAATTATTTTGCCCCCAAAAGACCGGACTGAACAGGGGCGGCCGGATGCGGGTCGATAGCGGAAAAGGGGAGAGGTCAAGGCGCGCCGGGCGACGAGCCGGCGCGAGAAACGGCGAGATGGCCGGCGACATGCACCGGCCGGGAGAAGGGTCAGCGGCCCGACATCGTCGTGGTCGCGCCCGGTTCCTGCACGCCGAAGCAGCCGCGATAGGTCGCGTAGAACGAGCAGTACAGCATCGTGACGATGATGATCGTCACCGGCATCATGATCGTCAGCGCATACGCGCCGGCGCCGAGCGCCTGCAGCAGCAGCGACAGCGCGAGCGACGTGCCGAGCGCGACGCCGAACCACAGCGCGCCGTACACGACGAACGCGCCGCGATTGCGCCAGCAACTGACGACGCTGAAGAACAGCGCCTTCGCGGGCGGGACGTCATGCCACGCAACCAGCACCGGCGCGAACCAGAACAGCATCGAGACCGGCAGATAGAGCAGCGTCGCGAAGAACAGCGCGCCGAGCGTGCCTTGCGCGGCCAGCGTCTCGGGCGTCGTGTTCGCTTCGTCGGCCGCGCCCATCATCACGTGGAACAGCGCGCCGCCGTCCACGAACGACGAAGCGGCGAACACCAGCACCATCGACGCGACGTAGATCGCGCCGAGCGCGAGCAGCCGCTGGGTCGCGACGGTGCCGTACGAGCGAAAGCCGTCGACGAGAATCGTCGGCATCACCGTCTTGCCGGCCACCGTGTCGCGGCACGCGGCCATGAAACCGACCGCGATGCCGGGAATGAACACCAGCGGCAGCGCCGAGCCGATCACGGGCACCTTCGACACCAGCGTAATGGCGAGCAGGTACGTGAAGAACAGCGTGATGAACGCGAGCGGATTCCGGCGGAACAGCCAGATGCCTTGACGGAACCAGACATAGCCCGTTTTCGCGGGCACTTCGATCAGTTGCATGCGGTTTGGATCTCGGGAAGCGCGGGCGTATGCGCGATACGCTCCCGCAGGATGCGTTCGAAATGGCCGGGGTCGTGCGGCTTGAGCATCTCGGCCGCGCGCGGCAGGTAGAAGTCGTACAGGCGCGACACCCAGAAGCGGTACGCGCCGGCGCGCAGCATGTCGCTCCAGTGGCGCCGTTCCTCGGCCGTGAACGGCCGGACCGTCTGGTATGCGCGCAGCAGCGCATCGGCGCGCGCGACGTCGAGCACGCCGCTCGCGAGGTCGACGCACCAGTCGTTGACGGTCACCGCGACGTCGAACAGCCACTTGTCGCAGCCCGCGAAGTAGAAGTCGAAGAAGCCGCCGAGGCGTACCTCGTGGCCCGTGCCGGGCGCCGCATGGGCGAACAGCACGTTGTCGCGGAACAGGTCGCAATGGCACGGCCCGCCCGGCAGCGCCGCATAGTCGTCCGACGCGAAGAAGCCGGCCTGGTGCGCGAGCTCGCCTTCGAGCAGCGTGCGTTGCGCGTCCGTGATGAACGGCACGATGGCCGGCACGTTCTCCTGCCACCACGGCAGGCTGCGCAGGTTCGGCTGGCTGCGCGGGTAGTCGCGCCCGGCCAGATGCAGACGCGCGAGCATCTGCCCGACCTCGATGCAGTGTTCGACCCCCGGCGCGAGTTCGGCCGCGCCGTCGAGCTTCGTGACGATCGCGGCCGGCTTGCCGTGCAGTTCGCCGAACAACGCGCCGTCGTCACGCGGGACCGGGTCCGGCACCGGCACGCCGTGGGCGGCCAGATGGCGCATCAGGTCGAGATAGAACGGCAGTTGCTGCGCCGTGAGCTTTTCGAAGATCGTGAGGACGTATTCGCCGCGCGTCGTCGTCAGGAAGAAATTGCTGTTTTCGATACCGGACGGAATGCCGCGGAACGCAAGCACGTCGCCCAGTTCGTAGTGGCGCATCCATTGCGCGAGATCGGAGTCGGAAACAGCGGTGAAAACGGCCATGCGGGATACGTCAGTCAGGGTGTCGGCACGCGGGCGGCGTGCATCGCGACAGCAGGTGAAGGGGCGGCGCGGCGCGGTCGGTGCGCGGCGCCACGGAATCAGTAGCGCAGGTTCAGCGACGGCAGGCGCGTGATCGGGATGCCCGCGTCGTGCGGCTTCGGCGACGTGTCGGGCGTCGAGCTCATCTGGTAGCGCGTGCCGAAGTTCGACTTCACGTCGATCTCGACCGGCTTGCCGCGGTCGCGGTACTCGGTGACTTCGGTGCCGTTCTTGCTCTTTTCGTGGAAGCTCGGCGTGCGGCGGATGTCGGCGAAGTCGACTTTCGACGTGACTTCGGCGCCCGGCCGGTTGATCTTGCGGAGATCGGGCAGGCCGGCGGCTTCGTTGGCCTCGGCCCGGGCCTGCGCGTCGGTGTCGGGCGTGCCGCCGGCGGCGTGAGCGACGCTGGCGGCGGCAAACGCGACGGCAGCGGCGACGAAAATGAGCGGCTTCATGATGAGTCTCCAGTGAACCCACCGATTTTAGCAAATACTGCGCGCCATCCGGCCCTGGCGCGCGCAGGGGCAGCCATAAAGGCGACGGGGTTCCGTGGTAATGTCGTCGGATCAGACGAGGTGATGAAAATGAAGAACGATTTGAGCCGCCGGCACCGTGTGCTGTCGCCCGAAAGCCCGTCGGTCGAGGCTTTCGACGATCCGATCGCCGCCGTTGCGCGGCTGTCCGCCATTTACGACACGAATACGGGCTTCCTGCGCGATGCGTTTGCGCGCTATCGCCGCCACGAACCGATCACCGAGCACGTGCGCGCGTGCTATCCGTTCGTGCGGATCCGCACCGACGTCAACACGCACGTCGATTCGCGCCGCTCGTACGGCTTCGTCGCGGGCCCCGGCGTATTCGAGACGACGGTCACGCGCCCCGATCTCTTCGCGAACTACTACCGCGAGCAACTGCGCCTGCTGTCGAAGAACCATCATGTGAAGATCGAGATCGGCGTGTCGTCGCAGCCGATTCCGATCCATTTCGCCTTTCCGGAAGGCATTCATCTCGAGGGCGAACTCGATCGCGACCGCCTGCTCGCGATGCGCGACATCTTCGACACGCCCGATCTGTCGTATCTCGACGATCGTATCGTCAACGGCACGTTCGAACCGGCCCCGGGCGAGCCGCATCCGCTCGCGCTGTTCACGGCCGCACGCGTCGACTTCTCGCTGCACCGGCTGCGCCACTACACGGCGACGTCGCCCACGCACTTCCAGAACTACGTGCTGTACACGAACTACCAGTTCTACATCGACGAGTTCGTGAAGCTCGGCCGTACGCTGATGACGGAAAGCGACGACCCCGAGGTGCGCGCGTACCGCAGCGAGTACAGCGCGTTCGTCGAGCCGGGCGACGTCGTCACGTACAACGCGAACCTCGGCGGCGAACCGGCCGAGGGCACAGCGCCGCCGCGCCTGCCGCAGATGCCCGCGTATCACCTGAAGCGCGCGGACGGCAGCGGGATCACGATGGTCAACATCGGCGTCGGCCCGTCGAACGCGAAGACGATCACCGATCACATCGCGGTGCTGCGTCCGCACGCGTGGGTGATGCTCGGTCACTGCGCGGGGCTGCGCAACACGCAGCGTCTCGGCGACTACGTGCTCGCGCACGGTTACGTGCGGGAGGATCACGTGCTCGACGCCGACCTGCCGCTGTGGGTGCCGATTCCGGCGCTGGCCGAAGTGCAGCTCGCGCTCGAGCGCGGCGTGGCCGAGGTCACGCGGCTCGAAGGCGCGGAACTGAAGCGCGTGATGCGCACCGGCACGGTCGCGAGCGTCGACAACCGCAACTGGGAGCTGCGCGACCATCGCGAGCCCGTGCAGCGGCTGTCGCAGAGCCGCGCGATCGCGCTCGACATGGAAAGCGCGACGATCGCCGCGAACGGCTTCCGCTTCCGGGTGCCGTACGGCACGCTGCTGTGCGTGTCGGACAAGCCGCTACACGGCGAACTGAAGCTGCCGGGCATGGCCGACACGTTCTATCGCGGGCAGGTCGACCAGCATCTGCAGATCGGCGTGAAGGCGATGGAGATCCTGCGCACGAACGGGCTCGACAAGCTGCATAGCCGCAAGCTGAGAAGCTTCGCGGAAGTGGCGTTCCAGTAACGACACCGCGCAACGGCGTCCGTCACGACAAAGGCCGCACGCGAACCTGGGTTCGCGTGCGGCCTCGTTCTTTTCGTTTCGATACGAAGGCCGGATGGCCCCGTACTTGGGCGCTCAGCACTCGCCCTTTTTCGCGTGCCCCGGCGGGCAGTGATAGCCGCCATGACCGCGATGACGCTCGTGATCTTCCCACTCGCGGCGTTCCCAGTAGCGGCGGCCATCCCAGTAGCGGTCGCCGTGCCAGCCGACGATGACCGCCGGCGCCGGTGCGACCACGACGGGCGCGGGCGCGACGACGACCGGCGGGGGCGTGCCGATGTTGACGTCGACGTTGACGGCGTGAGCGAGGCCGGACAGCGAAAGGCCGAGGCCGGCGAAGGCGAGGGCGATCAGCGAGCGTTGCATGTTCTTTTCCGTGGTGGGGTGATGAATGGGCCGGCGCGACGCGATGGAAGCGAGGGGGACCGTTCCACCGGGGGATCGCCGCGCCGACACGATGAAGTGTGCTGGCGCGCGATGGAAAAGGCGAGTCGTGATTATTACGGAGGATTGGCGGTGCGCAGGCGCGCGACCGGTCATCCATTTGACAGTGACGGGCCGCCGGTATGGGCGATCCCGCGACATGGCGCAGCGCCGACTGCAGGGATTTGACATTCGACCGCGCGCGGCGGCGAACGGGCATTAACCTCGCGTTACAAAATCACGCCCGGCGGGCCGCCGGATCGCGAGGTCCATAGTTGAAAAGCACGACACCGGCCGTCGGGCCGGCTGTCGTCATTGACCGGTTACAAATAGAACATCCGGTCTTCTTCCGGGCGCGGCGGATGATCTTCGTCATCCGAGCCTTCTTCCTCGCCGCTGTCCTCGTAGAACGCGAGCACGGCATCCAGCACCTGGTCGGGATCGTCGATCACCTGCATCAGATCCATGTCTTCCGGATTGATCAGGCCCATCGGAATCAACTGATCGCGGAACCATTGCAGCAGCCCCTGCCAGAACTCGCTGCCGACGAGGATGATCGGCACGAGGCGCGACTTCTTCGTCTGGATCAGCGTGAGCACTTCGGACAGCTCGTCGAGCGTGCCGAAGCCGCCCGGCATCACGATCACCGCATCCGAATTCTTCACGAACGTGACCTTGCGCGTGAAGAAGTGGCGGAAGCGCAGCGAGATGTCCTGATAGTGATTGCCCGCCTGCTCGTGCGGCAGCTCGATGTTCAGGCCGACCGACGGCGCCTTGCCGGCGTGCGCACCCTTGTTCGCGGCTTCCATGATGCCGGGGCCGCCGCCGGAGATCACGGCGAAGCCGGCGTCCGACAGCTTGCGCGCGATCTGCGCGGCGAGCTTGTAGTGCGGCGTGTCGGGTTTGAGGCGGGCAGAACCGTAGATGCTGACGGCCGGGCGGATCTCCGACAGGTACTCGGTCGCCTCGATAAACTCTGCCATAATCGTGAACATCTGCCACGATGCGCGCGCCTTCTTGGCCGTCGCGCGTTCTTGATCTGCGAGCGAACGCAGACTCGGAATCACTTTTCTCTTGTTCATAATGCCTGAAGAACGAAATCTGGAAGGTAAGACCCTGCTATTGGTTGACGGTTCGAGCTATCTGTATCGGGCTTACCATGCGATGCCTGATTTGCGTGGCCCTGGCGGGGAGCCGACCGGAGCGCTCTACGGAATCATCAACATGCTGCGCCGTATGCGCAAGGAAGTCAGTGCAGAGTATAGCGCTTGCGTGTTCGATGCAAAGGGCAAGACGTTCCGCGACGACCTTTATGCCGACTATAAGGCAAACCGTCCGTCGATGCCGCCCGACCTCGCATTGCAGGTCGAGCCGATCCACGGCGCCGTGCGCGCGCTCGGCTGGCCGCTGCTGATGGTCGAAGGCGTCGAGGCCGACGACGTGATCGGCACGCTCGCGCGCGAAGCGGAGCAGCACGGAATGAACGTGATCGTGTCGACCGGCGACAAGGATCTCGCGCAGCTCGTGACCGAGCGCGTCACGCTCGTCAACACGATGACCAACGAGACGCTCGACCGCGACGGCGTGATCGCGAAGTTCGGCGTGCCGCCCGAGCGGATCATCGACTACCTCGCGCTGATCGGCGACACCGTCGACAACGTGCCGGGCGTCGAGAAATGCGGGCCGAAGACGGCCGTGAAATGGCTGTCGCAATACGACAGCCTCGACGGCGTGATCGAACACGCGGCCGAGATCAAGGGCGTGGTCGGCGACAACCTGCGCCGCGCACTCGATTTCCTGCCGCTCGGTCGCAAGCTCGTGACGGTCGAGACGGCCTGCGATCTCGCGCCGCATCTCGAATCGATCGAAGCATCGCTGAAGAGCGACGGCGAGGCGCGCGAGCTGCTGCGCGACATCTTCGCGCGCTACGGCTTCAAGACCTGGCTGCGCGAAGTCGACAGCGCACCCGCGGAAGGCGGCGGCGCCGATGCGCCGGAAGGCGAGCCGGCACCGGTGATCGCGACCGACGTCGTGCGCGAATACGACACGATCCAGACGTGGGAGCAGTTCGACGCGTGGTACGCGAAGATCGATGCGGCCGCGCTGACCGCGTTCGACACCGAGACCACCGCGCTCGACCCGATGCTTGCGCGGCTCGTCGGCTTGTCGTTCTCGGTCGAGCCGGGCAAGGCGGCCTACCTGCCGGTCGCGCACCGCGGCCCCGACATGCCCGAGCAGCTTCCGCTCGACGAAGTGCTCGCGCGCCTGAAGCCGTGGCTCGAATCGGCCGATCGCAAGAAGGTCGGCCAGCACCTGAAGTATGACGCACAGGTGCTCGCGAACTACGACATCGAACTGAACGGCATCGAACACGACACGCTGCTCGAATCGTACGTGGTCGAATCGCATCGCACGCACGACATGGACAGCCTCGCGCTGCGTCATCTGGGCGTCAAGACGATCAAGTACGAGGACGTGGCCGGCAAGGGCGCGAAGCAGATCGGTTTCGACGAAGTGGCGCTCGCGCAGGCCGCCGAATACGCGGCCGAAGACGCCGACATCACGCTGCAGCTTCATCACGCGCTGTATCCGCAGGTCGCGCGCGAGCCGGGCCTCGAGCGTGTGTATCGCGAGATCGAGATGCCGGTGTCGCTCGTGCTGCGCAAGATGGAGCGTACGGGCGTGCTGATCGACGATGCGCGCCTGCAGGCGCAGAGCACCGAAATTGCGACGCGTCTGATCGAGCTCGAAGGGCAGGCGTACGAACTGGCGGGCGGCGAATTCAATCTCGGCTCGCCGAAGCAGATCGGGCAGATTTTCTTCGAGAAGCTGCAGTTGCCGGTCGTGAAGAAAACGCCGAGCGGCGCGCCGTCGACCGACGAGGAAGTGCTGCAGAAGCTGGCCGAGGACTACCCGCTGCCGAAGCTGCTGCTCGAGCATCGCGGGCTGTCGAAGCTGAAGTCGACCTATACCGACAAGCTGCCGCGCATGGTGAACCCCACCACCGGCCGCGTGCACACGAACTATGCGCAAGCGGTTGCGGTGACGGGCCGCCTGGCGTCGAACGACCCCAATCTTCAGAACATTCCGGTGCGCACGGCCGAAGGTCGGCGCATCCGCGAGGCGTTCATCGCCGCGCCGGGCCACCGGATCGTGTCGGCCGACTATTCGCAGATCGAATTGCGGATCATGGCCCATATATCGGGCGACGCGTCGCTGCTGCGCGCGTTCTCGCAGGGCGAGGACATCCACCGCGCGACGGCCGCCGAAGTGTTCGGCGTGACGCCGCTGGAGGTCAATTCCGACCAGCGCCGGATCGCGAAGGTGATCAACTTCGGGCTCATCTACGGGATGAGCGCGTTCGGGCTCGCGTCGAACCTCGGCATCACGCGCGACGCGGCGAAGCTCTATATCGACCGCTATTTCACCCGCTATCCGGGCGTCGCGCAGTACATGGAAGACACGCGCGCGACCGCGAAGGAGAAGGGCTACGTCGAAACCGTTTTCGGTCGCCGCCTGTGGCTGCCCGAGATCAACGGCGGCAACGGGCCGCGCCGCCAGGCGGCCGAGCGCGCGGCCATCAATGCACCGATGCAGGGCACGGCGGCCGACCTGATCAAGCTGTCGATGATCGCGGTGGACGACTGGCTCACGCGTGACCGGCTTGCGTCGCGGATGATCATGCAGGTGCACGATGAACTGGTGCTCGAGGTGCCCGAAAGCGAGCTGTCGCTGGTGCGCGAGAAATTGCCGGAAATGATGTGCGGCGTCGCGAAGCTGAAGGTGCCGCTGGTTGCCGAAGTGGGCGCCGGCGCGAACTGGGAAGAGGCACACTGACGCACCCCCGAGCGCGCCCCGTTTCCCGCGGCATATTGTTGCAGGGATGCCAAATATCGAGATGGTTTGCTTGTGGTCAACGCGCAAGCTCCCGGACAATGCATGTCAGTCATGTCATTGACGCGGGGCGGCGCGCCCCGCGTTCCGGATCGGCCGCATCGAGGTGTTTCGAACTGCACATCGATGATGTCCGAACCGGTTAATCCACCGGACGGCGCGAATGCATCGCGTTTGCTTCATCCGGCGGCAGCAGTTTCGAATCGCAAAGGGGGAATCGGATGCATCGGATCATCATCGTAGGCGGAGGCGCGGGCGGCCTGGAACTGGCGACGCGGCTCGGCGATCGTTACGGCGCGCGCGGCAATCGTCCCGCGCGTGCGCTTGTCACGCTCGTCGACCGCAATCCGACACACATCTGGAAACCGCTGCTGCACGAGGTCGCGGCCGGCAGCATGGACCCGTTCACGCAGGAGCTCGAATATGCGGCGCAGGCGCGCTGGCACGGCTTCGAGTTCCAGCAGGGCGAGCTGTCCGGGCTCGACCGCGCGGCGAAGCGTCTCATGCTGTCGCCCCTCAACGACAGCGACGGCGCGGAACTGTTGCCGGCGCGCGAGCTGGAATACGACACGCTCGTGATCGCGATCGGCAGCACGACCCACTTCTTCGGCGTGCAGGGCGCACCGGAAAACGCGATCGCACTCGATACGGTCGGGGAGGCCGAACGCTTCCGCAAGCGGCTGATCGCGGCATGCATGCGTGCCGAGCACCAGGCGCCGGTGCCGACCGCGCCCGGCGGGGCGGCCGAGCCGCGCATCCAGGTCGTGATCGTCGGCGGCGGCGCGACGGGCGTCGAGCTGTCGGCAGAACTGCGCAATACCGCGCAGGTGCTGTCCGCGTACGGGCTGCACAAGCTCGATCCGCGCAACGACGTCGGCATCGTGCTGATCGAATCGGGGCCGCGGATTCTGCCGGCACTGCAGGAGCGCGTGTCGGCGGCGACGGCCGAACTGCTCGAGAAGCTCGGCGTGCGGCTGATGCTCGGCGAGCGCGTGACCGAGGTGGCGCCCGGGTTCGTGCATACCGCGAGCGGCAAGGTCGTGCGCGCGGACCTGACGGTCTGGGCGGCCGGCATCAAGGCGCCGTCCGTGCTGTCGCACCTCGACGGCCTCCAGGTCAACAAGCTCGGGCAGCTCGACGTGCGCCGCACGTTGCAGACCTTCACCGACGACAACGTGTTCGCACTCGGCGATTGCGCGGCCTGCGCATGGCCCGGCAACGAGCGCAACGTGCCGCCGCGCGCGCAGGCGGCGCACCAGCAGGCGAGCTTCCTGCTGAAGGCGATCGGCTGCCGGCTCGAGGGGCGCCCGCTGCCCGAGTTCACGTATCGCGATTTCGGTTCGCTCGTGTCGCTCGGTCACTTCAGCGCGGTCGGCAATCTGATGGGCGGGCTGATCGGCGGCAACATGCTGATCGAAGGGCTGTTCGCGCGCTTCATGTACATGTCGCTGTACCGGCTGCACGTCGCGGCGCTGCACGGTTATCCGCGGATGATGCTCGACACGGTTGCGCACTGGCTGCGGCGCACGACGCTGCCGCGCGTGAAGCTGCACTGAGCGCGTACTCGTGTACTCGCATGCGGAGCGGGTGGAGAATGCGCACGTCGTGCGTGTTCGCCGCCCGTTTTTCTTTTCGATTCGCAAGGATTCGGTCGCGCGATGCACGTCGATAGGCGCAACCGCGCGGTGATTCGGCAGGCCGTTGGCAGGCTGCCACGCGGTGTCGATTCGATCGCCGCCACGCGTCGTAATCGAGTCTTACACATCCGACAGTTGACGCGACAACGGATTATTGGGCATCTTGTCCGGGTTTTCGTTTGCGGCGGAGTGCCAACCGCCGCGACATCCGCGCCGTGCGCCGGTGCGATGCCCCGTCATGGCGTATCCGCGATCGTGACGGCGGCGCCCAATCGAGGAGTGCATTCATGTTGAAACCCGAAGTCGACAGCCTGGTCCCCCATGTCCCGTTCTCGCGCCGCAAGTTCATGCAGGCCGCGCTGGGCGGCACCTTCGCGGCGGCCGTGCTGCCCGTGTCGGCGCAGACGGTCACGACCGACAGCGCAGGGCTGGACGTCGACACCATCGAGATCCGCTCGGGCGATGCGAGCGTGCCGGCTTATCGCGCCCAGCCGGTCGACAAGACGAACCTGCCGGTCGTCATCGTGATTCACGAGATTTTCGGCGTGCACGCGCATATCGCCGACGTGTGCCGGCGCTTCGCGAAGCTCGGCTATCTCGCGATCGCGCCCGACCTGTTCGCCCGGCAGGGCAACGCGGCGAAGTATCCGACGATGAAGGAGCTTTACGACCACATCATCAGCAAGGTGCCGGACCGGCAGGTCACCGAGGATCTCGATGCGACCGTCGCGTGGGCCGGCAAGAACGGCGGCGACCTGACGCGTCTCGGCGTGACCGGGTTCTGCTGGGGCGGCCGCCAGGCGTGGCTGTATGCGGAACACAATCCGCACGTGCGGGCGGCCGTGGCGTGGTACGGATTCGTCGAAGGCAAGACCGACGAGATGACGCCGTTCAACCCGGTCGACCACGCGTCGTTGCTGAAGGTGCCCGTGCTCGGGCTGTACGGCGAGAAGGATCAGAACATCACGCAGGCGTCGCTCGCGGACATGCGCAAGGCGATCCAGGCGAGCGATTCGAAGCTCGCGCGCGAATCGGAGATCGTCGTGTATCCGGATGCCGGTCACGCGTTCTTCGCCGACTACCGGCCGAGTTACGTGAAAAGTGATGCCGAGGACGGCTGGAAGCGCGCGATCGAGTGGTTCCACAAGTACGGCGTGATGTAAGCGGCGAGCGGCGGCAACTGCCGCCGCGGCATCGGCCGCCGCGGCACCGGCCGCCGCTTCATCCTCGTCGCGCAGCGCGGGGGCTCAAGGATTCGGGCCGGTCGCGATCGGTCGCGACGGATCGGCGCTCCACTCGCTCCACGAGCCGGGGTACAGCGACGCGCCGTGCAGGCCCGCCACTTCCAGCGCCAGCGCGTTGTGGCATGCGGTGACGCCGGAGCCGCATTGCAGGATCGCGCGGTTCGGCTCGGTGCCGGCCAGCACGGTCGTGAATGCCTCGCGCAATTCATGGCCGGTCTTGAAGCGGCCGTCGGCGGTCAGGTTGTCCTTGAAGAAGCGGTTGCGCGCCCCGGGAATGTGGCCACCCACCCGATCGATCGTTTCATTTTCGCCGCGATACCGATCCGGTGCGCGGGCATCGATCACGACGCGCGAGGGCGACGACACGTTCGCGAGCACGGCCGCTGCATCGACCGTCGATTCGAGCGGCGTGGCTGAGCGGAAGTCGCCGGCGGCCGGTTGCGGCACGTCGGTCGTCAGCGGCTGGCCGGCCGCTTCCCAGGCCTGCAGGCCGCCGTCGAGCACGGCAACCGAATCATGGCCGAGCCAGCGCAGCAGCCACCACAGGCGCGCCGCGTACGCGCCGCCTTGCGCGTCGTACGCGACGACCTGCTGACCCTGCTTGAGGCCGCGGCTGGCGAGCAGCGTGGCGAGCGCGTCGCGGGTCGGCAGCGGATGGCGGCCGTTGGTGCCCGTCTTGCGGCCCGACAGGTCGCGGTCCAGATGAAGATAGTGCGCGCCGGGGAGGTGGCCGGCCGCGTAGGCGGCTTCGCCGGCGCCGGGATCGGCGAGATCGAAACGGCAGTCGAACAGCGCGACGCTGCCGGGCGCCGCGGCCAGGCGCTCGGCGAGATTGGCGGCGGAGATGAGCGTGGTGTAGTGAGTGTGTGGCATGACGGCTCCCTGGAGTGCAAATGGCCTGACACTCCAAGTCTAAACAAAAAAAGACGGGCCGAAGCCCGTCTTTTCGTTTGCCGGCGGCCGTGCGGCGCCAACGCGCCGCACCTGCGTCAGAGCTCGCCGAGGTGGCGGCGCAGGAACTCGTGGAAGTGCTGCATGCCGTCTTCCATCGGGCTCTGGTACGGGCCCACCTGCGACTCGCCGCGGGCCATCAGCGCACGGCGGCCTGCATCCATCCGCATCGCGATCTCGTCGTCCTCGACGGCCGTTTCCATATACGCGGCACGCTCGGCCTCGACGAATTCGCGTTCGAACAGCGCGATTTCCTCGGGGTAATAGAACTCGACGATGTTGGTCGTCTTCTGCGGCCCGCGCGGAATCAGCCACGACACGACCAGCACGTGCGGATACCACTCGATCATCAGGCCCGGGTAGTAGACCATCCAGATCGCGCCGAACTCCGGCGGCACGCCGTTGCGGAACTTCAGCACCTGCTCGTGCCATTTCCGGTAAGTCGCGCTGCCCGGTTTCGCGAGGGCGTTGTGCACGCCGACCGTCTGCACGCTGTACCAGTCGCCGAACTCCCATTTGAGATCGTCGCACGACACGAAGCTGCCGAGGCCCGGATGGAACGGGACGACGTGATAATCCTCGAGGTAGACCTCGATGAACGTCTTCCAGTTGTAATCGCACTCGTGCACTTCGACGTGATCGAACTGGTATTCGGAGAAGTCGAAGTGATGCTTCGTGCCGAGATGGGCGAGGTCGCGCGCGACGTTGCGCCCCTCGGCCTCGAACAGCAGCCCCTGCCAGTTCTGCAGCGGGCTCTTGCCGAGGTTCAGGCACGGCTTGTCGGGGAAGTGCGGCGCGCCGAGCAACTGGCCTTCCAGATCGTACGTCCAGCGGTGCAGCGGGCACACGATGTTCTGCGCATGGCCGCGCCCGTTGAGCATGATCGCCTGCCGGTGGCGGCACACGTTCGACAGCAGTTCGATCTGGTTCGTCTGGTTACGGACCAGCACGCGGCCTTCCTTCTCGGACGGCAGCGCAAAATAGTCTCCCGCCTCGGGCACCATCAACTCGTGCCCGACGTAACGAGGTCCTTTCTTGAAGAGGGTTTCGATCTCGCGCTCGAGTAGCGCCTCATCGAAATATGCAGTGACTGGAAGCTGGCTGTGAGCCGACTTCAACTGAAGCGCATCGCTCAGATTGGACATTCCCACTCCCGGTGTTAGCGTGAAAGCAGTGAACAACCCAACCATCGAAAAATCGATTTAGGGAAACGGAGAATTATACCCGGTTCGCCCCGCAAGGCTAGGATTAAGTGCCTGATTTGTGTCAATTTTTTGTCGGACGACCGTCGAAAGGCGCACACTGTGCGTCGGAGATGGGGCCGGAATTGTGCGCGGGCGCCCACGACGGCAGGTCGGAAAATTCTCTTTTGCCGTAGAATGTCCGACTTGTTTTGAAATTTGACACCCTCGTCCATGGCGAAAACCGCATCCCCAGGCGCCACGCCGCCCGGCAATGGCACCGAACCGTTGCCGGACAATTACGAGATGGCGCTCGCGGAGCTCGAGACGCTGGTTGCCCGGATGGAAGGCGGCGCGTTGAGCCTAGAGGATTCGCTGGCGGCGTATCGTCGCGGTGCGACCCTCGTTGCGTTTTGCCAACAGCAGCTCGAGAAAGTGGAGCAGCAGGTTCGCGTGCTCGACGGCGCGACGCTGAAGCCGCTTTCGTCCGGAACGGCCGCCACGGACGGCGAAGACGACGATCTATGACATTCGAACAATGGATGCGGTCCGTGCTTGACCGTGTCGAGGACGCACTCGGCCACTATTTGCCGGCTGAAACCGCGACGCCCGCGAAACTTCACGAGGCGATGCGCTACGCGGTCCTCGGTGGCGGCAAACGCGTTCGCCCGCTGCTGTGCCATGCAGCAGGCGAGCTGACCGGTGCGACGGAGGCGGCGCGCAACGCCGCGGCGGCGGCGCTGGAGATGATCCACGTCTACTCGCTCGTGCACGACGACATGCCGTGCATGGACGACGACGCGCTGCGTCGCGGCAAGCCGACCGTGCACGTGCAGTACGACGAGCCGACGGCGCTGCTGGTCGGCGACGCGCTGCAGTCGCAGGCGTTCGTGGCGCTGACCGACGCCGCTGCGCTGTCGCCGGTGCAGCAGGCGGCGCTCGTGCGCGAGCTGGCGCTCGCGAGCGGCTCGATCGGCATGGCCGGCGGGCAGGCGATCGATCTGGCGAGCGTCGGCCTGAAGCTGACGCGCGAGCAGCTCGAGACGATGCACCGGATGAAGACGGGCGCATTGCTGCGCGCGGCCGTGCGGATGGGCGCGCTGGCCGGCGAGACGCCGTCGGCGGAAACGATGGCCGCGCTGGATGTGTACGCGGGGGCCGTGGGTCTGGCCTTCCAGGTCGTCGACGACATTCTCGACGTCACGACCGATTCGGCGACGCTCGGCAAGACGGCCGGCAAGGACGCGGCGAACGACAAGCCGACCTATGTATCGATCCTCGGTCTCGAGGCGTCGCGCGAGCTGGCAGCGCAGCTGCGCGCCGAAGCGCATGACGCGCTGAAACCGTTCGGCGCACGCGCACAGCGTCTCGCCGAACTTGCCGACCTGGTAGTGAACCGGGTCAGCTGACGCGAAAGCCCGCCGCCGCGCACATGCCACGGTGCGCGCAAAAGAATGCGGGCGCGTTTGATTTCCTACAATGGAACGACGATGTACGACTTGCTGAAAACCATCGACGACCCGGCGGATTTGCGCCGCCTCGATCGTCGCCAACTGCAACCGCTCGCGGATGAACTGCGCGCGTTCGTGCTCGACAGCGTGTCGAAGACGGGCGGCCACTTGTCGTCCAACCTCGGGACGGTCGAGCTGACGATCGCGTTGCACTACGTGTTCAACACGCCGAACGATCGCATCGTCTGGGACGTGGGTCACCAGACCTACCCGCACAAGATCCTGACGGGCCGCCGCGACCAGATGCATTCGCTGCGTCAGTACGACGGCATCTCGGGCTTCCCGCGCCGCAGCGAATCCGAATACGACACGTTCGGCACCGCGCACTCGAGCACGTCGATCTCGGCCGCGCTCGGCATGGCGATCGGCAGCCAGCTGAACGGCGACGACCGCTTCTCGATCGCGGTGATCGGCGACGGCGCGATGACGGCCGGCATGGCGTTCGAGGCGATGAACAACGCGGGCGTGTCGGAAGATGCGAAGCTGCTCGTGATCCTGAACGACAACGACATGTCGATCTCGCCGCCGGTCGGCGCGCTGAATCGCCATCTCGCCCGCCTGATGTCGGGCCGCTTCTATGCGGCTGCGCGCGCAGGCGTGGAGCGCGTGCTGAGCGTCGCGCCCCCGGTGCTCGAACTCGCGCGCAAGCTCGAGGAGCATGCGAAGGGCATGGTCGTGCCGGCCACGCTGTTCGAGGAATTCGGCTTCAACTACATCGGCCCGATCGACGGTCACGATCTCGATTCGCTGATCCCGACGCTGCAGAACATCCGCGAACTGCGCGGCCCGCAATTCCTGCACGTGGTGACGAAGAAAGGCCAGGGCTACAAGCTCGCCGAAGCCGATCCGGTGCTCTATCACGGCCCCGGCAAGTTCAATCCGGCCGAAGGCATCAAGCCGTCGGCCACGCCCGCGAAGAAGACCTACACGCAGGTGTTCGGCGAGTGGCTGTGCGACGAAGCCGAGCGCGATACGCGCGTGGTCGGCATCACGCCCGCGATGCGCGAAGGCTCGGGCATGGTCGAATTCGAGAAGCGTTTCAAGGATCGCTACTACGACGTCGGCATCGCCGAGCAGCACGCGGTGACGTTCGCGGGCGGTCTCGCGACCGAGGGGCTGAAGCCCGTCGTCGCGATCTACTCGACGTTCCTGCAGCGTGCTTACGATCAGTTGATCCATGACGTCGCGCTGCAGAATCTGCCGGTCGTGTTCGCGATCGACCGCGCGGGCCTCGTCGGCGCGGACGGCGCGACGCACGCCGGCGCGTACGATCTCGCGTTCATGCGCTGCATCCCGAACATGACGATCATGGCCGCATCCGACGAAAACGAATGCCGCCAGATGCTGCACACGGCGCTGCAGCAACCTAACCCGACCGCGGTGCGCTATCCGCGCGGCGCGGGCACGGGCGTGGCGACGGTGAAGGAATTCACCGAGATCCCGCTCGGCAAGGGTGAAGTGCGTCGCCGGACGTCGCAGCCGGAAGGCAAGCGCGTCGCGATCCTCGCGTTCGGCACGATGGTCGCACCGTCGCTCGCCGCCGCCGAGGAGCTCGATGCAACGGTCGCGAACATGCGCTTCGTGAAGCCGGTCGATGCGGCGCTCGTGCGCGAGCTGGCCGAGACGCACGATTATCTCGTCACGGTCGAGGAAGGCTGCGTGATGGGCGGCGCGGGCTCGGCCTGCGTCGAAGCCCTGATGGAGAGTGGGGTTATCCGACCCGTAATACAATTGGGCCTCCCTGACCAGTTCATCGATCACGGCGACCCCGCGAAGCTGCTGTCGCAATGCGGCCTCGACGGCGCGGGCATCGCGAAATCGATTCGCGAACGCTTTCTGAGCCCGGCGGCCGATGTCGCCGATCAGGCAAAGCGCGTCGCATGAGCAGGCACCGCCCGCGGGCGGTGCCGATGCGACTGGCGTAACCGGTCTTCATTGATGCGGAAAACATGGGCCTGCGGGCCCATGTTGCTTTTCCGGCTGCCGCGTGACGCGGCGTGCGCGTCGTCGGACGCGCGGCTTACAAGGATTGAACCAAGATGAACCAGATGAACCCCGCCTTCGTGATGCCCGACGTGCAGAGCACGGTGGATACCCGTCAGATCCCGATTCAGCGCGTGGGCGTGAAGGCGGTCCGGCATCCGTTGACGGTGTGCACCGAAAGCGGCGACGTGCAACCGACCGTCGGCGTCTGGAACCTCGACGTCCGTCTGCCGGCCGATCAGAAGGGCACGCACATGTCGCGCTTCGTCGCGCTGCTCGAAGAGAATCGTGCGCCGCTGACGGTCGAGCGCTTCCGCGCGATGCTCGCGTCGATGCTCGTGAAGCTCGAAGCCGAGGCCGGCCGCATCGAAGTCACGTTTCCGTATTTCGTGAACAAGACGGCGCCGGTGTCGGGCGTGCAGAGCCTGCTCGACTATGAAGTGACGCTCGCGGGCGAAAGCCGCAACGGCGACACGCGCCTGTTCCTGAAGGTGCTCGTGCCGGTGACGAGCCTGTGCCCGTGCTCGAAGAAGATTTCGCAATACGGCGCGCACAACCAGCGCTCGCACGTGACGATCGATGCGGAGCTGGCCGCCGATCTGCCGGTCGAGGCGCTGATCCGCATCGCCGAGGAAGAGGCGTCGTGCGAACTGTGGGGGCTGCTGAAGCGTCCGGACGAGAAGTTCGTCACCGAGCGTGCCTACGAGAACCCGAAGTTCGTCGAGGATCTCGTGCGCGATGTCGCGCAGCGTCTCGATGCGGACGAGCGGGTGGTCGCCTACGTGCTCGAAGCCGAGAACTTCGAGTCGATCCACAATCACAGCGCGTATGCGCTGATCGAGCGCGACAAGCGACACGCTGCATAAACGCCGCGGCGTTTCGTCGCGCCAATGAGAAAGGCAGCTCGGAATCGAGCTGCCTTTCTGTTTTCCGGCTTGCGGCGTTGTGTTGCGCGATTCAGCGTGCGAGCGACGCGAGATCCCAGCGCGGCTTCACCGTGAACGCGTAGTCGGCATTCGCCTGCTCGGGCCAGCGGCCGAGCCGCAGCGCGCCCGCGAGCGCGATCATCGCGCCGTTGTCGGTGCAGAGCGCGAGATCGGGATAGTGCACGTCGAAGCCGCGCTTGGCCGCGGCCGCCGACAGGGCCGCGCGCAACTGGCGGTTCGCGCCGACGCCGCCCGCGACCACGAGGCGCTTGAGCTTCGTCTTCTTCAGTGCGGCGAGCGACTTCGCGACGAGCACGTCGACGGCCGCATCGACGAAGCCGCGAGCGAGGTCGGCCTTTGCCCGTTCGAGTGCTTCGCCCTCGAGCTGCGCCGCTTCGAATTTCTTCATCTGCGTGAGCACGGCGGTCTTCAAGCCGCTGAAGCTGAAGTCGAGATCGCCCGAATGCAGCATCGGGCGCGGCAGCACGACCGCGCCCGGCGTGCCCGTTTCCGCGAGTTTCGAGACTTCGGGGCCGCCCGGATAGCCGAGGCCGATCAGCTTCGCCGTCTTGTCGAACGCTTCGCCAGCCGCGTCGTCGAGCGTTTCGCCGAGCGTCTCGTAGACGCCGACGTCGGTCACGCGCATCAGTTGCGTATGGCCGCCGGAAACCAGCAGCGCGACGAACGGGAACGGCGGTGGCTCGTCGACCAGCAACGGCGACAGCAGATGGCCTTCGAGATGGTGGATGCCGACGGTCGGCTTGTTCCAGGCGAGCGCGAGCGCATTCGCAATGCTCGCGCCGACCAGCAGCGCGCCGGCGAGGCCGGGGCCCTGCGTGAACGCGATCGCGTCGATGTCCTCGCGGCGCGTGCCGCTTTGCGCCATCACGTCCTCGAGCAGCGGCAGCGCGCGGCGGATGTGGTCGCGCGACGCGAGCTCGGGCACGACGCCGCCGTAGTCGCGGTGCATCGCGATCTGCGAATGGAGCGCGTGCGCGAGCAGGCCGCGCTGCGTGTCGTAGAGCGCGAGGCCGGTTTCGTCGCAGGAGCTTTCGATGCCGAGAACGAGCATGGGTACGGGCGGGGCGCGCCGTTTTGGACGCGCCGCAGATAGGTCGACGTAACCGGAAAGTATAGCAGGCGAGGGCAGGTCGGCGCTGGCAGCGGCCCGGCCACGATGCCGGGCAGGTACAATCCGCGCCATGGAAACCTATGACATCGCCGTGATCGGCGCGGGCGCTGCCGGCATGATGAGCGCCGCGGTCGCCGGGCAGCTCGGCCGCCGCGTCGTGCTGATCGATCACGCACCGCGGCTCGCCGAGAAAATCCGCATCTCGGGCGGCGGCCGCTGCAACTTCACGAACCTGTATGCCGGGCCCGACAACTATCTGTCGTCGAATCCGCATTTCGCGCGCTCGGCGCTGGCGCGCTATACGCCGCGCGACTTCCTCGGGCTGCTCAAGCGCCATCGCGTGACCTGGCACGAAAAGCACAAGGGTCAGCTCTTTTGCGACCACGGCAGCGACGCGATCATCGACGTGCTGAAGCACGAGTGCGACGCGGGCGGCATCGCGTGGCGCCGGCCCGTCGTCGTCGACGCAGTGCGCCATACGCCGTCCGACGGCTTCACGCTCGATACGCAGCAGGCCGGCCCGATCGGTGCGCGTGCGCTGATCGTCGCAACCGGCGGCCTGTCCATCCCGAAGATCGGTGCGACCGACTTCGGCTATCGGCTCGCGAAGCAGTTCGGCCACAAGCTCGTCGATACGCGGCCTGCCCTCGTGCCGCTGACGTTCGCGCCGCAGGACTGGGCGCCGTTCGCGCCGCTGTCGGGCGTATCGCTCGAAGTGCGCGTATCGACCGGCGACAAAAAGCGCGGCGGCGAATTCGTCGAGGATCTGCTGCTGACCCATCGCGGGCTGTCCGGGCCGGGCATCCTGCAGATCTCGAGCTACTGGCAGCCCGGCGACCCGATCCGCGTCGACCTGCTGCCGCAGCGCGACACGGTGGCCGACCTGCTCGACGCGAAGCGCACGTCGAAGCGCCAGATCGGTTCGCTGCTCGCCGACTGGGTGCCGTCGCGCCTCGCGCATGCGTGGCTCGACACGCATCGCGTCGCGGCCGACGCGCGGCTCGCGGACCTGCCCGACAAGACGCTGCGCCAGATCGGCGACGCGCTGTCCGGCTGGACGCTCACGCCGAACGGCACCGAAGGCTACAAGAAGGCCGAAGTGACGAAAGGCGGGGTCGATACGCGCGAGCTGTCGTCGGCGACGATGATGAGCGCGCGCGTGCCGGGGCTGTTCTTCGTCGGCGAGGCGGTGGACGTGACGGGCTGGCTCGGCGGCTACAACTTCCAGTGGGCGTGGGCGTCCGGCACGGCGGCCGGGCAGGCTGCGGCCGAGTATGCGCGCGGCGCCTGACGCACCGGCCCGCGCCGTTGCGCCGGGGGCGGCTCCGTGCCTTTGGGCAGTCGCTCTGCTATACTCGGTAGTCTTTCCCTGCAAACCTTTATTCGTGTCGGATCATGACGATCATTCGCGTTAAAGAGAACGAGCCGTTCGAAGTTGCAATGCGTCGCTTCAAGCGCACGATCGAGAAGAACGGGCTGCTGACCGAGCTTCGTGCGCGCGAGTTTTACGAGAAGCCGACCGCGGAACGCAAGCGCAAGAAGGCCGCGGCGGTGAAGCGTCACTACAAGCGTATTCGCAGCCAGACGCTGCCGAAGAAGCTGTACTGAACGATTGGGCGCCGCGCGGTTCGCTGAGCGGCGCACCGGCGACTCCGCGCGATCGGGTGCGATCGCGCAGCCGATCAGGCGGCGAGTCGCCGATGCCGGATTCGAGCAACCCGCTTGAGACACTGTCCCAAGCGGGTTTTTGTGTTGACGTCCGTTCGCGGGCGTCGGATTCACGTTTCCATCCCGGGTGAAAGATGAGTTTGAAAGAGCAGATCAGCGAAGACATGAAGGCCGCGATGCGCGCGAAGGAAAGCGAGCGTCTGGCAACGATTCGCCTGCTGATGGCCGCGATCAAGCAGCGCGAAGTCGATGATCGGGTCACGCTCGACGACGCGGGCGTCACGGCCGTGATCGACAAGATGATCAAGCAGCGCAAGGATTCGATCAGCCAGTTCCAGGCGGCCGGCCGCGACGATCTCGTCGCGAAGGAGCAGGCCGAGCTGACCGTGCTGGGCGGCTACATGCCCGCGCAACTGTCCGACGCCGAGGTGGCGGCCGAAGTCCAGGCGGCCGTCGCGCAAACCGGCGCTGCCGGCCCGCAGGACATGGGCAAGGTGATGGGCGTGCTGAAGGGCAAGCTCGCCGGCCGTGCCGACATGACGGCCGTTTCCGCGCAGGTCAAGGCCGCGCTCACGAAGTAAGACCCGTTCCCGGCGCGCCCAGCGATGCGTGCGCCGGGCGCCGTATCCTCTTTTTTCGCTCGATCCCACGGTGATTCCGCATTCGTTCCTGCAGGATTTGCTGAACCGCGTCGATATCGTCGACGTGGTGGGCCGGTACGTGCAGCTCAAGAAGGGCGGCGCCAATTTCATGGGGCTGTGCCCGTTCCATAACGAGAAAAGCCCGTCGTTTACCGTCAGCCCGACCAAGCAGTTCTATCACTGCTTCGGTTGCGGCGCGCACGGCACCGCGATCGGCTTCCTGATGGAACACGCGGGGCTCACGTTCCCGGAAGCCGTGCAGGAGCTCGCGCAATCCGTCGGCCTGACCGTGCCGCACGAGCCGTCGATGCGCGGCGGCGGTGGGGGCGCAGGCGGGGGCGGCGACTATCCGGCGCCCGTGTCGAAATCGGTGGCGACCGCGCTGTCCGACGCGATGACGGCCGCGTGCGACTACTACCGCAAGCAGTTGCGCGGCGCGACCGTTGCGATCCAGTACCTGAAGAACCGGGGGCTGACCGGCGAGATCGCCGCACGCTTCGGTCTCGGCTATGCGCCGGACGGCTGGCAGAACCTCGAGGCCGCGTTCCCCGACTATCGCGACGAGTCGCTCGTCGAGGCAGGGCTCGTGATCGTCAGCGAGAAAACCGATGCGCAGGGCGTCGCGCGCCGCTACGACCGGTTCCGCGAGCGGATCATGTTTCCGATCCGCAACGTGAAGGGGCAGGTGATCGGTTTCGGCGGCCGCGTGCTCGGCAGCGGCGAACCGAAGTACCTGAACTCGCCGGAAACGCCGCTGTTCAACAAGGGCAGCGAGCTGTACGGGCTGTTCGAGGCGCGGCTCGCGATTCGCGAGCGCAAGTACGTGCTGGTCGTCGAGGGCTACATGGACGTCGTCGCACTCGCGCAGCTCGGGTTTCCGAACGCGGTCGCGACGCTCGGCACCGCGTGCACGCCGATTCACGTGCAGAAGCTGCTGCGTCAGACCGACACGGTCATTTTCAGTTTCGACGGCGATTCGGCCGGGCGGCGCGCGGCCCGGCGCGCGCTCGAAGCATGCCTGCCGCATGCAGGCGACAACCGCACGATCCGGTTCCTTTTCCTGCCGACCGAGCACGATCCGGACAGCTACGTGCGCGAGTTCGGCGCGGACGCGTTCTCCGAGCAGGTCGAGCGCGCGATGCCGCTGTCCCAATTTCTGTTGAACGAAGCAATCGCAGGCAAGGCGCTCGATCAGCCGGAAGGCCGCGCGAAGGCGCTGTTCGATGCGAAGCCGCTGTTGCAGGCGCTGCCCGCGAACGCGTTGCGCGCGCAGATCATGCACATGTTCGCCGATCGCCTCGACATCCCGTTCGAAGAGGTCGCGGCGCTGTCGGACGTCGATACGCGTATCGCGGCGGCGCCGCGCCAGGCGCCTGCACGCAGCGAGCGGCGCCGCGTGACGGACAGCGAAAAGCGCGCGTTGCGCACGCTGGTGATGCATCCGCGCGTCGCATCGCAGCTCGAGGACGAACAGATTGCGACCCTGCGCGCGCTGCCGCGCATCGGCGAGCTGTTCGCGGAAGTCGTCGATCATGCGCGTGCGCTGGGCGACGGCGCGGAGTTCCGGCTGCTGTCGGATGTCCTGAGGACGTCCTCGAACGCGGCGACTTACGAGGAAATCTTCCGCGAAATTCTGGACTATGATGAAAACGTCCGCGATTTGCTGTTACAGAATCCGGAAGACGAGACGGTGCCCGAGCGGCAGCGTGAGCAGGAGCGGATTGCGGGGGAGGAGCTGCAGGCAGCGGTGCTCAAGATGCGCTATGACGCCTGCTGCGACCGGCTGGACAGGCTGGCGCGGCAATCCACCTTCACCCCCGAGGAATTGGCCGAATTGACGGAATTGAACCAGCAGCGAACCGACATGAAGCGTCGGCTCGGGCTGTAGGCGGCCGGGGCGCTTAGAGAGGGTTCCCCAGCGTGCTATAATATAAGGTTTCCAGCGGTTTGTTTTCCAAGCAGAGGCGAGAATCGCGATGGCAAAGACGACAGGCGGAAAGAAAGCAACAGGCAAGGGCTCGACGGAGCCGACCAAGAAGGTCACAGCGGCCAAGTCTGCTTCTTCCGCCAGGACAACGTCTTCAGCCACGTCAGCTCCTGCGGGAAAGAAAACCGCGGCCGGCACTGCTCAGGCTGCGCCGGCGCCGGCAGCCAGAACACGGGCTGCCGCCAGACCCGACTCCGGGCCGGCCAAGCCGGCGGCGAAGCGGGCAAGTGCGAAAAGCGCAAGGGACACGACTGCCGACGCGGACGAAACGGCAGTACGTACTACTCATGCACCCACGGTTCAACCGGCTGTCGTCCAGCAGCCGCGAGTCGATATAGCCGGTACGGCGAACTCCATGACCAAAAAGCTGAACGAAGTATCCGTCGAAGACGACGCAAATCAGAGCGACGAGCAGCCCGCAGCCGCGGCTGCACCGGGCAAATCCAAGGTGCGCGATCGTCGCGCCAAGGAAAAGGCGCTGCTGAAGGAAGCGTTCGCGACGAGCACGCCGGGCACGGCCGAGGAGCTCGAAGAGCGCCGCGTGAAGCTGCGCGCGCTGATCAAGCTCGGCAAGGAGCGCGGCTTCCTCACGTACGCCGAAATCAACGACCACCTGCCGGACAACTTCACCGAGACCGAAGCCCTCGAGGGCATCATCGGCACGTTCAACGACATGGGCGTGGCGGTATACGAGCAGGCGCCGGACGCGGAAACGCTGCTCCTGAACGACAACGCGCCCGCCGCGTCGTCGGACGATGAAGTCGAAGAGGAAGCGGAAGTCGCGCTGTCCACCGTCGATTCGGAATTCGGCCGTACGACCGATCCGGTCCGGATGTACATGCGCGAGATGGGCACCGTCGAGCTGCTCACGCGCGAAGGCGAAATCGAGATCGCGAAGCGGATCGAGGACGGCCTGCGCCACATGGTGATGGCCATCTCCGCGTGCCCGACCACGATCGCCGACATCCTCGCGATGGCCGAACGCGTCGCGAACGAAGAGATCCGCGTCGACGAGCTCGTCGACGGCCTGCTCGATCCGAATGCTTCGGACTCCACCGATACGGACGGCTTCTCCGCGAAGGAAGCGGAAGCCATCGAGAACGAGGACGAGGAAGCCGAAGAGGAAGAGGAAGAAGAGGAAGAGGAGGAAGACGACGGTGCCGCGCAGGCATCGGCCAACGCCGCCCAGCTCGAAGCCCTCAAGCGCGCGTCGCTCGAGAAGTTCGCGCAGATCAGCGAGTGGTTCGACAAGATGCGCCGCGCGTTCGAGAAGGAAGGCTACAAGTCGAAGGCCTACCTGAAGGCGCAGGAAACGATCCAGAGCGAGCTGATGACGATCCGCTTCACCGCGCGCACCGTCGAACGCCTGTGCGACACGCTGCGTGCGCAGGTGGACGAAGTGCGCCAGGTCGAGCGTCAGATCCTGCACATCGTCGTCGACAAGTGCGGCATGCCGCGCTCGGAATTCATCGCGCGCTTCCCGGGCAACGAGACGGATCTCGACTGGGCCGAGAAGATCACCGCGGAAGGCCATCCGTACAGCGCGGTGCTGTCGCGTAACGTTCCGGCGATCCGCGAACAGCAGCAGCGTCTGCTCGACCTGCAGGCGCGCGTCGTGCTGCCGCTGAAGGACCTGAAGGAAACCAACCGCCAGATGGCGGCCGGCGAACTGAAGGCGCGTCAGGCGAAGCGCGAAATGACCGAGGCCAACCTGCGTCTCGTGATCTCGATCGCGAAGAAGTACACGAACCGCGGCCTGCAGTTCCTCGACCTGATCCAGGAAGGCAACATCGGCCTGATGAAGGCGGTGGACAAGTTCGAATACCGTCGCGGCTACAAGTTCTCGACCTATGCGACGTGGTGGATCCGTCAGGCCATCACGCGCTCGATCGCCGACCAGGCGCGCACGATCCGTATTCCGGTTCACATGATCGAGACGATCAACAAGATGAACCGCATCTCGCGGCAGATCCTGCAGGAAACCGGCCTCGAGCCGGATCCGGCCACGCTCGCCGAGAAGATGGAGATGCCGGAAGACAAGATCCGCAAGATCATGAAGATCGCGAAGGAGCCGATCTCGATGGAAACGCCGATCGGTGACGACGACGATTCCCATCTCGGCGACTTCATCGAGGACACCAACACGGTCGCGCCGGCGGATGCCGCGCTGCATGCCAGCATGCGCGACGTCGTGAAGGACGTGCTCGATTCGCTGACGCCGCGCGAGGCGAAGGTGCTGCGGATGCGTTTCGGTATCGAGATGAGCACCGATCACACGCTCGAGGAAGTCGGCAAGCAGTTCGACGTCACGCGCGAGCGCATCCGTCAGATCGAGGCCAAGGCGCTGCGCAAGCTGCGTCACCCGAGCCGTTCCGACAAGCTGAAGTCGTTCCTCGAAGGGAACTGATTTCCAGCCTCCGTGCCGCGAACGCCGCCGGTATCCGCATGATGCCGGTGGCGTTCGTTCCCTTTGTCGTCTTTGTTGTTACAATGCCGGCCCGGCCTCGTTGTCGGGGTGGCGTGTAGCACGCTTTGCTTCTCGTCTGGGCCCCTAGCTCATGCTTGGTTAGAGCAGCGAACTCATAATTCGTTGGTGCCGGGTTCGACTCCCGGGGGGCCCACCAGATTCGCTTCCACGGTTGTCCGGGGAAGCCTCGAAACCCGCGATGCCGCACGGCGTCGCGGGTTTTTCTTTGGTGCGCCGCCTGAATGTGTCGAACGTATTGAACGCGTTCGTGCCGGCGCCGCCTGTCGCATCTTCGCCACCGCGGAAACACCGAAAGCGTGCCGCCCCGATATCAATCGAAGTATGCTGTAGCGCGATCCGGTCGCACGCTGGTCCGCAGCGCGCGTACCGTGGACCCGTGCCGCGCTTCGTCCGGCAGCCGGAAGCCAGAACAATCACAATCCGACTTCGCCCGACCTTGGGGGCGGCCAACATGATCATGCTGCGTTCGTGGGGTGCGATTCTGTCGTTGCTGATGCTCGTTGCGTGCGCGAGCCTGCCGCCGCAGGCCGATCGCACGCCGACGCATGCATTCACCGATACGGACAATACGCGGCTGGGCGTCGCGTTCCAGCAGCAGGCCGCCGCTCATCCGGGGCAGGACGCGTTTCATTTGCTGACCGATCCGGTCGATGCGCTGGATGCGCGCGTGCTGCTCGCCGACCGTGCCGACCGCTCGCTCGACCTGCAGTACTACATCTGGCACGACGACCTGACCGGGCACGAACTGGCCGATGCGATCATTCGCGCGGCCGATCGCGGCGTGCGCGTGCGCGCGCTGCTCGACGATCTCGGCACCAACGCGGACGACCGCAAGCTGCTCGAGATCAGCTCGCATCCGAACATCGAGATCCGGTTGTTCAATCCGGTGGCCACGCGCCGGTTCAAGAAGATCGGCACCGTGTTCGAGTTCTCGCGCGTCAACCGGCGCATGCACAACAAGGCGATGATCGCGGACAACCAGGCGGCGATCGTCGGCGGCCGCAATATCGGCGACGAATATTTCGGCGCATCGTCGATGCTGGAGTTCGGCGATCTCGACGTCGTCGTTCACGGCCCGGTCGTGAAGGACATCTCGACGGAATTCGATACGTTCTGGAATTCGCCGTATGCGTATCCGATCGATACGCTGGTCGGGCACGATGCGGCGCCGGGCGGGCTCGATCGCGAACGCGAGCGGTTGCGCGACTACCTGAGGGCGATGGAGGACAATCCGTACGTGCTCGAGGCCCGGCAGCGACTCGACCGGATCGTCCACGGGCAGGGCACGGAGTTGTCGTGGGGGCATGCGACGGTGTTGTACGACGATCCATCGAAGATCGCGCACGCGCCGAAGGACAGCGACGGGCACCTGATGCCGCAGTTGCGCGCGCTTGCGTTGCAGCCCCGGCACGACCTGCTGATCGTGTCGCCGTATTTCGTGCCGGGCAAGGAGGTGGTCGAGCGGTTGCGCGCGCTCGTGGCGAGCGGCGTGCGCGTGACGGTGCTGACCAATTCGCTCGCGTCGACCGACGTGGCGGCCGTGCATGCCGGCTACCGGCGCTATCGAAGCGATCTGGTGAACGCGGGCGTGCGGCTTTACGAGCGCCGGCCATCGGGCGACAAGAGCATTTCGAAGCAGGTCATCGTCGGCTCGTCGCGCGCGTCGCTGCACGCCAAGACCTACGTGTTCGATCACACGAGCATCTTCATCGGGTCGATGAATCTCGATCCGCGCTCGCTGAACCTCAATACGGAGATCGGCGTTTACTGCGAGAGCCCGGCGATTGCGTCGCAGGTCGCCAACGATCTGGAGGCGCGGCTCGACCAGATTGCATGGCGTGTCGACGCGAGAACCGATCCGGCCGGCAGAGGGCGGCTCAAGTGGATTCAGACGGACGCGGACGGGAAGATCACCGAGATCGATCACGAGCCGGAGGTATCCGTCCCGCGGCGCATGGAAGTGTGGTTTCTCGGGCTGTTTCCGATCGAATCGCAACTGTGAGCGACGTTCAGCGCCGCGCGCGGCGGTGCCGGTCGATGATGTCGGCGAATTGCATTGCCGCCGTCTCGATCGTCGCGTCGCTCAGCCCTGAATAGCCGAGGACGAAGCCGTTGTACCGGCGGCCGTCGCCGCGGCGGCCGTTGCCGCGGTGGCCGTCGCCGATGCAGTAGTGGCTCAACGGTTGCAGCAGCAAGCCGTGGGCAGCTGCGGCACGCGCGACGTCGGTATCGCGCAGCGGCACCGCGAGATCCGCGGAAAGATGCATGCCGCCCGGGCTTTCCCGCACGCTCAGCGACGTGCCGAGATGGCGCGCGAGCGCCGCTTCGAGGCTGCTGCGCCGGGCGGCGTAGAGCGCCCGCATCTTCCGCAGGTGCCGCGCAAACAGGCCGCTGTCGATGAATTCGGCCATCGCCAGCTGGTCGGCCGAGTGACCGCGATGGACGAGTTCGCGCAGCGTGCCGGTGAAGCGCTCGACGAGCACCTGCGGCACCACCATGAAACCGAGCCGAAGAGCGGGAAACATCGTCTTGCTGAACGTGCCGAGATAGCACACCGGGGCATCGGCATGCAGGCCCTGGATCGCGGGCAGCGGCTGGCCGCCGTGACGGAATTCGCTGTCGTAGTCGTCCTCGATGATCCACGCGCCGCATGCGCGGGCGCGCTCGACGAGCGCCGCGCGTCGCCGGGGGCTCATCAGCGCGCCGAGCGGGTACTGGTGCGACGGTGTCGTGTAGATCAGCCGCGGCGGGCGGGTGCGCCACTGCTCGTCGGTCGGCGCCATGCCTTCGCGATCGACCTCGATCGGCACGGGATTCAGGCCGGTCGACCGGAATGCGGTCCTCGCGCCGTTGTAGCAAGGATTCTCGAGCCAGCCGTAGTCGCCGGGATTCGCGAGCATGCGCGCGCAGAGTTCGAGGCTGCTCTGCGTGCCGTCGGTGATGAATACCTGGCCCGTGTCGCAGCGCACGCCGCGCGAGACGCGAATGTACGCGGCCACCGCGCGCCGCAGTTCGGGTAGCCCTTCGACCGGCCCGTACGCGAGCCGGGCGGGCGTGATGGTCTTCCATGCACGCTCGATGCACCGGCGCCACTGGGCAACCGGGAATTCGTCGAGGGAAGGGAGGCCGGGAACGAACGGCAGCATGCGTTCGGGCTCGGGGTCGGCGTTCTCCAGCCCCTGCACGCGCGCCGACAGGTGAACCGGTGCAGGGCCGTCCTCATGGACGGCGCTCGGCCGGCTGCATCCGTCCCATAACGTGATCGTGCCGTTGCGCGTGGCCGCGACGAAGCCTTCCTCGGCCAGGCGCTCGTACGCATAGACCGCGGAATTGCGCGCGATGCCAAGTTCGGCAGCGAGCACGCGCGTCGACGCGAGCCGCGTGCCGGGCGGCAGGTGCCCGTCCAGCAGCATGTCGCGCAGGCTCCGGTAGAGGGCTTCTTGCTGGCTATGTGTTGTCGCGCCGTCCTGTCTGGAAAGCGATGAGATGAGCAGCGCGAGATCCATGGGCTGGTTCCAGAAATTTTCCTTGTGCTGGTTCTTTCGAAGATGCCGCACGCATCGTATCGTTCATGTTCTCGCGGGGCAGGCCGGTGCACGCGCATTCTTGGCGATCGGCGCGGCTTTGCGATACGCGCGTATTTTGCTCGATTCGGCAAGCGACTGTCGATGGGGCGGACAACCGCGCGCTCACGCCCGGATACGGCACGATGCCGATACCATTCATTTCGCACTACAGATCTATGAACGACCGGACTCCTCTCTCTTCCACGCCACGTACGACGGTTCGCCGCCTGCCCGAGCTGGCGAGCCACGATCGCACGATGCTCTACCGCATCGTGGACGACGCGTACGTCTGTCACATCGCGTTCGGCGACGGGCAGAACACGCACTGCATCCCGACCGCGCACTGGAGAAAGGGCGACGAGCTCTATATCCACGGGTCCAACGGCAGCCGGATGATCAAGGCGCTGTCGGCCGGCGCGCAGGCTTGCATCGCGATGACGCTGCTGGACGGCCTCGTGCTGGCCAGATCCGCGTTCAATCATTCGATGAATTATCGATCCGCGGTGATCTACGGGCAGTTCGACGTGGTGGAAGGCAGCGAGGAAAAACTCGCCGCGCTGGATGCATTGATGGACAAGATCGCGCCGGGCCGCAAGCACGAAGCGCGGCCGGGCAATTCGAAGGAAATCAATGCGACCGGCGTGCTGCGGATTTCGATGGCGGAAGCGGCCGTGAAAATCAGCGATTCGCTGCCGTCCGACAAGGAAGAGGATCTCGGGCTGGCGGTCTGGGCCGGAATCTTGCCGTTGAAGACGACGCGCGGCGCGCCGGTGCATGCCGACGGTAACGTGCCGGTGCCGGATTATGTCCGGAACTGGGCCGATTGAGCGGCGCGACGAGGCCGCATCGGAAGAGGCGAGACGGCACGGCTCGCAGAGGACCCGCGAAGGCTGCGCAGCCTTCGCGGGTCGTCGGATGCGGTTGCGTACGAGACGTCGCGCTTGCGCATCCGGTTCGGTCAATGGCTCGTCAGCGCGCGAAATCCGACGTGCTCTGGATGAACGCGTTCAGCTTCGAGATGTTCACGCTGCCGAAGCCCGTCGTCGCATCCCAGCCTGCCTTCGCCTTGTAGCCGTAAGTGCCGCTGCCGTTGTTGCCGGACGTGACGTCGTGCAGCAGCGCCGCGTTGCTCGGGAAGTACTTGTAGATGCTCGACGCGGGGAACCCGAGCGTATTGTTGTTGGCCGACTGCAGCCGCGCCCAGATGCCCGTGAAGATCGGCGCGGCGAGGCTCGTGCCGCCTTCGTTGTTCAGGTAGCCCGAACCCCACAGCGTGTCGGACGTCTGGCCGTTCACGACGAGAATCGCGCCCGTGCGCAGGTCGGCGTCGAAGCCGACGTCGGGGAGCGCGCGCTTGGTCGAGCCGGTGAGGGTCGACGACTGCCACGTCGGCGCGGCCTCGTACTTGCTGTAGCCGCCGCCCGTCGACCATACGGTGCCCGGCTGCCAGCTCGGATCGTTCCAGACGATTTCGCTGTTGTACGCATTGGTCGACGTATTGGTGAACAGCGTCGTGCCGCCCACCGCGATCACGTACGGCGACGTGGCCGGCTCGCTCACCGTGTAGGTCGAACGCGACGGCTTGCCGCTCGCGCATTCGTACGCGCCGTGGTCGCCGGCGGAAACCGAGAAGGTTTGCCCTTGCGCGACCGCCTGCTTGAAGATGGTGTCGTCGGTGGCCTGCGAGCCGGTGCTGTACGCGGACGATTCGCATACGCCGAGCGATACGTTGATCACTTTCGCGACGTTGTCGGTCACGGCCTTGTTGTACGCGGCCGTGATCGCGGTGAGCGTCATCGACGGCGCGGTATAGAACACGACCTGCTTCACGCTGCCGCCGGCCGTGCCGACGATCGACTGGCTGTCGAGGTTCCATTCGACGGTGCCGTCGGTGTCGGTGTACGAACTGCCGGCCGGGCCCGTCTTCACGATGCTGCTGCTGATCGTGCCGAGGCCGTTGTTCGCGGCGAACGTATTGAGGTCGCTCACCGTTTGCGACAGATCGCCTTCGGAGATGATGCCGACCGTGGTCTGCGAGGCCGTCGGCGTGCCGTCGCCGCCGTAGATCGACGAGAATTCGGTCGGGTTGTGCGGCACCGCCGACGCGCCGGCCGGGATCGTCAGGTTGCTGGTGTTGCCTTGCGGCTTGCCGCCCGCGCCCGTATGCATGAGCTCGACGTTCTGCAGGCCGAGCACCGCGCCGACGATGTTGCCGATCGCGTTCGGCACTTGCGCGGCGTCGGTATTTGCATAAACGCTGCGGCCGTTGCGCGTGAAGCGCTTGAGGGTCGTGCGGAACGCGGACTGGACGGTTCCCGCGGTGCCGGACGCGGAGACCAGCAGCCGGTTCGGCGCGACCACGATATTCACGAAGCCGGCCTTGCGCAGATGCGCGACGACGGACGCGACCTGCTGGTCGGTCGGCGCATATTGCGCGGCGAATTGTGCAGGCGTCAGGAACTGCCGGTAGTGCGGCGAACCGGGCGTATGCAGGTCGCGCAGGTACTGGTCGAGCTGTGCTTCGTTGCGCAGGTTCAGCCCGAGCACGATGTCCACCGATTCGCCGGGCGCCATGTCGATCGCGGCTGCGGCTGCGGCAGCCGTGCTCGCCGCGGGCGCGCCGGCCGTGCCGGCTTCGTTCTGCTGCACGAGCGGCAGGAAGCCCTTGGTGCGCGTTTCCGTCCAGCCGGCCGCGGGCGCGGCATGGGCGGTCGCCATGCCGAACGACGCGGCTGCGGCCGCGGCGGCGAGTGCGAGATTGACGGTGCGAATGTGCTTTTGTTTCTTGTTTGCAACCTGATTCATTTGAATTACCCCTCCGGTTGAACAACGAACGGCACGAACAACGATGGTCGACAGCGGTGCGGGTCATGCACCGCCGCTTTCTGTCGCATGCGGGCGGGTGGCACGGACGCGACAGGGCCTTTCGCCCGATCCGGAAAGCGGTTTTTTCTCCGGGGGCGAAATACGAAAAACGCGGTAACGGAAAGGCTGCGCCGCAAGGCGGCGCAGTCGCGCCGGATTCGGCGCGGGCGGGAATGCTAGAGCAACAGCTTCGTTGTCCTGCTCATTTGATTCGATCCTTCGGCCCGCTGCCGGATGGCAGCCGTCCAGTGAAATGCATCGGGATGCTGCACGCGCCGGCGGGCGAACGCATCATTCGGCGGCGCGTACTTCGGTGCAGCGGAAGCGAAAAAAACGTGGAGCGGAATCGTTTGCGTGGCAGGCAATCCGTCGGATTGCTTGCATCGGACGGTATCAAGAACGAAAGTATGATGTCAAACTTTTTTTGATTATATGAAACAAAGTTAAAGCTGATAAAGCGCAATGATTTTGAAAAGATCGGCGGTATTTTGTAATGTTCGAAACCGGCAACGCAGGTAATGCCGAAAGCGACTCGCCGATCCTTTCCGATGCGTGTTGCAATGGCCAGTCGTTATCGAGGAAATGCTCGAATCGGCGGGGCCTGTCGTTCGGCGACCTGAAGGTCGTCGACGATCCGGAACAGCGCGTCGACATGCCGAAGCAGCGCATCGCGCGAGGACGCGTCGGCATCGGTGGCGAGCGTCCTGATGGCGTCGAGCCGAGTTTCGAGTTCGGCGAGCCGGGTGCGCGTGACGCGACTGTTGCCGGAGAAGGTGGCCGTCGCATCGGATGAATTCGCAGGTTTCATTGAATGAGTCATCGCATTGAAATGCTCGATGAAGCGCGACAGGTCGGCCGGACAGCCGGCACGGGAAACCGTGCGCGCCGACGAATCGCCGGCGACGGTCCGGGCGGCGGTGTCCGCCATGGCGTCGAGCGTCGCGAGCATACGGTGGATCAGCCTGAGCAGGTCGAACGCGGCGGCCAGCAGGCAGACGAACAGCGCCGTCGCCGGCACCAGGTAAGTGGACGCACTGCGGAGCATGACGTCGGCCGTCGCGTCGCGCAGCAACGCGGCCGGCGCATGCAGTGCGTGGACGAAGAACGCGACGGTGCAGGCGAGCAGCACGACGACGCTCGCGGCGAGGCCGAACGCCCGCCCGATCTGCCGGCCGGGCCGTGCCGACAACGTCACCGCACGCCTCGCAGCCGGTAGCCGACGCCGCGCATCACTTCCGGCATGCCAGGTGCGCCGGCCTGTTCGAGTTTCTTGCGCAGCCTGCAGATGTGGCTGTCGACCGTGCGCTCCAGTGCGCTCACGTCGGCCATGCACGCGTCGAGCAACTCGCCGCGCGTGAATACGCGGCTCGGCGATCTCGCCAGATGCGCGAGCAGCCGGAACTCCGTCAGCGTCAGCGTGATCGGCACCTCGGTGCCCGCCGTGCGCACGCGGGCCAGATAGCTGTCGGTGTCGACCTCGAGGTCGCCGACGCGCAGCATGCGCGTGGTCGGCGGCGCGGCGGAGCGGCGCAGGATCGCGCGCAACCGCGCGACGACTTCGGCCGGGTTGAACGGTTTGACGATGTAGTCGTCCGCGCCGGCGTGCAGGGCCTGCAGCCGGTCGAGGTCGCGATCGAACGCGGTAACGACGACAACGGGCGTATTGTCGCGCCGTCGCAACTCGGCGAGCACGTCCCAGCCGTTTTTCTGCGGCATCTTCACGTCGAGCAGAATCAGGTCGGGCTTCAGGCGCGGCTGCACGTCGAGCGCCGCTTGCCCGTCGGCGACGCGGTAGGTGCGAAAACCGTCGTGCTTCAGGTATGCATCGAGGATGTCCGAGATGTCGGGCTCGTCTTCCGCGATCAGTATCAGGGAATTCGTCATGGAGTGTACCGTGCGATGTCGAACAGTCGGGGCGGCCCGTGGCCGGGCCGGGGCACGCCGTTGCGCCACGCTTGCCGCACGGGGCGCCACGGCGTCGTTCGTTCAGTTCTGCGCCAGGCGCTTCGACGGTGCGACGTCCTGGTCCGTCAGACCGCCGCCGAGCGCCTTGTACAGCGCAACGGCATTGCCGAGCTCGTCGCGGCGCAGGTCGAGCAGCGTTTGCCGTGCCGCATAGAGCTGCCGCTGCGAATCGAGCAACTCCAGCCGCCCCTCGACACCCGCGCGATAGCGCAGGTTCGACAGGTCGGTGCGGCGTTCGGCCGAAGCGACCACGCGCGTCTGCGCGTCGATCTGGCGGCCGAAGGTTTCGCGCCCGGCGATGCCGTCGGCTACTTCGCGGAACGCGGCCTGGATCGCGCGTTCGTATTCGGCGATCGCGCTGGACTTGCGCACTTGCGCGAGACGCAGCTCGGAACGCAGCCGGCCACCCTGGAAGATCGGCACCGTGACCTGCGGCGCGAAGCTCCACACGCGCTGGCCGCCGTCGAACAGGCTGCCCATCGCGGGGCTGAGGAAACCGATCGACGACGTCAACGACAGGCGCGGAAAGAACGCGGCGCGCGCGGCGCCGATGTCCGCATTCGCGGCGACGAGATTTTGTTCGGCCTGCTGGATATCCGGGCGACGGAACAGCAGCTCGGACGGCAGGCCGGCCGGCAATTGCGTCATCACCGGTTGCTGCTGAAGCGGCAGCGGCTCGGGCAGATCCTTGGGCAGCTCGGCGCCGACCAGCAGGCGCAGCGCGTTGCGCGCCTGCTCGACGGCGCGCGTGCGCGCTTCGAGGTCGGCCGTCGCGCTCGCGACCTGGCCTTCGGCCTGCGCGATGTCGACGCCGCTCGCCTGATGCGCTTCCTTCAGGCGGCGCGCGAGATCGAGCGATTGTCGCCAGTCGGCGAGCGTGCGCTCGGACAACTGACGCTGCTCGTGCGCGAGGCGTTCGGCGAAATACGCGTCCGCCACGCCGCCGACGAGCGAGATCTGCACCGCGCGGCGGCCGTGATCGGTTGCCAGATAGCGCGCGAACGCGGCATCCGATTGCGACTTCACGCGGCCGAACAGGTCGATCTCGAACGCGCTGATACCGACGTTCACGCCGTACTGGTTTTGCGTCGTGCCGAACAGCGGTGGATTCGACTGCGTGTCGTCCGACGTGCGCTGGCGCGTGAAGTTCGCGCCGGCGCCGATCGACGGCAGACGCGCGGCGCGCTGGATGCCGTACTGCGCTTCGGCGGCCTCGACGTTCAGCGCCGCCACGCGCAGGTCGCGGTTGTTGTCGAGCGCGAGCTCGATCAGGCGCTGCAGGCGACGGTCGCCGAACATCGTGCGCCAGCCGAGATCGGCGGCGTTCGCGTGGAGATCGGCGGCAGCGGCGGCCGTGTAGGCCGTCGGCACCGGCATCGAGGGTTTGACCAGCGTCGGCGTGAGCGAGCAGGCCGACAGCGCGAGGACGAGGGGAAGAATAAGCAGTCGCATGGCATCAACCTTCCTGTCCGTGAGTCGGGGCCGCCGGCTGCTTGCGGGAAGCCCGCCACGCGCCGATGCGCTCCTGGATGCTCATCACGAACACAAAGAAAACGGGGACGAAGAAAATGGCCAGCACCGTGGCGGTCACCATGCCGCCGAACACGCCGGTGCCGATCGCGTGCTGCGTTTCGGCGCTGGCGCCGGTCGCGATCATCAGCGGCACGACGCCGAGGCCGAATGCGAGCGAGGTCATCAGGATCGGGCGCAGGCGCAGCTTCGACGCCTGCACGGCTGCCTCGATCAATCCCTTGCCTTCCTCGCGCAATTGCTTCGCGAACTCGACGATCAGGATCGCGTTCTTCGCGGACAGGCCGATCACGGTGATCATCCCGACCTTGAAGAACACGTCGTTCGGCAAGCCGCGCTGCAGCACCGCACCGATCGCGCCGATCAGGCCGAGCGGCACCACCAGCATCACCGACAGCGGAATCGACCAGCTTTCGTACAGCGCGGCGAGCACCAGGAATACGACGATCATCGACAGCACCATCAGCATCGGCGCCTGCGACGCCGACTGGCGTTCCTGCAGCGACTGGCCGGTCCACTCGACCGCGAAGCCCGGCGGCAATTGCGCGGCGAGACGTTCCATCTCGGCCATCGCCGCGCCGCTCGACTGGCCGGGGGCGGCGGTGCCGGAGATCCGCGCGGACGGGTAGCCCTTGAAGCGCACCATCTGCAGCGGCGTCTCGGTCCACACCGGGCGCACCACTTCGGAAAGCGGCACCATGCCGCCGGCCGCGTTGCGCACGTACAGCTTCATCACGTTGTCGATCTGCATGCGCGCCGGCGCGTCGGCCTGGATGATCACCTGCTGCATGCGGCCGGCGTTCGGGAAGTCGTTCACGTAGGTGGAGCCCATCGCGGTCGACAGCGTGTCGCTGAGCGTCGCGAACGACACGCCGAGCGCCTGCGCCTTCGCGCGATCGATTTCGAGGCGGATGCTCGTGCCGGCGGGCAGGCTGTCCGGGTACACGCCGGTCACGACCTTGCTTTGCGCGGCGAGTTCGAGCAGCCTGGCTTCCGCAGCCTTGAGCGCGGCCGTGCCTTGGTTGGCGCGGTCTTCCAGGCGCATCGAGAAGCCCGAGCTGTTGCCGAGTTCGTCGATGGCCGGCGGCAGCAGGCTCATCACCGTACCTTCGGTCACGCCGGCCATCGCCTGCTGCGCGAGCATGCCTTCCTCGAGCGTCGACGCGCCGCCGCGATTCTTCCAGTCCTTCATCACGGACCAGTTGATCGCCGCGTTCGGGCCCTGGCCCGAGAAGCCGTAGCCGATCACGGAAATGCTCGACTGGATTGCCGGACGCGAAGCAAGATGCCGCTCCAGCGTCCTGACCACGTCGTGCGTGCGCTCGGCGGTAGCGTCCGCGGGCAGCAGAAAGCTGGTGATGAAGTAGCCCTGATCCTCGTCCGGCAGGAACGACGACGGCAGGCTGCGGAAGCCGAACACCAGCGCGCCCGCAATCGCGACGAACACCAGCATCACGCGGCCCGTGCGGCCGACCAGGCGGCCGACGCGCGTCTCGTACCATTTCGTCAGGCGGTCGAAGCGGCGGTTGAACCAGCCGAAGAAGCCGCGCTTCTCGTGGTGGCCCGGCGCGAGCGGCTTGAGCATCGTCGCGCACAGGGCCGGCGTGAGCGTCAGCGCCAGCAGCGCGGAGAACAGGATCGACACGGCCATCGACAGCGTGAACTGCTTGTAGATCACGCCCACCGAGCCGCTCGCCATCGCCATCGGCAGGAACACCGCGGTCAGCACCAGCGTGATGCCGACGATCGCGCCCGTGATTTCCTTCATCGCCTTCGACGTCGCGTCCTTCGGCGACAGTCCCTCCTCGGCCATCAGGCGTTCGACGTTCTCGACGACGACGATCGCATCGTCGACGATGATGCCGATCGCGAGCACCATGCCGAACATCGTCAGCACGTTGATCGAGAAGCCGGTCAGCAGCATCACCGAGAAGGTGCCGAGCATCGCGACCGGCGCGACGATGGCCGGGATCAGCGTATAGCGCACGTTCTGCAGGAACAGGTACATCACGAGGAACACGAGCACCATCGCCTCGAACAGCGTGGCCAGCACTTTCTCGATCGAGATCTTGACGAACGGCGACGTGTCGAGCGGGATCGAGTAGGTCATGCCCGACGGCATCGACTTGCTCAGTTCGGCCATGCGCGTGCGGATCGCGTCCGCCGTCTTCACGGCATTGGCGCCCGGTGCGAGCTGCACGCCGGCGAGCGTGGCCGGCCGGTTGTTCTCGCGGCTCACGAACATGTAGTTTTGCGAACCGAGTTCGACGCGCGCGACGTCGCCGAGCACGACCTTCGAACCGTCCGCGTTCGCGCGCAGCACGACCTTCGCGAATTCCTCCGGCGTGGTGAGCTGGCCCTGCGCGGTGAGCGGCACGGTCACGCGCTGGCCCGGCAGCGCGGGCAGCGCACCGAGACTGCCCGGCGCGATCTGCACGTTCTGCTGGCCGATCGCGGTCGTCAGATCGCTCATCGACAAACCGAAATTGATCAGCTTCTGCGGATCGACCCAGATGCGCATCGCGCGCTCGGAGCCGAACTGCAGCACACGCCCGACACCGTCGATGCGCCGCAATTCCTCGGACACGCTGCGCGCCATGTAGTCGGCGAGCGCGCCTTCGTCGAAGCGGCCGCTGTCGGAGCGCAGGCCGATCAGCATCAGGAAGCCGGACGACGCGGATTCGACGATCAGCCCGTTCTGGCGCACGGCGGCAGGCAGGCGCGGCTCGATCGACTTGATCTTGTTCTGCACGTCGACCTGCGCCATCTCCGGATCGGTGCCGGGCTTGAACGTGACGGTGATCTGCGCGCTGCCGGACGTGTCGGCCGACGATTCGAAGTAGAGCAGGTTCTTGACGCCGGACAGCTCGCGCTCGATGAGGCTCAGCACGCCGTCGTTCATCGTCTGGGGCGTGGCGCCCGGATAGTTCGCGGTGATCGTGACGGACGGCGGTGCGACCGACGGGTAGCGTGCGACCGGCAACTGCGGGATCGCGATCAGCCCCATCAGGATGATGAAGAGGGCGATCACCCACGCAAACACCGGGCGGCGGATAAAGAATTCAGCCATGGCGGGAGGCTCCTCGTGACTCAGTGCGCGGACGCGGCGGCCGCGTCAGGCGACTTCCAGTCGGTTGCGGCAGCCGGCGCGCCGTCGGTCAGGCGTTCCATGCCTTCGACGACGATCTTCTGGCCGGCCTGCAGGCCCGACTTGATGCGGTAGCTGCGGTTCGTGAGCTCGCCGACTTCGACGGCCTTCAGGTGCGCGTTGCCCTTCGCGTCCAGCACCCATACCTGCGGCTTGCCGCCGGCGCGCACGACGGCCTGTTGCGGCACCATCACGGCGTTCGCGTAGTGGGCGCGCGGAATGCGGGCGCGCACGTACATGCCCGGCAGCAACTGGCGCTTCGGGTTGTCGACCAGCACGCGCAGCAGCACGTCACCGGTGCCCGGATCGACGTTGACGCCCGAAAACAGCATGCGGCCCTTGACGTCGTAGCGCGTGTCGTCGTCGCGCAGCACGTCGACCGGCAGGCCGTTGCCGTCGGACGCTTGCGGTTGAGCCGCGAGCGCGCCGCGCAGCGCGTCGAGCGAGGCGGCCGGCTGGCGCACGTCCACGTATACCTGGTCGATCTGCTGGATGCGCGCCATCGGCTGACTGTCGCTGCTCGACACCAGTGCACCTTCGGTCACGAGCGCCTGGTCGATGCGGCCGGCGATCGGCGCTTCCACGGTTGCGAATTTCAGGTCGAGCTGGCGTCGCGCAAGCGTCGCGCGGGCCTGCGCGACGTCGGCCGCGGCCTGGTCGCGTTGCGATACGGCGTCGTCGTACACCTGGCGGCTGATCGCATCGGCCTCGACGAGCGGCTTGAAGCGTGCGGCCTGCACCTTCGCGCGTTCGAGTGCGGCCTGCGCGCGCTGCAGCGATGCGGCGGCCGTGTCCATCTCCGCCTTGAACGGCGCCGGATTGATCTGGAACAGCGGCTGGCCCGGACGAACTTCGGTGCCCTGTTCGAACAGCCGGCGTTGCACGATGCCGCTCACCTGCGGCCGGATCTCGGCCACGCGCACGGCCGCGACGCGGCCGGGCAAGTCTTCGGTCACGTCGACGCGCGTGGCGGCCACGGTCATGGCCGCCACCGGTGTGGCCGGCGCGGCGGCCTGCTGTTCGGACGGCCCGCAACCCGCCAGCATTGCCGCCACCAGCGCGCATACGGCGCCGTGGCAGCATCGTTTCTGATTCTTCATAGCGACTCCAGGAAGCGCAGGCAGCCCACTGCCTGCTTTGACGGACCGGAGTCTGACGCGCGTAGTTGGTGTCTTTGATGCGGAAAGATGGAGATTCGATGGAGGTGGCGAAGGGCACCGAAAAACGATGGCGGCGGGGGCGGACGACGCTTGGCGGCACGCTGGCTGGGGACGACGGGTCTGCCGGGTGCGCGGGTGCCCGGCGTCGTGTCGGCGGCGGGGCGCGCGTGGATGCTGCCGAAAGCGGTGCGTGGCGACGAGCGCGCCATTGGCCGATCGCTATCGGGACCCGGCGCAGGCATCGCGCGATATCGAAGCGGACCCGGCCAGCGAATGGGCTGCGCCTTTCTTCATGCAGTACGGGATCGACCATCCCGATCCGGAGCGGATCGCATTCTATCGTCTGCTCGACGAGTATTTTCGAGTCGGAACGTGGGCGCGGACGACGCACGGATCGATTTTTCCTGTTCCGTACGTCAGCCGAATTTCGTAGTACTCCTGCTGTTTCCGTGCGAATTTCCGAATTCGCTACGAAGTTCCGGCGTCAGTCGCGATCCCGCCACGCGTACGCGAAACGAAGGCCGTCGCCGAGCGTGCACTGGAAAACCTGCGCGGGTGCGACGGGCTGGTACGTGGTGGGCGAAAGCGAGCGTACCGTCACCGTCGCGCTTTCGTCCTGCATCACGCGGTACTGGATCAGCTCGAGTACGGTCGCGCCGCTCGGCTGGACGGTGAGGTGCTGGTTGGCGAACGCGAGCGTATTGCCGCCGACTTCCATGAAGTCGCGTATCGCGAAGCCGCCGGACACGGTGGGCGCCGCTGCCTGGGTAGCCGCCTGCTGCGCGTGCTGGCACTGGTTCGGCGAAAAGATCGCGGTGACCGTCGCGCCGGCAAAGAGCCGCGTGCGCAACTGACGATACGAATTGGCGCTGTCCGGCTGGGGGCTCGCGGCGGCGGCAGCGAGACTGGTTGTCGCGCCGGCGGCAACCAGAACAATGGCGAAGCGATTCAGCATTTTCCCGTCTCCGTGCGATGAAACCAACGGCACGATAGCACGGTGCATCCGCATCGTTCAGACGGTCGATCCGTAGTCGCACTACCGTTTGGCGCCGGCATCCCGCAGTGCGTCCGCGGCATACGTGTTGTCGTGCGTCAGCGCGAGTTGAAGCAGCGATTGGCCGCGCCGGTCGACATGGTTCGGATTCGCGCCATGCGCGACGAGCAGCGGAATCAGCTCGAAGCGGTTGAACAGCGTCGCGAACCCGAGCGCGGTTTCGCCGGCGCCGTTCGTCTGGTCGATCGGGCAGTGCGTGTCGATCAGGCGCCGCGCGATGTCGGGTTCGTTCTTGAAGAGGGCGCCCATCAGCGCCGTATTGCCGTGACGATCGCCAATGCACGCATTGGCGCCCGCCGACAACAGGTAGTCGAGCGCCGCAGGCTGCCCATCGTACGACGCGAGGATCACGGCCGTATAGCCGTGGCTGTCGGTGGCGTCGATGGGATAGCCGGCGTCGTGCAACGCGCGCAGGATATCGACGCGGCCGACGCGCGCGGCGTCGAACCAGTCGTCGTCATAGCGGCGCAGCGCGGCAGGGTCGGCCTTGCCGTATGCAGGCCGTTCGGGCAGGTGCGCGCAACCAGCGAGCGCGGCCAGCGCGAGCGACGCCGCGGCCGCGCGGATCGCGTGGGTGAAGCGTTCGGATCGCATGAGGATGTCCTGATGAGGTGGCCGGGCCGACGTGCGCGGGGCGAGCGCACACGTCGGCAGCGACCGTCGTCGCGGGATCAGTTGTCGCTCAGCTTCGCCGCGAGCGATTGCACTTGCTGGACGTTCGCGTGAACGGCCTGCGCGAGGCGCGTACCGTAATCGGCGTCGGCCTTGTAGAAGTACGACAGCATCGCGTACTGGTTGTGCGCGTTCTTCACCTGACCGAGATCGCCGGACAGCGCGGTGACGAGGTCGTCCTTGTCCTGCTGCGACAGGCTGCGGTAGTACTCGCCCGCCTGACGGAACGGCAGCTTCTTGCGGATCGCTTCCTGCTGCGTCGTGCCGCCGAGTGCCATGCGGACCGACTTGTACTGCGGATCCTGCGCGAGTTCGTTCAGCGTCGACGGTTCGTAATTCACCTCGCCCTTGCGGTCGCCGGCATTCATCTTGCCGTCCTGGTTGTTGTTGACGACCGGTACGACCGGGCGGTTGATCGGCAGATCCATGTAGTTCGCGCCGAGCCGGTACATCTGCGTGTCGGCGTACGCGAACAGGCGATCCTGCAGCATCCGGTCTTCGGACGGTTCGATGCCCGGCACGAGCCGCGACGGCGCGAACGCCGATTCCTCGGTCGACTGGAAATAGTTGTCGGGCACGCGGTTGAGCGTCATCGTGCCGATCTTGCGTTCAGGCACGCCGGTCCAGACCTTCGTATCGTCGAGCGCGTCGAAGTCGAAGCGGTTCAGGTCCTTCGGCGCGAGCACCTGCACGTACAGATCCCACTTCGGGAAATCGCCCTGTTTCAGCGCGCCGTACAGGTCGTTCGTCATCATGTTCCAGTCGCGGCCGATCGATGCGGCGATCTCCTGCGGCCGCAGGCCGTGCACGCCTTGCTGGCTCTTCCAGTGGAACTTCACGTAGTGCACGTCGCCCTGCGCATTGACGAACTTGAACGCGTGCACCGCGAAGCCGTCCATGCGGCGATACGAATCGGGCATGCCGGCGTCCGTATACAGCATCGTCAGCATGTGGGTCGCTTCGGGCGTGTGCGCGAAGAAGTCGAACGCGAGGTTCGGATCCTGCACGCCGGTCACCGCGCTCGGTTTGTTCGCGTGCACGAAGTCGGGGAACTTGATGCCGTCGCGGATGAAGAACACCGGCCAGTTGATGCCGACCATGTCCCAGTTGCCCTGCTGCGTATAGAACTTCACCGCGAAGCCGCGCGGGTCGCGCGCCTGCTCGGGCGAGCCGCGATAGCCCATCACGGTGGAGAAGCGCACGAACACGGGCGTGCGGGTGCCGGGCGTGAAGACCTTCGCTTTCGTCAGGTCGGAGATGTCGGCGCTCGGCACGAACTCGCCGAATGCGCCGGTGCCGCGTGCATGCACGACGCGTTCCGGAATGCGCTCGCGATCGAAGCGCTGCAGTTTCTCGATGAGTGCGGAGTCCTGCAGCAGCACCGGGCCGGCGGGGCCGGCCGTTTGCGAATTCTGGTTGTCGCCCACGGGCGCGCCGGTGTCGCGCGTGAGTTCGGCGGCATGCGGAGCAGCGGAGAGTGCCACGCAGATCGCGGCGACTGCGTGCCGCAGCACGCGATGGGAAGATGAGGACATGACGATGGAACTCCTTGAATCCGATCGGTGGTGGGGAAGCCGACTGAATTAGAAGAGATCGTCAGACGATTGGCTAATTGATATTCGATATGTTTTCGATAGCCGTGGGGTCGATGCCGCGCGAACCCTTCGTTGCGCACGAAACGAAACCGTATCGTTGCGCGCGCAGGGAATCGTTGCGGCGCGCATGATGCATCGGTCGTGCATGATTTCTGGCGGCGCCGTCAACCGGCGCTCGTTTGCCATCCGAGCCCGAGGCTCTTCTGTACCGACACGTAGTTCTTGATCAGTTCGGCTTGCCCGGCGATCACGTTCTGCTGCGCGGAGAGCGCTTCGCGTTGCGTATCGAGCAGGTCGATCATCGACGCAACGCCCGCGCGATAGCGCTGGTCCATCAGCGCGCGCGAATGCACGGCCGACGTCTGCACCTTCGTCAACGCGACGACGTGCTCGCGCTGATGCCCGTAACGCTGCAGCGCGGTGTTGGCATCCTGCAATGCGCCGAGCACGGCCTTCTGATAATTCGCTTCCGCTTCGTCGCGCGACGCTTCGGCCGCGCGTACCGCGCCGCGCGTGCGTCCGAAGTCGAGAATGTTCCATTGCAGGTACGGCGCACCGATCCATGTGAAATTCTGCTTGCGGAACAGGTGGCCGGGGTCGGTCGCGCTGAAACCGAGATCGCCGAGCAACGTCACCTTCGGGAAATAGTCGGCGACGTGCTCGCCGATCTGCGCATGACTCGACGCGAGCCGGCGTTCGGCCGCGCGGATGTCGGGGCGCTGTTTCAGCAACGTGGCCGGGTCGCCGATCGCGACGCTGCCGGGCAGCGTCGGCAACGCTGCGTCCGGGGTCGACAGCACGGCGTCGAGCGCGCCCGGCGCGCAGCCCGTCAGGATCGCGAGACGGTCGAGCGATTCGGTTACCTGCGCATCGAGCGGGATCAGCGACGCGCGCGTGTTCTCGACCTGCGTCGTCAGCCGTTCGATGTCCGCATCGGCCGCGACGCCGCGCGCGCGGCGCTGCTGCGTGAGTTCGAGCATCTGCTGCTGCAATTGCGCGGTGCGCCGCGACAACGCAAGTCGTTGCTGCTGGTCGCGCAGGTCGACATAAGCATTCGCGACTTCGGCCGCGATCGACACTTGCGTGTCGGCGAGATCGGCATCGACGGCTTCGGCCTGCGCGGAAGCGGCTTCGACCGCGCGGCGCGTGCCGCCGAACAGGTCGATTTCCCAGGTCGCGTCGAAGCCCGCCGAATAGAGTTGCAGCGGCCCCGAGCCGCCGAGCGACGGCGACGTGCCGCCCGACTGGCCCGAGCCGCTCGACGGCAGCAGCGAACCGAGCGCGCCGACGTCCGGTTCGCGCATGCGGATGGTCGCGACGGTGGCCGACGATTTCGGCATCTGCGCGGCGCGCTGTTGCGAGAGTTGCGCACGTGCCGCGCGCAGGCGTGCCTGCGCGGCGTGCAGATCGGGGTTGTACACGAGCGCCGCGGTGATCAGCTCGTCGAGCTGCCGATCGTTCAGCGCGTGCCACCACGCGCTCGGCGCGGGTGCGGTGGTGTCGACGCCGTTGGCCGGCGCACGCACGAAGATCGGTGCATCGGGTGCGGCGGGCGCGCCGCGGTAGTCGGGGCCGACCGTGCAGCCGGCGAGCAGGCACGCGGCCGCGCACAGGGTGAGTGCGGGGCGGCGGAGCAGGGGGAAGAATTTCATCGCGTATGACGGGTCAATGGCCGGACGACATCGGTTGCGGCCCGCGCGGCGTTCTCAGCAGCAGCGCGAGCGGCACGCAGGCGAGCAGTGCGAGGCCCAGCAGATAGAAGGTTTCGGAATAGGTCATCACGACGGCCTGGATCTGGATCTGCTGCGCCAGTTGGCCGAGCGCGCGCATGTTGGAATACGCGAGATCGCCGGTGTGCGCGAACCAGTTGGCCGCATAGGCCGACAGTCGATCCTGACCGATGGGCGAGTTCGCTGTCACCGATTCGCGCAGCGCGGCCGTATGGAAGGTCGTGCGCCGATCGATCACGGTGCCGATGATCGCGAGCCCGATCGAGCCGCCGAGGTTGCGCGCCATGTTGTAGAGCCCGGCCGCATCGCCCGAGTCTTCGCGCGCGACGGCCGCCATCGACGCCTGGTTGAGCGGCATCATCGCGAGCATCTGCGCGAGGCCGCGGATCAGTTGCGACCACACGAAATCGTGGCCGACGCTCTGCGCGGTCAGGCTGATGTCGAGCATGCAGCTCAGGCAGAACAGCAGCAGCCCCGTGATCACGAGAATGCGGAAATCGACCTTGCCGAGCAGACGCGGCAGGATCGGCATCACGAGAAAGGCCGGCAGCCCGGACAGCAGCATGATCGCGCCGGCCTGTTCCGCGTTGTAGCCGGCGACGATCGCGAGGAACTGCGGCAGCAGGTAGGACACGCCATACAGCCCGGCGCCGACGGCGGACACGATCACGATCACGCTCGCGTAGCGCGGGTTGCGCATCAGCGACAGCCGCATGATCGGCCGTTTCGCGAAGCGCTGCGACAACGCGATCAGGATCATCCCGACCAACGACACGATGCTCAGCGTGACGATCATCTGCGATTCGAACCAGCGTTCGCGCTGGCCTTCCTCGAGCACGACGGTCAGCGAGCTCAGGCCGATCGCGAGGCCGAGGATGCCGAGCCAGTCCGCGTTGAAGAACGCACTCCATTGCGGTCGGTCCGACGGCAGGCCGAACACCAGCAGCGCCATCAGCAGCAGGCAGACGGGCAGGTTCAGGAAGAAGCACCAGCTCCAGTCCACGTTCTCCGCGAGCCAGCCGCCGAGCACGGGGCCGAACAGCGGCCCGAGCAGCACGATCAGGCCGAACATCGTCATCCCGACCGGCAACTGCGACAGCGGCAGGCGCGTGCGGATGATCGTCTGCGCGGTCGGGATCAGCGCGCCGCCGGTGAAGCCCTGGCCGATCCGGCCGGCGATCATCATCGGCAGCGAATGCGACCACCCGCAGATCATCGAGAACGCGATGAACAGCGCGGAGTTCGTCAGCAGGAAATTGCGCAGCCCGAACACGCGCGTGAGCCATGCGGCGAGCGGGATCATCACGATTTCCGACATCAGGTAGCCGGTCGAGATCCACGTGCCTTCGGTGCCGGTCGCGCCGATTTCGCCCTGGATCTGCGGCAGCGCAGAGTTCGTGATCGAGATGTCGAGCGTCGCCATCAGCGCGCCGAGCGCACCGGCCGCGACCGCGATCCAGTCGGTCACGCTCGCGCGGCCTTCGTGCGGCGGCGTGGGTATCGTGGCGGGCGTATCAGCCATGATGCTGCTCGTCGCGGGCCGAACGCGTATCGACGTCGACCGTCACCGACAGCCCGGGCAACAACATGCGTTGCGCGCGGGCATTCGCGGCGAGACGGATGTGAACGGGCACGCGCTGGACGATCTTCGTGAAATTGCCGGTCGCGTTCTCGGGCGGCAGCAGCGCGAACTGCGCGCCGGTGCCGGGCGCGAAGCTGTCGACGACGCCGGACAGCGGGCCGTCCGGCAGCGCGTCGACATGCAGCTCGACGGGCTGGCCGACGCGCATGTTGCCGATCTGCGTTTCCTTGAAGTTCGCGACGAGATAGATCGAGTCGACCGGCACGACGGTCAGCAGGCGCGTGCCGGGCTGCACGTATTGCCCGACGCGCACCGTGCGGTCGCCGACGCGGCCCGCGAGCGTGCTGCGCACGATCGTGTTGTCGAGGTCGAGCTGCGCCTGGGCGGCGCTGGCCTGCGCGGCCTCGAGCTGCGCGCGCGCCTGCTGGAGCTGCGCGGTGAACGACGCGATCTGCGTGCGGGCGGCGGCGATCGACGCGTTGTTCGCGGCGAGCGTCGCGCGCGCCTGGTCGCGCGTGCTTTTCAGGTCGGCCACGCGTTCGTGCGTTTCGGCGCCGGTCGCCGCGAGCGGCGCATAGCGCGTGTACTCGTCGCTCGCGTGCTGCGCGTTGATCCGCGACACCTTCGCCTGTGCGTCGGCCTGTTCGAGATTCGCGCGCTGCTGGCTGATGTCGGCTTCGGCGCGCGCGATATCGGCGCGGCGGGCGTCGACGGTCGCCAGCGCTTGCGCGAGCGCCACCTGGTACTGCCGGACGTCGAGCCGTACGAGCGGATCGCCGGCCTTGACGGGCTGGTTGTCGCGCACGTAGACGTCGGTCACGTAGCCGGCGACCTTCGGCGCGGCAGTCATGCTGTCGGCTTGCAGGTACGCATCGTTGGTGCTTTCGATGAAGCGGCCGATCGTCCACCAGCGGCCGAGCCACACCGCGCCGCCGACGGCCGCGAGCACGGCGACCGCGAGCAGGATGCGCCGCTTCGTTCCGCCGTTGCGCGGCGTTGTTCCGTTTTCCTGACGATCTGCTTTCTGTGGCGGGTCTTGTGGCGTCGACATGCGGGATCCAATTTATTCCAAGTGGAAGAATTATTCCAGTTGATAAAATTGTGTCAAGTAGAATGTCGATCGATCGAATGACGAGGAAGGCATGAACGAAGCGAAGAAGCTGCGCCGCACGTCGGCGGGCGGCTACGCGCGCGGCGACGAAACGCGCCAGCGGATCATCGAGGCGGCGATCGAACTGTTCGGCGAGCGCGGGTTCGCGGGCGCGTCGACGCGCGAGATCGCCGCGAGGGCGGGCGTGAACGCGCCGGCGCTCCAGTACTACTTCGAGAACAAGGAAGGCGTGTACCGCGCGTGCGTCGAGACGATCGCCGAGAGCGGCTGGCAGGTGTTCGCGCCGGCGGTCGGCCATGCGCGTGCGATGCTCGACGCTCACGCGAGCGTCGACGAACTGATCGAAGCGTTCATCGGGCTGCTGCGTGCGTTGTCGGACCGGATGTTCACCGCGCCGAAGACGATGAACCAGCGGATGTTCTTCGCGCGCGAGCAGGGCGGCCAGGAACCGGCGAGCGCGAGCGAAATCCTGATGACGCGCATGCGCAAGCCGCTGAACGACGTGTGCGCCGAGCTGATCGGCCGCATCACGGGGCGGCCGGCCGACGATTCCGTCACGCGGTTGCGCGCGCTGAGCCTGTTCGGGCAGCTCACGGTGTTCCACATCGCGCAGCGTTCGGCGCTGCAGTTGCTCGGATGGGAGGCGTTCGACGGCGCGCGCGCGGCGCTCGTGACCGAAACGATCGCCGACCAGACGCGCGTGCTGCTCGAGCAATGGCATGCGCAGCGCGATGCGGGTGCCGCCGAGGGGGAGTCCGCGCCGAAGCGCGGGCGGGGTGCCGCGGCGAAACGCGCGGCGAAGCCGGTGGCGGCGCCTCCCGCCGCGAAAAGCACGGCCCGCGTGAAGAAGCCTGCCGCGCGTTGAGCGCGACGGATTACTTGCTCCCGACGATCAACCCGGCTTGCGCTCCGCTGCGTCGGGCGACGGCGGCCGGGCTGCCGTATCGGCGGCATTCCGCGTGTTGGCGCGCAGGTCGTTTTCATCGTGGCCGACCGGCCGCGATCCGTCCGCATAGGCCACGACGCTGCGCTGCGGATTGGCGATCCGGATTCCGCGTTCGCGGAACGTCTCCGCGATCCGCCGGTTGAATTCGCGCTGCACGCTCCAGCGCGCCGAGTCCGTGCATTGCATCTGTCCGGCCAGCGCGAGCGCCGCGCCGTCGACCTGGTCGATGCCCCAGTAGCTGAAGTCCGACAGAATGCCGTCGTGGTACTTCGGGTCGTCGCGCAACGCGGCGCCGATTTCCTTCAGCGTCGCGATCGCGCGATCGATGTCCTCGTCGTACGCGATGCTGACCTTGACCGCCGCGTTGCCGAGCCCTCGATTCGTATTGTTGACGGTCGTCACCGAGCTGAACGGGATCGTGTACAGCGACCCGTCGCCGGCGCGCAGCCGCACGGTGCGGATCGACAGGTATTCGACCGTCCCCGATACGCCGGCGAGCGTGACCCAGTCGCCGACCTGCATCGCGTTTTCCATCAGCAGGAAGATCCCGGTGATGAAATCCTGCACGAGCTTCTGCGAGCCGAAACCGAGCGCGACGCCGAAGATGCTGGCGCCGGCCAGTAGCGGACCGACGTTCACGCCGAGTTCGCTGAGGCCCGTCAGCACGACGACGAGCGCGATCATCACGAACAGCAGCGAGCGCAGCATCGGCAGCAGCGTGCGCAGCCGCGCGGCCCGCACCAGGTTGCCTTCGCGCGTCCAGCGTTGCAGGCGGCGCTCGATCGCGATGTTGGCCGCTTCCCACACGACGAGCGCGACGATCGCCGCGATCGCGATCGTCACCAGCGCGGAGGCGAGCCGGTGGCCGATCGTACCCGTCTCGAACGCGCGGAAGATCGGCACGCCCCAGATCTGCAGCAGCAACAGGACGGTCACGACGCCGAGCGCGCCCGACACGATCCGGCGCAGCAGCGGGTAATAGCGGTACGCGTGCAGATGAACGAGCGTGCGCTCGTCCTCGCGGCGTTGGAACAGCCGCGCGAGCGCGCCGAACACGACGATCGACACCATCCGCATCGCGATCATCACGGCGATCGAGCGGCCGCCGAGCGTGATCAGCACGCGGTAGCCGTTGTGGACGTCGAGCGCCCACACGAACCACAGTGCCATCACGATGAAGACCGAGACGGGCGCCCACGCGTCCGCGAGTGCGTTGCCGACGACCGTGAAGGTCGGACGATCCGCGCCGGCGGCACGGATCCGGGCCGCGACCGGCCGGCGGCACTGAAGGATCAGCACCGAGATCATCACGTGCCCGACGAGCGCGACGGCCTTCAGCAGCGCGACATGGCCTGCTTCGGTCAGGCCGAAGTTCGCGGCGATCTCGACGGCCGCCGTGCACGCGCCGACCACGATCGCGATCCGCGCGATCGAGCGTTGCGCGAACTCGGCCCATGCATCGCTGATATGCAGCAGCCGCAATTGCCGTGCGTCGGGCTGGAAGAACAGCCGGCTGACGATCGTGACGAGCCGGCAAATCACGTAGGTGTCGATCAATGCTTCGAGCGCGGATTCGATCGGCGTGCCTGCTTCGACGAGCAACGACATCGTCAGGCTCGCGACACCGACGAACACGAGCAGCGGCACCGCGCGCAGCGCGAGACTGACGAGCGCGCGCGGCATCCGGTGCAGCAGCGTGGTGTGCCGGCGCGCGTGGCCTCGGCTTGGGGAGGGCGCGGTGTCCGCAGCATTGGCGGCCGCGGTGTCGGGCGGGGTGGACGTGTCGGGCGGCGGCGCGTGATCCTCGTCCGATGCGGCGGAATCGGGCGCGGGGCTGCGCGATGCATCGGCGCGGCGCGCGGCCACCGTCGCCAGCGCACGTCGCAGCAGCCGCTTCGCGAGCCATTCGACGACGAGCGCAGGCAGCAGCACCGCGAGGAGGATCCCGAGCGTGCGAGTCAGATCCGCACGCTGGTCGGCGCGCGCGAGCTTGTCGTGCCACCAGCTTCCCACCGAACCGATGTCGAGCAGCGAGCGCAACGATTCCTGCAGCGCGTTGCCGATCTGGGCGGCCCAGCGCGATCCCTGGCGGACGAGCATCGATGCGAGCCCGTTCGACGTGAGCGCGGCCGGCGCCGCCGCAGCCGATGCGCCGCTGGCCGCAGACGCCGCGCTTGCCGGCACGGCGGGCGCGCTCAGCGCGCCGACGGCCGCGATGGCGCGCAGCGTCGTTTCGACCTGCGCGCGCTCGCGCGGGTTTTCCAGCACATTCAGTGCCTGTCGCGCCTCTTGCTGCGTCAGCGCGGGCGCGGCGTCGGAGGCGGCCGACGCGGCGGCCGGCACAGGCGTGGCCGCGTGGGCGGCCGAGACGACGGCGGCGAGCAGCCAGCCGAGGAGGATATGTCGCATGGCGTGGGCATGCGGGTGCGTCTCGTCACGCGGCCCGCGAGGCTGAATGATGGACGGAAGTTAACATGATCGCGATCGGAACCGAATAGTTCCGTCGCCGGCTGTTCGATCGGGCGTAAGCGAGGCGGCGCGGGCGTTGGCGAGGCATGCGCGCAAGCCGTGTGCCGGATGCAGGCTGCCGATCGTCCGATATCGGCGGGAACGTCCTGCTTGCCTGGTCGTAAGGCGTCTGTAACGCGTGTACGCCGGTGCCGATCGGCGAGGCGCCGCGGCGCGAGCGTTCGTCCGGCCACGACCGACGCTTGCACCGCATCGTATGGATCGGGATTCCTGACGAATCACGCTCGCTCGTCATGAAATACCGGCAAGACATGCTCGGCGATTTCTTCGATGACGTCGCGCACGGGCCGGTCCGATCCAGGGTTCAGCGTGACGTGGTGCGTGCCCGCCGCGCGCATCTCGTGCAGGATGTCGACCAACGCGCGCCGCCCGGTTGCATAACCGAGCGGCAGCGCGGTGGCCGGCGTATCGGGATGCGTGGCGAGATCGAGCCGCATCGATACGCCGAATGCACGAAATTCCGGCGACGCGAGCCGGTCGACCGCCGCGCGCCACATCGAATAGCGGGCACGCTGCGTATCCGGATCGCGGTGATACGTCATCCAGCCGATCGAATGCCGGGCGATCCAGTCGACGCTCTGTCCGCCCGAGCCGACCGCGAGCATCGGCACCGCATCGCCGCCGCGCGGCAGCAGCGTGAATTCGGGCGCATCGGGCGGCGCGTGGTCGGGCAGCACGCGCGACGGCACGCCGAGCGCGGCCGCGACGACGTCCCAGTGCGCGCGATAGCGGTCGCGCCGGGTTTCCGCGTCGACGCCGAACGCCGCATATTCGGGCGGCCGGTCGCCCGAGCCGAGCCCGAGGATGAAGCGCCCACCCGACAGCGTCGCGACCGACAGCGCGCCTTTCGCGATATGCAGCGGATGACGCAGCGGCAGCACGATCGCGCCGCTGGCGAGCGCGATCCCGCGGGTGCGCGACGCCAGCGCGCCGAGCAGTACCCACGGGTCGAGGTGGCCGACCGGGTCGGGATAGTCGGCGCTGTTCAGCGGCACGTCGCGAATCCACAGCGCGCGAAAGCCGAGCGAATCGGCCAGCGCCGCGAGTTCGAGCTGTTCGTTGAAGTCCGCGACGATGCGGCCGCTGCGAAGCAGCGGAAGCGTGAGGCCGATCGACAGCCGTCCCGCCGAGAAGACACGATGCGCGACGTCGGGGCGGGTGGGAGTGGGGATGGTCATGGCGAATCCTTGGCGGCGAGGCAGCGGGAACGCGCGGCGTTCAGTGTCCGAATGCTAGCGTGTTTGCGCGATGCACGAGCGGGACGGCCAAGCCTCGCGCTGCCTGACCCGCAGCGTCGCGCCGTGCGGCGCGAGTCCGGTCGTGACGCCATGCACTGCGATGCGCGGTCGCGACTGGTGCGATAGACCGGCGTGCGGGAGCCGATATCCAGCCGGTGCTTCGTGTCGGACATGCGGCGCGTGCGGGTTCCGGCCCGGCGGTGGCGAATCGCGGGAACGGGTGAGGCCGGCCGGTCGCGTCCGATCGCGGCGCGACGTCGGATGTGGGGCGTAAGGTGATCGGCCACGCCGCACGGCGACGACGCGACGATGCCGGCGGTGCGTTTCAGTTTCGAAACGTTCGCGCTTTCCGACGGCGCGCGATGCCTGCCCGCGGCCCGCGAGGCCTTGCCGCATGAAGCATGGTGCGCTCCTTGCATGGTTGTATGGGCCGTGAGTGCGATCGCGGGTGCAGTCGGCTCGGCAATCGCTTCAGTGGGTCGGACATATCGAACACGGGGACAAGAGAATGAAAAAAGACCGAAACGCAACGCATCGTGTTGCAAACATGAATCGCCGACCTGCCAGGGTATTCGCTTCGCCGTTGATTGCGGCGACGTGAGCGAGCGGCTTTCCGTTTCATCCGGGTAATCGGTTTCGTTCCGAACGATGGCGTGCAGGCGTGACGCACGAGTCCGACCGTTGCCGGTCGGCCGTCGGCGGCGAACCGCGTGCAGGCGGATGGTCCCGGCCGGATCCCGGAATCGTCATACCTTGGCGCAACGACGTCGTCGCGCGGCGCATGCGTTTGCACGTCGCGCATTGCGCGGGCACGACGAGCGCACGGAACGGGATCGGGTCGGGAAAGCCGGCGACGCGCCGACGTGCGCGGCCGGGCGGAGCACGCGGAGTCAGGGGGAACGTCCGTCGATCGCGGCATGACGGACGTCGCAACATTGTGCTGTCAGTTGATCCACTACCCCGATGGATCAATTGTTGAAGCGCCCGTCGCCGAGCGGCGGCGGGCGTCTTTTTGCGTGCCCGCGTGCCATGGCGGCGGCCAGCCCGATCGCACGGCATTCTGTATCATGTGCTGGCGTGCGTGGCGGCCCGTGCGGGCGCACGGCCTGCCGGCGCGACCGATCACGTTGCCAACATGAACGATAACGCCTTGCCCGATTCTTCCATCGTCGACGCCGATCCGGCCGCGCTCGATGCGCTGCAGACGTTCGTCGAGCGTCATCCTCGCCTGCTCGTGCTGACCGGCGCGGGCATCAGCACCGATTCCGGCATTCCCGGTTACCGCGACCGCAATGGCCAATGGATGCGCTCGCCGCCGATTCAGCTTCACGAATTCCTCGGCTCCGACGCCGCGCGGCGCCGCTACTGGGCGCGCAGCATGATCGGCTGGCCGGTCGTCGGCCGCGCGCGGCCGAACGGGTCGCATGTCGCGCTGGCGCGGCTCGGCGGCGCGGGCCGGATCGAGCGCCTCGTCACGCAGAACGTCGACGGCCTGCATCAGCGCGCGGGCAGCGGCGACGTGATCGAGCTGCACGGCGGCATCGACGGCGTCACCTGCCTCGAATGCGGCGCACATCATGCGCGGGCCGCGATCCAGACCGTGCTCGAAGCCGACAATCCCGAGCTGCTGGGCGCGCAGGCCGAGCCGGCCGCGGACGGCGACGCGCATCTCGAATGGACCGCGCTCGATACGTTCCGCATCCCGGCGTGCCCCGCGTGCGGCGGCCTGCTGAAGCCGGCGGTCGTGTTCTTCGGCGAGAACGTGCCGCGCGAGCGCGTGGCGCTGGCGTCGCAGGCGCTCGAGGCAGCCGACGCGTTGCTCGTCGTCGGCTCGTCGCTGATGGTGTATTCCGGCTACCGCTTCTGCGTGTGGGCGCAGGCGCAGCACAAGCCGGTCGCCGCACTCAATCTCGGCCGTACGCGCGCCGACCCGATGCTGACGCTGAAGGTCGAGGCGCGCTGCGCCCCCGCGCTCGACGCACTCGTGGCGCGGCTGGGGCTCGGGCGCAACAGCGACACGAAGGAGCATGCATCGTGACCGGCGCCGCTACTTCGCCCGATCCGTCCGCACGGCTGTCGGCGCCGGCGGCCGAACGCAATCGCGGCCCGATCCTCGACGTACTGCGCCGTGTGCTGCCCGCGAGCGGCAGCGTGCTCGAAATCGCGAGCGGCACGGGGCAGCACGTCGTGCACTTCGCGCAGGCGTTGCCGGGCCTGCACTGGCAGCCGAGCGATCCCGATGCGCACGCGCGGCGTTCGATTGCCGCGTGGGTCGCGCATGCGGCCCTCGAGAACGTCGCCGGGCCGCTGGCGTTCGACGTACGCGACACGCCGTGGCCGGTCGCGGCGCTCGACGCGATCGTCTGCATCAACATGGTCCATATCTCGCCGTGGGCCTGCACCGACGCGCTGTTCGCGGGTGCGTCGCGCGTGCTGCGGCCGGGCGGCGTGCTGTTCCTGTACGGTCCGTACCGTCGCGAAGGCCGGCATACGGCGCCGTCGAACGAAGCCTTCGACCGGCAGTTGCGCAGCCGCGACCCGTCGTGGGGCGTGCGCGATCTCGAGACCGTGGTCGCGCTCGGCCTCGATCGCGGGCTCGACTGCATCGAGGTCGTCGAGATGCCGGCGAACAACCTGAGCGTCGTGTTCCGGCGCCTGCCGCACGCGGAGCAATGACACGCAAGCGGGCAGCGCCGCCGGGTTTCCACTATCCTTTCGCCTGTGCGCGCGGCCCGGCTCGGGTCGCGCCCCGTTTTTTCCGGAGAATTGACTAATGGGCAAACAAGCAATCGGTGTGATCGGGCTCGCGGTGATGGGCCGCAATCTCGCACTCAATATCGAGAGCCGCGGTTACGCGGTGTCGGTGTACAACCGCAGCCGCGAGAAAACCGACGAACTGATCGCCGAATTCCCCGGCCGCAATCTGGTGCCGACCTATACGCTCGAGGAGTTCGTCGCGTCGCTCGAAACGCCGCGCCGGATCCTGATGATGGTGAAGGCCGGGGAAGCGACCGATGCGACGATCGCATCGCTCAAGCCGCTGCTCGAGAAGGGCGATGTGCTGATCGACGGCGGCAACACGCACTTCACCGACACGATCCGCCGCAACCAGGAACTCGCGCAGTCGGGCCTGCATTTCATCGGCACCGGCGTGTCGGGCGGCGAAGAGGGCGCGCTGCGCGGCCCGTCGATCATGCCCGGCGGCCAGCGCGACGCGTACGACCTCGTCGAGCCGATCCTCAAGCAGATCGCCGCGAAGGCGCCGTCGGACGGCGAGCCGTGCGTCGCGTACATGGGGCCGGACGGCGCGGGCCACTACGTGAAGATGGTTCACAACGGCATCGAATACGGCGACATGCAGCTGATCGCCGAAAGCTACTCGGTGCTGAAGGACGTCGCGGGCCTGACCAACGACGAACTCGGCGCGGTGTACACCGAATGGAACCAGGGCGAGCTCGACAGCTACCTGATCGAGATCACGTCGAAGATTTTCGGCAAGAAGGACGAGGAGACCGGCAAGCATCTCGTCGACGTGATCCTCGATCGCGCCGCGCAGAAGGGCACCGGCAAGTGGACGAGCCAGAATGCGCTGGATCTCGGCGTGCCGCTGCCGCTCATCACGGAGTCGGTGTTCGCGCGCGTGCTGTCGTCGCTGAAGACCGAGCGCGTCGCGGCCAGCAAGATCCTGTCGGGCCCGGCTGCCGCGCCGTTCGACGGCGATCGTGCCGCGTTCGTCGAAGCGGTGCGCCGCGCGCTGTACCTGAGCAAGGTGATCTCGTACGCGCAGGGCTTCGCGCAACTGCGCACGGCGTCGGAAGAATACGGCTGGAACCTCGATCTCGGGACGATCGCGAAGATCTTCCGCGCGGGCTGCATCATCCGCGCGCGCTTCCTGCAGAAGATCACCGACGCGTACGCGAAGGATCCGGCGCTCGCGAACCTGCTGCTCGACCCGTACTTCAAGGACATCGCCGCGAACTACCAGGCGTCGCTGCGCGACGTCGTGGTGGCCGCGGTGAAGGCCGGCGTGCCGGTCCCGGCGTTCGCGTCGGCGGTCGCGTACTTCGACAGCTACCGTTCCGAGCGGCTGCCGGCGAACCTTGTGCAGGCGCAGCGAGACTTCTTCGGCGCGCATACGTTCGAGCGCACCGACAAGCCGGGCAGCTTCCACGCGAACTGGTCGTAACCGGCGTGCGGCGGCGGCATTGTTGCGAAAATCTATTCTTTGAATAGGGTTTTTCTATCCCGGATGCCGACATTGTTGGCTCCGGGGAAACAGTGTTTTCGCTCTTTCATGGTTTTCCCTAGGTGCTGACGGGACTAAACTCTGTTCCATCGCTGCAGACATGGTGTGTGCGGCGGAGCAAAAAAATCCCGGAGGTAATCATGAAATCGCTGATCGCAACGTTCGCTGCTGCTGCTGTCCTCGCCGTCCCCGCCGTCTCGTTCGCCCAACAGAACGCGCCCGTCACCCGTGCACAGGTGAAGGCCGAGCTGGTCCAGCTGCAACAGGCCGGCTACAAGCTGGGCAGCGACCGGACCAACTATCCGGAAGGCATCCAGGCTGCCGAAGCCCGTGTGAACCCGCAACAGAACGTCGCTGCGGCCGACACGACCGGCTACGGTGCACAACCGGCCGCCGGCCAGGAGTCTGGCGCACCGGCTGCGGCCAAGACCGGCTGGCAAGTCAAGCGCATCTCGGACGGCGCACCGGTCTACAAGGGTCGTTAATGGTACGGCCGCGCTGGCGACCGCATCCGACCCCCTGTAGTACAACGGCCCGACGTACCGCATAGCGGTACGTCGGGCCGTTTTCATTGGCGGCGCGCGATGCGCCGCCGTTCAGTGCAGCGGGCGTCTGCCGCGCCCGATATCGCGAAACAGCGCTTCGGCGGGTTCCAGTACCTGCAGCCACGTTTCGTCGTAACCGCTCAGCGTATCGAGTGCGTCGCGCAGCCGTTCGATCGCGAGGACCGGCAACTCGACGCTGTGGCGCGTGGCGCCCGTCAGGTGCGTGACGCTCGCCAACTGGACGAGCGCATCGGCCGCTTCGGCGACGTCGGTCGCGAACAGCAGGTGCCGGTTGAGCAATTCGACCAGACCGCTGGAACCGGCGAAATCGTCGGCGTCGAGCTGCACGGAGAGAAACGTCGCGTTATTCATTGTCATGCTCCTCGTTGTCGTTGGATCGCGCTGCGCATCGTCGAGTATAGGCGGCGATCGAAGCGGAGAATATGACGGGGCCGATACGGTCGGCGAGGATGACGGCACCCCGCAGGGAAACCTTCGAAGCCCCGGCCGAGCGGCCCGCCTGGCACGGCTCGCGGCCCGCCGGCGCGCCCGCGCGACGCCGCAAGATTGTTTCCGGATCCGCCAACTGTCGGGGCCTCGACCGCGACAAATGGTATCTTTGCCGATCGGGACGCGCGAAAAAGGGGCCGGTGAGCTCATTCGCGCCGACGTCCCGCTGTGGAAACTGACGGCCGCGACAGCGGTCGGATACTGGTTGATCCGGCCGTTCGGCCGGACATCGTGCGTCGCTTGCCGGGGGGCGGTGGGCGGCGCAACGACGGCAAATCCGGGAGGACCCTTGAGAGAAACTATTCCCATCCACGACGCGCTCACGCGCTGGCTGCCGCAGGCGGCGCTCGTTGCCGCGGCCATCGCGCTTGCGGGCTGCACGATGACGCCGTGGACCGACAGTTGGCAGCCCACGCGTCAACCGGCGCCCACGTCGGCTGCGACGCCGGGCGTGATTGCCGGCTATTACCGCGTGAACCCGGGCGATACGCTGGCGGGCATCGCGAACGCCTACGGGCAGCGCGTGCAGGACGTGGCCAGCTGGAACCACATGGCGCCCACCGACGCCGTGTCGCCGGGCCAGGTGCTGCGGGTCGCGCCGCCGCCGGCCGCGGCCTCGTACGGGCAGCCTCCCGCGGCGGCGGCCCAGCCGGGCTCGCTCGCATGGCCGGCCACGGGCATCGTCGCGACGCCGTTCTCGGCCGGCAAGACGCGCGGCGTCGTGATCGCCGCATCCGGGCCCGACCATTCGGTGCGGGCCGCGGCAAACGGGCGCGTGGTGTACGCCGGCTCCGGCGTCAAGGCGTACGGTCCGCTCGTGATCCTGAAGCACGACAACGGGCTCATCACGGCTTACGGGCACAACGGCAAGCTGCTCGTCAACGAAGGCGACGCGGTGCGCCAGGGGCAGCCGGTCGCCGAAATGGGCACCGACGCGAGCGGTCGTTCGACGTTCGAGTTCGAGGTCCGTCAGAATGGCAAGGTTGTCGATCCGATGAACTTCCTGCCGCGCAACGGCGGCTGATCGCCGGCATCGCCACGTGTGCGCCGGGTGGCGCACACGTTCCTACCTCTTTCACCCGTTCCCCTTCATCCTTCCTTGAGCGTCGCGCTGGCAGACTGTGTCGCACGATTGCCGAGCCAGCAAATGCCCAATGCGAGCGCCGCCGCGCCGAACGCGATCAGCGAACACTGGATCGCGACGGGCAGGTAGCCGTGCGGCCGCGGATCGACGAACGGGTAGGGATACCAGTTCTCCACCGCGCCGCGCACGAGCGTATAGCCGAGATAGACGACCGGAAAGCCGAGCCACGCGAATGCACTGCGGCGCGGAATCGGCGAGCGCGGTTCGACATACAGCCAGTCGCACAGCATCACGAGCGGCACGATCCGGTGCAGTACCCAGTTGTTGAACGCCGGCGTGACGTGGCGCAGCGCATCGAGCCGTGCGAGCAGGAGCTCGTAGACGATCGCGGTGATCAGCACGTACAGCACCGCCGCGCCGCGCATCGATTCGTAGCGGGCCGAGCCGGGGCGCGCGATGCGCCACAGCCCCGCGGCCAGCATCGCGGCCGCGTAGAGGCTGCTCAATTGCGTGAAGTAGCTGAGATAGTTGCCGAGATGGAAATTCGGTAGGCGCCAGTAGTCGGCGACGCTGTGCAGCGTGGTGGACACCGCGAGCAACGCGGCGATCAGCCGGTAGGCCGCAACGAAGAACGCTTTGCTCATGATGCCCGCGCGCCGTCGCACCAAAGCTTCATCGTGCCACAGCCGCCTGCGTGCGCGATGCGGATTTTCCATAGGGCGGCCTTGTGCGGCGCGCGTCGACGATTCGTCGGATATTTGATCGCGCCGTGCAAAACCGGACGCCCATGCGGCTACAATCGCCACAGCGTTGCCAGGCGTCGGCCGGTTGCAGCTGGCGCCCTCCCCGAATACAACACGAGACGAAGCATGAAAAACATCCTCGCGAAACAGACGCGCTACAGCTCGCCCGCGATCTTCTTCCACTGGGCCATCTTCGTGCTGGTCGCGCTGGCCTACCTGGCCATCGAGATTCGCGGACCGAAAGGCAGCGACAGCCGTGCGTTCTGGATGAACGTGCATCTGACGGCCGGTACGTTCGTCCTCGTGCTGTCGGTGCTGCGCGTGCTGTGGCGGGTCGTCAGCCGCGTGCCGGAAGCGATCCCGCAGGCGGCGCTGCTGCGCTGGCTGTCGAAGCTCGCGCATGTCGCGCTCTACGTGTTCATCATCGCGCAGCCGCTGCTCGGCATCATGATGGTCAACATGGGCGGCAAGCCGGTGTCGCTCGACTGGCTCGGCGTGTCGTTCACGCTGTTCGGCCCCGACAAGGCGCTGCGGCCGACGATCAAGGAAGCGCACGAGCTGATCGGCAACGCGTTCTATTTCGTGATCGGCCTGCATGCGCTGGCCGCGCTCTACCATCACTTCATCCGGCGCGACGACGTGCTGCGGCGCATGACGCCCTGATCGTCCCGTTTCCGGAGCATGCAGCACACGGGGGCGCATGGTTGCGTTGACAACCATGCGCCCCCGGTTCGTTTACTTTCGCCAGCACTGTTCACCGCGTTGAACATTCTGTAACATCTCGGCTGCCTTTACATTCCGCTTACTCGTCGCCGCGCATGCTGCACCGACATCGTCACCTGACTGCCTGGCTTGGCCTGCTCGCGATCTGGATCGCGATCGCGGCGCCGCTGGTGTCGCAGTGGCGTATCGCGCAGGCGGCCACCCCCGATGCGATCGTCTGCAGTACCGAGCATGGTGCGCATCGTTCGTCCGATACGGGCGGCATGCACGGTCATGCACTGCATCTCGACGCGTGCGGCTACTGCGGCTTCTTCGCGCATAGCCCAGCCATCGGCGCGCCTGCCGCCGCATCGGTCAACTCCATTTCCGTCGTTTCCGCTTCCGCCGTCGCGTCGCCTGCCGTCGCGGCGCGCAGCGACCGCTATCCGCGCGCCTATCCACGCGCACCGCCCGAGCGCGCCTGACGCGTTTCCCGCCGTTTCTACTTCCGCCGATATCCGTGCGGCCCGTCGAGGCCGCGTGGAGGGCGTCACTCGGGCTTTCAATCATGACCAATTTCCAGTTGCGTGCGCCGTGTGCGTCACGCAATGCCGGTGCGCGACCGCTGCCGCGCATGCTGAAACTTACCGTTCCCGCGCTGGCCGCCAGCGCGTTGGCCGCGAGCGCCGCCGCGGCCGACACCCCGCATGCGGCCGGCGCGACGGCGGACGCCGCCGCCACGCTGTTGCCGCCCGTCGAAGTCGTCGCGTCGCCGCTGTCGACGCCGCTCGTCGTCGTCACGGATCCGAAGGCGCCGCGCCAGCCGCTGCCGGCGAGCGACGGCGCCGATTACCTGAAGACGATTCCCGGCTTCACGTCGATCCGCAGCGGCGGCACGAACGGCGACCCCGTGCTGCGCGGGATGTTCGGGTCGCGGCTGAACATCCTGGCGAACGGGATGCCGACGCTCGGCGCGTGCCCGAACCGGATGGACGCGCCGACGTCGTATATCGCGCCGGAAAGCTACGACAAGGTCACCGTCGTGAAGGGGCCGCAGACCGTGTTGTACGGTCCGGGCGCGTCGGCCGGCACCGTGCTGTTCGAGCGCGTGACGCCGCGTTTCGAGCGCCCCGGCATGCGCTTCGACGGCAGTCTCGTCGGCGGGTCGTTCGGCCGCAACGACCAGAATCTCGACCTGAGCGCCGGCACGCCGGACGTCTATGGCCGCGTGACCGCGAACCACGCGCATTCGCAGGACTACGAGGACGGCAACGGCAATACCGTGCCGTCGCAGTGGGACAAGTGGAACGCCGATGCGGCACTCGGCTGGACCCCCGACGACCATACGCGCGTCGAGCTGACCGCCGGCACCGGCGACGGCTATGCGCGCTATGCAGGCCGCGGGATGGACGGCGCGCATTTCCGCCGCGAGACGTTCGGCCTGTCGTTCGACAAGCGGCATCTCGGCGACGTGCTCGACCGGATCGAGGCGCGCGTGTATTACAACGAAGCCGATCACGTGATGGACAACTATACGTTGCGGCAACCCGACCCGACGAGCAGCATGCCGATGCGAATGGCCTCGGAAGTGCGACGCCGCACGGTCGGCGCGCGTGCGGCCGCGACGTTTCGCTTCGGCGACGACTTCAAGCTCGAAACGGGCGCCGATGCGCAATCGAACCGGCTCGATTCTCGCGCGTCGATGGGGCAGCAGAACTACCGCAACCAGCCGTGGGGTGCGCAGGCGACGATGTGGAACGCGGGTGTGTTCGGCGAGTTGACGTGGTATGCGAGCGACGTATCGCGCGTGATCGGCGGCGCGCGCGTCGACTATGCGAGCGCACGCGACAAGCGTGCGATGCAGCGCGGCATGATGACGAGCAAGCCGAACCCGACCTTCGACGACGATCGGACGAAAGTGCTGCCGAGCGGCTTCGTGCGTTACGAGCGCGATCTCGCGTCGCTGCCCGTCACGTGGTACGCGGGGATCGGCCACGCGGAGCGTTATCCGGACTACTGGGAACTGTTCTCCGCGACGCGCGGGCCGGCCGGCTCGGTCAACGCGTTCTCGGCGGTGCAGCCGGAGAAGACCACCCAGCTCGATATCGGCGCGCAATACAGGAGCGACCGGTTCGATGCATGGGTGTCGGCGTACGCGGGCTACGTACAGGACTTCATCCTGTTCAACTATGCGGCCGGCATGATGGGGCCGACCACGCAGGCAACCAACGTCAACGCGCAGATCATGGGCGGCGAAGCCGGCGTGTCGTGGCGGCCCGTCGCGCCGCTGCGCGTCGAGACGTCGCTTGCGTATGCATGGGGGCGCAACGTGGCGAGCGGCGATCCGCTGCCGCAGATGCCGCCGCTCGAGGCGCGCATCGGGGTCGAATACACGCGCGGCGCATGGTCGGCGGGCGGCCTGTGGCGCATCGTTGCGCCGCAGCATCGCTACGCACCGAACGAGGGCAACGTGGTCGGCAAGGACTTCGGCCCGAGCGCCGGATTCGGCGTGCTGTCGCTGCATACGCAGTACAACCTCAGCAAGACCGTGCAGATCTCGGTGGGCGTCGACAACGTGCTCGACAAGGCCTACACCGAGCATCTGAACCTCGCCGGCAACGCGGGCTTCGGCTACCCGGCGAACGCGCCGGTGCTGGAGCCGGGGCGTACCGCGTGGGTGCGCGTGAGCGCGAAGCTCTAGCGCGCATCGCGCATGTGCATCGCAGCATGCGTCTGCCGGAACGCCGCACCGCCCGAACGGGCGGTGCGCGTCAACCGATTAGAGAACCGTATCTAGTAGGGGCGCAAACGTTCGCGAGTCGTGCTTCACTCCCGCAGTCGACACACACGGTGCGCGCGATGCGGCATGCGTGTCGATCCGGTGTCATTCGCACCGGCAGCACAATAATCAGGAGAACATGCATGGCCAGATCGATGCGTTCCAGGGTAATGGCAGGGGCAGTGGCATGCGCGATGAGCGTCGCGCCGTTCGCGGGGACGGCCGCGCTGATGACGCTCGCGACGACGCGCACGGCGATGGCGGCAACCGCGCCAGTCGACGACTATGCGACGACGCGCTATCCGATCATTCTCGTGCACGGGCTGACCGGCACCGACAAGTATGCGGGCGTACTCGAGTACTGGTACGGCATCCAGGAAGACCTGCAGCAGCATGGCGCGACCGTCTACGTCGCGAACCTGTCGGGCTTCCAGAGCGACGACGGCCCGAACGGGCGCGGCGAACAGTTGCTGGCGTACGTGAAGACGGTGCTCGCCGCGACCGGCGCGACCAAGGTCAATCTCGTCGGTCACAGCCAGGGTGGGTTGGCGTCGCGCTATGTCGCGGCCGTCGCGCCCGATCTCGTCGCGTCGGTGACGACGATCGGCACGCCGCATCGCGGCTCCGAGTTCGCCGATTTCGTGCAGGGCGTGCTCGCGTACGATCCGACCGGGTTGTCGTCCACGGTGATCGCTGCATTCGTCAATGTGTTCGGCATCCTGACGAGCAGCAATCACAACACGAACCAGGACGCGCTCGCGTCGTTGAAGACGCTGACCACCGCGCAAGCCGCCACCTACAACCAGAACTATCCGAGCGCGGGCCTCGGCGCGCCCGGAAGCTGCCAGACCGGTGCGTCGACGGAAACCGTCGGCGGCAACACGCATCTGCTGTATTCGTGGGCCGGCACGGCGATCGAGCCGACGCTTTCCGTGCTCGGCGTGACGGGAGCGACGGACACGAGCACCCTTCCGGTCGTCGATCCGGCGAACGCGCTCGACCTGTCGACGCTCGCGCTGTATGGCACGGGCGCGGTGATGATCAATCGCGGCTCGGGCCAGAACGACGGGCTCGTGTCGAAGTGCAGCGCGCTGTACGGCAAGGTGCTGAGCACGAGCTACAAGTGGAACCATCTCGACGAGATCAACCAGTTGCTCGGCGTGCGCGGCGCGTATGCGGAAGATCCGGTCGCGGTGATCCGCACGCATGCGAACCGGTTGAAGCTCGCGGGCGTGTGATCGATGGCGGCACGTGAAGGGCGCGCGCCGCTGGCGCGGCGCGTGGCGATCTATGGTGTCGCGGGGCTGGCGGCGGTTGCCGGCGTCGCGATGTGGAGCGGTGCGGGATCGCATCGCGGCACGGGCGCCGCGGGCGATGCGCCGGCGGCGGCAGCGGTGGGCGGCGTGGCGGCTGCCGCACCGCATCCCGCCGTGCCGGCGAGTGCGGGCCTGCCGCCGTCGCTCGCCGGTTCCAGCGCGCCACGGTTGCCGCTCGATGCGGGCGGGCATCTCGCGAAGTCGCGCGCGGTGCGCGATTTCTTCGACTATTGCCTGAGTGCGCAGAGCGACCTGAGCGCGTCCGCGCTCGATGCGTTCGTCGTCCGCGAGATCGCCGCGCAACTCGACGGCACGGTTGCGCAGGTCGAGGCGCTCGACGTGTGGCACCGGTATCGCGCGTATCTCGATGCGCTCGCGACGTTGCGCGATGCCGGAGCGGCCGACAAGTCGGACCTGGGCGCGTTGCAGCTTGCGCTGGATCAGCGCGCGTCGATCGCGTACCGCACGCTCGGCGACTGGAGCCAGCCGTTCTTCGGTGCGGAGCAGTGGCGGCAGCGCTACGACCTGGCACGGTTGAAGATCGTTCAGGATCGCTCACTGACGGATGCGCAGAAGGCCGAGCGGCTCGCGGCGCTCGAACAGCAGATGCCGGCCGACGAACGCGCGGCGCAGCAGCGGGTGGACCGGCAGCGCGCCGCGATCGACCAGATCGCGCAATTGCAGAAGAGCGGCGCGACGCCCGATGCGATGCGCGCGCAACTGACGCAGACGCTCGGCCCCGAGGCGGCGGCACGCGTCGCGCAGATGCAGCAGGACGATGCGTCGTGGCAGAGCCGTTACGCGGATTATGCGGCGCAGCGTGCGCAGATCGAATCGGCCGGTCTGTCGCCGCAGGATCGCGACGCGCAGATTGCCGCGCTGCGGCAGCGCGTGTTCACGAAGCCCGGCGAAGCCGTGCGCGCGGCATCGCTCGATCGTGGAGCGGGCAGCGCGCATTGACGAATCGGGTGTCGCCGTATGCGGCGGGCTTCATGCCGCGCGCGTGATGTCCCGCGGCAGATGGTGCTCGATGGTATCGGCGAGCGTGTCGAACGCGGGGCGGATGCCTTCGTGCGCGACGCATGCATAGCCGAGCAGCAGGCCCTGTCGCGCGGTGTCGAGGTTGCTGTAGTAGCTGGTGAGCGGGCGCACGATCACGCCCGCGTCGAATGCGCTCTGCGTGACGGCGCGATCGTCGCACGCGTCGGGCAGGCCGAGCACCAGATGCAGGCCGGCTTCGTCGCCCATCACCGGCAGCGCGTCGCCGAAGCGCGCGCGGATCGCGTCGATCATCAGTTGCCGGCGCTCGCCGTACAGCGTGCGCATTCGTCTGACGTGCGAAGTGAGATGGCCGTCCATGATGAATTCGGCGAGCACGGCCTGCTGCATCAACTGGCCTTCGCGATACAGCTCCGACAGCCCGGTGCGGAAGGTGTCGACCAGATGCTCGGGCACGACCATGTAGCCCATCCGCAGCCCCGGGAACAGCATCTTGCCGAGACTGCCGACGTAGATCACGCGGCCGCCATCGTCGAGCCCCTGCAGCGACGCGAGCGGGCGGCTGCCGTAGCGGAATTCGCTGTCGTAGTCGTCCTCGATGATCCAGCAGCGGTGCTGGCGCGCATATTCGAGCAGCATGCGGCGCCGCGCGAGACTCATCACCATCCCGAGCGGGTACTGATGCGACGGCGTGACGAGCACGAGCCGCGGCGGACGCTGCATGTCGCTCGCGCGCGGGTCGAGCCCTTCCTGGTCGACCGGCACCGGCGCGAGCGTGAGGCCGGCCGCCTGCAGGACGCTGCGCACGCCCCAGTAGCAGGGTTCCTCGACCCACGCGCGATCGCCGATGTCGGACAGCAGCCGCACCGCGAGATCGATCGATTGATGGATGCCCGTCGTGATGATCACCTGGTCCGGCGAGCATTTGACCGAGCGCGCGACGCGCAGGTAATCGGCGAGCGCGCGCCGCAGCGGCCGGTAGCCGCCGCCCGGCGCATAGGTCAGCAGCTCCGGATTGGCCTCCTTCCACAGCCGCGCCTGCAGGCGGCTCCACGTGCGGCTCGGGAATTCCGACACGTCCGGCACCCCTGGCATGAACGCGCCCCACTGGCGCCGCGAGACGCCTGCATGCTCGATCAGTTGCCGCCCGCGCATCGACAGGCTGCCCTGCGCGTCGGGCTGCGGCGGTTCGTCCGCGACCGACGACGGCGCGGCGCCCGGCACGCGGATCGCGGCGGCGTCCGGCCGCGTGTCGGCCACGTAGGTGCCGCTGCCGGTCGTCGTCAGCACATAGCCTTCGGCCGTCAACTGGTCGTACACATGCAGGACCGTATTGCGCGCGATCGACAGGTCGCCCGCGAGCGTGCGCGAACTCGGCAGCTTTGTTCCCGGCCCCAATTCTCCGGTCAGGATGGCCTGCTGCAACAGTTGCAGCAGTTGCCGGTACATCGGTTCGGGCGAGCTGCGGTCGATGCGGGCGGAGAGCCAGTCGGCGACGATCACGGTATCCAAAGTGGTCCTACTTGGAATATTGAAATGGTTCCCTATTGTAGAACCGTGCGCGCCGTATAGTGACTCGCATCTCAAAATCAATTGCGCGGAGCCAGGGGGACAGCACGATGAAGTCCGATGATGTGATCGTCAGCTTTCGCGGCGTGCGGAAGACCTACGACGGCGAGACGCTCGTCGTCAAATCGCTCGACCTCGACATCCGCCGCGGGGAATTCCTGACGCTGCTCGGGCCGTCCGGCTCGGGCAAGACGACCTGCCTGATGATGCTCGCCGGCTTCGAATTCCCGACGGGCGGCGAGATCCGCCTCGACGGCGAGCTGCTGAACAACGTGCCGCCGCACAAGCGCAACATCGGCATGGTGTTCCAGAACTACGCGCTGTTTCCGCACCTGACGGTCGAGCAGAACGTCGCGTATCCGTTGACGGTACGCAAGCTGCCCGCCACCGAGCGCGCGGAGCGCGTCGCGCATGCGCTGAGGATGGTGCAGATGGAGCGCTTCGCGAAACGCTATCCGGCGCAACTGTCGGGCGGCCAGCAGCAGCGCATCGCGCTGGCGCGCGCGCTCGTGTTCGAGCCGAAGCTGGTGCTGATGGACGAGCCGCTCGGCGCGCTCGACAAGCAGTTGCGCGAACACATGCAGTACGAACTGAAGGCGCTGCACGAAAAGCTCGGCGTGACTTTCGTGTACGTGACGCACGACCAGGGCGAGGCGTTGACGATGTCCGACCGCGTCGCCGTGTTCGACAAGGGCATCGTGCAGCAGCTCGACACCGTCGACCGCCTGTACGAATCGCCGTGCAACGAATTCGTCGCGAACTTCATCGGCGACAGCAACCGGCTGCGCGGCACCATCGCGCGCGTCGACGGCGAATTCTGCGAATTCCGGCTCGACGACGGCACGAAGCTCGTCGGCCGCCATATCGGCGAAGCCGCCGAGGGCGCAGCGGCCGTCGCGTGCATCCGTCCCGAGCGCATGAGCCTCGCGGCGCACGGCGCGAATGGTGCGAACGGCACCGCCAATTGCGTGAGCGGCGAGGCGCGCAGCCTCATCTATTTCGGCGATCACGTGCGCATGCGCTGCGCGCTGCCCGGCCAGGACGAATGTTTCGTGAAGGTGCCGCTCGGCACCGGCGCGCTCGACGCGTTTTCGCCCGGCGCGCCCGTCTCGCTTGCGTTCTCGCCCGAACATTTGCGCGTATTCGCGTGAGCACGGTTTACCTGGTTTTCCGCAGCACGTCGTCAACAACAAAGCCCACTTCCACCACGAGAGGAGAGGAACCATCATGAAACGAGCAAGCTTCACCGCGCGCCGCACGGCGCTCGCGCTGGCACTGGCCGCGTTCGGCGCATCGGCCACGGCTGCCGAGCTCACGGTCGTCAACTTCGGCGGCGCGAACGGCGACGCGCAGAAGGTCGCATTCAACCAGCCGTTCGAGAAGGCGACCGGCAACAAGGTCACGGCCGTCGAATACAACGGCGAGCAGGCGAAGGTGAAGGCGATGGTCGAGGCGAAGCACGTCAACTGGGACGTGGTCGAAGTCGAATCGGGCGACCTGAACCGCGGCTGCGACGAAGGGCTGTACGAGAAGCTCGACTGGTCGAAGATCGCGAAGAAATCCGACCTGATCCCGGAATCGCCGCAGGTGTGCGGCGTCGGCTTCTTCGTGTGGTCGACGGCGCTGTCGTACAACGCGGACAAGCTGAAGTCGGCGCCGACCGGCTGGGCCGATTTCTGGAACGTGAAGAAATTCCCCGGCAAGCGCGGGATGCGCAAGGGCGCGCGCTACAACCTCGAATTCGCGCTGATGGCCGACGGCGTCGCGACGAAGGACGTCTACAAGGTGCTCGGCACGAAGGCCGGCCAGGATCGCGCGTTCAAGAAGCTCGACGAGCTGAAGCCGTACATCCAGTGGTGGGAAGCGGGTGCGCAGCCGCCGCAGTTCCTCGTCGCCGGCGACGTCGTGATGTCGACCGCGTACAACGGCCGCATCGACGCCGCGCAGAAGGAAGGCAAGAACCTGAAGGTCGTGTGGAACGGCAGCATCTACGACCTCGACTACTGGGCGATTCCGAAGGGCTCGCCGAACAAGGCGCTCGCCGAGCAGTACATCGCGTACACGCTGACGCCGAAGCCGCAGCAGGCGTATGCGCAGCACATCGCGTACGGCCCGGCGAACATCGCCGCGATCAAGTCGCTCGACGCGAAGACGCTCGCGAACCTGCCGAACTCGCCGGCCAACGGCAAGAACGCGGTGCTGGAGGACATCGGCTTCTGGACCGACCACAGCGACGAGCTCGAACAGCGCTTCGCCGCGTGGGCAACGAAGTAACCGGTCGGGCATCCTCACGGGTGCCGTGATGCAACCGGCCGCGCGACGCGTCGATCGCGTCGCGCGGCATTCCGCCGGAACGTGCCCGGCCGGAGAGAACCGTTGAATACGATGACGATCGCGCCTTCCTCGCCGTCGACCGCCGCGCTCAAGCGCGAGCTGAAGGCCGCCGAGGCCCGCAAGCGCACGATGGCGCTGCTGCTGGTGGCGCCGCTCGCGATTTTCCTGCTGCTGATTTTCGTCGTGCCGATCGGCACGCTGCTCACGCGCGCGGTGCAGAACCCGGAGATCGCGACCGCCTTGCCGAACACGGTCGCCGCGTTGTCGGGCTGGGACCGCAAGACGCCGCCGGCGGACGCCGCGTATGTCGCGCTCGCGGCCGACATGACCAAGGTGGCCGACAGCGAGGCGATGGGCGCGCTCGCACGGCGGCTGAACACCGAGATTCCCGGCTATCGCTCGCTCGTCGCGAAGACGGCGCGTGCGATGCCGCTGAAGGGCGACGGCGACGCGGCGCCGACGCCTGCGCAGACGCGCGCCAAGCTGATCGACCTCGATGCGCGCTGGGGCGAGCTTGCGTACTGGCAGGCGATCGCGAAGAACGGCAGCCAGGTGTCGCCGTTCTACCTGCTCGCGGCGCTCGATCACAAGCAGGATGGCTTCGGCCGCATCGTGCAGGCCGATCCCGACCAGTCGATCTACCTCGCGATCTTCGGCCGCACGTTCGTGATCGGCATCGCCGTCACGCTGTTCGCGCTGCTGCTCGGCTATCCGCTCGCATACTGGATCTCGACGTTGTCGGAGCGGCGCGCGAACCTCGCGATGATTCTCGTGCTGATTCCGTTCTGGACCTCGGTGCTCGTGCGCGTCGCCGCATGGATCGTGCTGCTGCAGAGCGAAGGGCTCGTCAACAAGGCGCTGCTCGGCAGCGGGCTGATCTCGCATCCGCTGACGCTGCTGTTCAACCGCGTCGGCGTGTACATCTCGATGACGCACATCCTGCTGCCGTTCATGATCCTGCCGCTCTACAGCGTGATGAAGTCGATTCCGCCGACCTACCAGCGCGCGGCCGTGTCGCTCGGCAGCCATCCGTTTGCCGCGTTCTGGCGCGTGTACGTGCCGCAGACCTATCCGGGCGTCGGCGCGGGCGCGCTGCTCGTCTTCATCCTCGCGATCGGCTACTACATCACGCCCGCGCTGCTCGGCGGGCCGAACGACCAGATGGTCAGCTACTACGTCGCGTACTTCACGAACGTGACGATCAACTGGGGCATGGCGTGCGCGCTCGGCGGGCTGCTGCTCGCGGCGACGCTCGTGCTGTACGCGGTGTACGGGCGCTTCACGCGCACCAACGTGAGCCTCGGCTGAGCGCCGGGCACAGGGAAACGGGAAGGGGATGCCCACCATGAAACTCGCCAGGCCGCTGTTCGCGCCGCACATGTCGTTCGTCGAGCGCGCGTGGTACGTCGCGTTGCGCGTGCTCGTCGTGCTGACGCTGCTGTACCTGATCCTGCCGGTGCTCGCGATCGTGCCGCTGTCGTTCTCGTCGAGCACGTTCCTCGTCTATCCGATTCCGGGTTTCTCCACACGCTGGTACGAGAACCTGATCGCATCGGACGAGTGGCGGATGGCCGCGAAGAACAGCTTCATCGTCGCGCCGTCGGCGACCGTCGTCGCGACCGTGCTCGGCACGCTCGCGGCCATCGGCCTGACGAAGGCCGACTTCCGCGGCAAGGGGCTGCTGATGGCCGTGCTGCTGTCGCCGATGATCGTGCCGGTCGTCGTGGTCGGTGTCGGCATGTACCTGTTCTTCGCGCCGCTCGGGCTCGCGAATACGTACACGGGGCTGATCGCCGCGCACGCGGCGCTCGGCGTGCCGTTCGTCGTGACGACGGTGGCCGCGACGCTGCAGGGCTTCAACCAGAATCTCGTGCGCGCGAGCCTGTCGCTCGGCGCGAATCCGGTCACGACGTTCTTCCGCGTGACGCTGCCGGTGATCGCGCCGGGCGTGATGTCGGGCGCGCTGTTCGCATTCGCGACGTCGTTCGACGAAGTGGTCGTCACGCTGTTCCTCGCGGGCGCGGACCAGACGACGCTGCCGCGCCAGATGTTTACGGGCATTCGCGAGAACATCAGCCCGACGATCGCCGCGCTCGCGACGATCCTGATCGTCTTCTCGACGAGCCTGCTGCTCGCGCTCGAATGGCTGCGCGGCCGCAATGCGCGGCGTGCGGTGTCGTAAATAGCGGCGCCGGCCGCCCCGTTCGGCGGGCCGTAAGGCCGCCGATCGTTGCGTTTTCAACGATGCCGCGCACCCGGCGCGGCGTGGCGAAGCTTTCATTTTGCCGACTGACGAGGCGGCCGCCTGCACGTTCGATGCGGCTCTGCAACAATACGGCTCGCGGCGCCGCGCGCTCCGTTGCCGTTGCACGGAGGATGCGGTGCCGCGCCGCTCAATCCGCGACGCTGCGCGTCGCTCGTCAGCCGAGCCCATCTTGTCCGAATTCGCTTCCCCCGCCGGCGCGCACGAGCCGGCCGTCAACTGGCGCGCGATGTCCGCCGTGCTGCTGGCCGTCGCGCTCGCGACGCTCGACACCGCGATCGCGAACACCGCGCTGCCCGCCATCGCGGCCGACCTGCATGCGTCGCCGGCCGCGTCCGTGTGGATCATCAATGCCTATCAGCTCGCGATGGTCGCGACGCTGCTGCCGTTCGCGTCGCTCGGCGACATCGTCGGCCACAAGCGCGTGTATGTCGCCGGGCTGGCGGTGTTCACGCTGGCGTCGCTCGGGTGTTCGCTCGCGTCGACGCTGCCGACGCTGACGGCCGCGCGCATCGTGCAGGGCTTCGGCGCGAGCGCGATCATGAGCGTCAACGTCGCGCTGATCCGCGGCCTGTTTCCCGCGCACCGGCTCGGGCGCGGCGTCGGTTTCAACGCGCTCGTCGTCGGCGTGTCGTTCGCGGTGGGGCCGACGATCGCGTCGCTGATCCTGTCGGTGGCCGCGTGGCCGTGGCTGTTCGCGGTGAACGTGCCGCTCGGCGTGTGCGCGCTCGCCGTGGCGATTCCGTCGCTGCCGCAGACGGCGCGCGGCAAGCATGCGTTCGATCCGGTTGCGGCGCTGTTCAACGTGATCACGTTCGCGTCGCTGATCTTCGCGCTCGGCGAATTCGCGCAGCGCGGGCCGCTGACGGTCGTGTTCGCGGCGGCCGCGATAGCCTTCTCGTTCGGCTGGCTGCTGATCCGCCGCCATGCCGGGCATCCGGCGCCGATGCTGCCGGTCGACCTGTTCCGTCGGCCCGTGTTCACGCTGTCCGCGCTGACCGCCGTGTGCGCGTTCGCCGCGCAGGGGCTCGCATTCGTGTCGCTGCCGTTCTATTTCGAAACCGTTCTGCATCGCAACGCGGTCGAAACGGGGTTCCTGATGACGCCGTGGTCGGCGATCGTCGCGCTCGCCGCGCCGATCGCGGGGCGGCTGTCGGATCGTTATCCGCCCGGGCTGCTCGGTGCGATCGGCCTGGCGTTGCTGAGTGCGGGCATGGTGTCGCTCGCCGCGCTGCCGGTGTCGCCGGGCGTCGTCGATATCGGCTGGCGGATGATGCTGTGCGGCGCGGGCTTCGGCTTCTTCCAGTCGCCTAACCTGAAAGCGCTGATGTCGAGCGCGCCGCCCGAGCGCAGCGGCGGCGCGAGCGGGATCATCGCGACCGCGCGGCTGATCGGGCAGGCGACGGGCGCGGCGCTGGTTGCACTGTCGTTCGGGATCGCGGGGCGCCACGGGCCGACGCTTGCGTTGATGCTCGGGGCGGGCTTTGCGGGCGCGGCGAGCGTCGCGAGCGGGCTGCGGCTGTTCGCGCCGTCGCATCGGGCCGGCGCACCGGTCGTGTCGGAGCGCGTAAAGGAACCGGCGACGGAGTAGGGCACGGCACGATCCATCCAAGCCGGCGCACGGCAACCATTGCCGCGCGCCGGTCTTCATGCATCGCTCAGAACCCGCCGGACTTGATCAGCTGGTTGAGGTTCGCGATGTTCAGGCTGCCGAAGCCGGTCGTCGGATCCCAGCCGGTGCCTGCGTTGTAGCCGTACCCCTGATAGCCGTTGTTCCCCGACACGACGTCATAGCGCACGAGCGACGGGTTCGCCGGAATGTCCGCGTAGAAGTTGCCGGCAGGGAAGCCGAGGCCCGTGCCGTTCGCCGCGAGCAGCCGCGCCCAGAAGCCCGTGAAGATCGGCGCGGCGAGGCTCGTGCCGCCGATCTGCTGCAACTGGCCGTAGTTGTAGATGTACGCGCCCGTGCTCTGCGCGGCGTCGAACGACACGTCCGGCAGTTGACGGTTGCTGCCCGACTGCCACGCCGGCGCCGGCAGGATCGTGCTGACGCCCCCGCCCGTCGCCCACAGCTTGCCGTTCGAATCGAGCCCTTCGTTCCACACCGTCTCCTTCGAGAACGCGCCGGCCGACGTCGTGTAGAGCGTCGTGCCGCCGATCGCGAGCACGTGCGGCGACGAAGCCGGCCACGACACCGTGTAGTTCGCGCCGTCCGGGTAGCCGCGGTTGTTGCACTCGTACACGCCTTCGTCGCCGGACGATACCGAGAACGTCTGGCCCTGCGCGGCCGCCGTCGTGAAGATCTGTTCCTCGGCGTCGAGCGTGCCGTCCGCGTTCGCATCGGTTTCGCACCAGCCGAGCGAGACGTTGATCACCTTCGCGGTGTTGTCCGACACCGCACGGTTGAACGCCTGCGTGAGGCCCGTGTTGCCGGCGGCGTTGAGGTCCGCCATGTAGAACACCAGCTTGCCGACCTGGCCGCCGGCCGAGCCGACGATCGACTGGCTGTCGAGATCCCATTCGCCCTGGCCGTCCTGGTCGTCGGTGTAGCTGCCGCCCGTGCCGTTGGTCTTGACGGTCTGCGTCGCGACCGTGCCGTAGCCGTTGCTCGACGTGAACTGCTTCAGGTCCTGCAGCGTCTGCGATACGCCGCCGATCGTGATGATGCCGACGGTCACGCCGGCCGCGGTCGGCACGCCGGTCGCGTTGTAGAGGCCCGGGAATTCCTTCGGGTAGTGGCCCGTCGCCGTGCCGGCCGCGAGCGCCTGCGGCTTCGCCACGTTGCCGACGCGCAGCATCGGCCGCGCACGCGCGACACTTTGCAGCCCGAGCACCGAGCCGACGACGTCGCCGAGTGCACGCGGCACCTGCGCGGTCGACGTGTTGGCGAAGCCCGAGCGGCCCGCGTACTGGAAGTGCACGAGCGACGTGTTGAACGCGGTCTTCACCGTGCCAGCCGTGCCGTGCGCGGAAACCAGCAGCCGGTTCGGCGCGACTTCGACGTTCACGAAGCCGCTCTTGTGCAGATAGTCGACGACCGACTTCACCTGCGCGTCGGTCGGCGCGTAGTTCGCGAGGAACTGCTCGTGCGTCAGGTACTGGCGGTAATGCGCGCTGCCGGGCCGGTTCACGTCGCGCGCCAGTTGCTTGAGCTGGGCGGCGTTGCGCAGCTTCAGGCTGACGACGACGTCGGTCGTCTCGCCGGCCGCGAGTTCGAGCGACGGCGCCGCACTGCGCGCCATCAACTGCGGGCCGGTCAGAAAGGCCTTCGTATGGGTATCGACCCAATCCGTCGCCGCGTGCGCCGCCGCGGCGGCGAACACGAGCGGTGCCACGCACGCAAGGCGGCGGGGCGACGGAAGGGGAAGGGCAAACCAGGCGTTCCTTTTCATCGGGAGTCCTTTTTTAGGAGAGGCGACGTTACTGGAACCCCCGGCCCTTGTGGGGCCGCGAGCGGTGACGAGCGTAGGGCGTCGGTGCCGTTCGGGTAGCTGCCAGTTTCCATAGCTGTCAGTTCTGACAACGGGGGCGCATGAGTGCATGCGCGGCGCCGTGCGCGCCGGGAGTGGCGGCGCCGGTGAGCGGAACCGGTTCGCGGTGCGAAGGCGTGGCAACGCGCGTCGCTCCCGCGCACGCGTCGCTCGTTGCAGCATCGGAATGTGCGCGGTCGTGGACGGGCGCGCCGCGCGGATGCATGGCGTTTGCGTGTCAATGGCTGTACGTCGGATCGCACTATGTGGTCATTGGAAGCGACTCGTCAGGAACCGATTCGCGCAGGGACGCGAACGGAGCCGGCCGACCCCGAACGTTTCCCGAACTGTGGAACGGCGCATCGGCCAGTCTTGCAGGCGGCTTTCGGATCGCACGTCGTAATCGTGAATTAGAGGAAAGACTCGAATCTCCGGCGTCGGCTCGAGCCGGTGCGGCGCACGTGGCGGTCGTGCAGAGATCGATCCGCGTGGTGCGCGAAATTCTGCCTTGACGTATGCCGATCAGCGGATATCCTTCGATTCATAACCGATCGGTTATGAATCGAAGGACGACATGCAAACTGCTCAGGACACGCTTTTCAGAACGCTTGCCGATCCCACGCGCCGCGCGCTTTTCGAGCGGCTGTGCGCGGAGGGGGAACTGACGGTTGCCGCGCTGACGGCCCATGCGGGCGTCTCGCAGCCGGCCGTGTCGAAACACCTTGGCGTACTGAAGCAGGCCGGACTCGTGAACGACCGTCACGAAGGCCGGCAGACGCACTACAGCGCGCAGCCGAAAGCGCTGGCCCCGTTGATCGACTGGACGAGCCAGATGGCAGGCTTCTGGCAGAGCCGGTTCGATGCCCTCGAAGATCTGCTCAAAAGGATGGACCAGTAATGAACCAAGCCACTACCGAAACGCGCTCCGTCGTCGTCGACCGGGAGCTGCCCCATCCGCCGGAGAAGATCTGGCGCGCGCTCACGCAACCGCACCTGATCGAGGTGTGGCTCATGAAGAGCGACTTCGCGCCCGTCGCGGGCCATGCCTTCCATTTCCGCGCGGACTGGGGCTCGGTCGACTGCACGGTCCTCACGATCGAGCCGCATCGCACGCTGTCCTATACGTGGGCGGCGCACGGGCTCGACAGCATCGTGACGTGGACGCTCACGCCGACGCCGGCCGGCACGCACCTGCGCATGGAGCAGGTCGGCTTCCGCCCCGACCAGGAGCAGGCGTACCGCGGCGCGCAGTACGGCTGGGTACGGTTCTTCGACTCGCTCGCACAGGTGCTGTCGCGTCCCGACGAAGGCACGGAGGCCCGCGCATGAGTGCACCGGACCTCACGCCGTCGGCGCGCATCGATGCGCTGATCGCGGGCATCGCCGACTGGCGCGGCAAGACCTTGGCCGACGTGCGCCAGACGATCCTTGCGGCGCAAGCGGGCATCGTCGAGGAATGGAAATGGATGGGCAGCCCCGTCTGGTCGTGCGACGGGACGATCGCGGTCGCGAACGCGCACAAGGGCAAGGTGAAAGTGACGTTCATGCACGGCGCGCAGCTCCCCGATCCGGACAAGCTGTTCAACGACGGCCTCGACGGCAATGCGCGACGCGCGATCGATCTGTTCGAAGGCGACAAGCTCGACAAGCGGGCGTTGAAGAATCTCGTGCGCGCGGCGATCGAATACAACCGTACGCACCTGAAGAAGAACGCGCGAGGCTCGGGCGCGAAGGCGCGCGCAGACAAGGCGGCTTAAGGCACTTAAGGGCGCGTAAAGCCGCGTACAGCCACGTAAAGCACGGGCGAAAAAAAGCCCGACACGAGGTCGGGCATCCAAATCGGCCGCAACCGCCCGCGAGGCGGCTGCGGCGCCTGCAACGGCTGCGCGCTTACGCTGCGAGCAGCGAGCGCAGCACGAACGGCAGGATCCCGCCGTGCTTGTAGTAGTCGACTTCGATCGGCGTATCGATGCGCAGCAGCACCGGCACGCGCTGGGTTTCGCCGTTCTTGCGATGGATCACGAGCGTGACGTCCTGCTGCGGCTTGAAGTCGTCGCCGAGGCCTTCGATGTCGTACGTCTCTTCGCCGGTGATGCCGAGCGACTGGACGCTGTCCGCACCCTTGAACTGCAGCGGCAGCACGCCCATGCCGACCAGGTTCGAGCGGTGGATGCGCTCGAAGCTGCGCGCGATCACGGCCTTCACGCCGAGCAACTGCGTGCCCTTCGCGGCCCAGTCGCGCGACGAGCCCGTGCCGTACTCCTCGCCCGCGAACACGACGGTCGGCGTGCCGGCGTCGACGTACTTCATCGCTGCGTCGTAGATCGACAGCTGTTCGCCGCTCGGCTGGTGGATCGTCAGGCCGCCCTCGACGCGCGTGCCGTCGGCCTTCGCCGGGATCATCAGGTTCTTGATCCGGACGTTCGCGAACGTGCCGCGCATCATCACGTCGTGGTTGCCGCGGCGCGAGCCGTAGCTGTTGAAGTCGGCCTTCTGCACGCCGTTTTCCTTCAGCCACTTGCCGGCCGGCGAATCTTCCTTGATCGAGCCTGCCGGGCTGATGTGGTCGGTCGTGACCGAGTCGCCGAAGATGCCGAGCGCACGCGCGCCCTTGACCGTCGGAATCGATGCAGCCGGCTCCATCGAGAAGTCGTTGCCGAAGAACGGCGGCTCGGCGATGTAGGTCGACTTCGGCCAGTCGTAGACCTCGCCCGATTCGCCCTCGATCTTGCTCCAGAGGTCGCCCTTCTTGGTCAGCTTCGAGTAGTTGTCCTCGAACTTCTTCGGATCGAGCGCGAACTTGAGCAGCGCGTGGATTTCGTCGCTCGTCGGCCAGATGTCGCCGAGGTAGATGTCGCGGCCGCCCTTGCCCTTGCCGACCGGCTCGGTCATCAGGTCGCGCGTGATGTTGCCGGCGATCGCGTACGCGACGACGAGCGGCGGCGACGCGAGGAAGTTCGCGCGGATGTTCGGGTGAATGCGCGCTTCGAAGTTACGGTTGCCCGACAGCACGGCCGCCGCGACGATGTCGTTCTTCGTGATCGCTTCGTTCAGTTCCGGCGTCAGGTCGCCCGCGTTGCCGATACAGGTCGTGCAGCCATAGGCCGCGACTTCGAAGCCGAGCTTCGACAGGTAGGGCAGCAGGCCCGTCTTCGTCAGGTATTCGGTGACGATGCGCGATCCCGGCGCGAGCGAGGTCTTGATCTTCGGGTCGACCGTGAGGCCGGCCTCGACCGCCTTCTTCGCGAGCAGGCCGGCAGCCAGCAGCACGCTCGGGTTCGACGTGTTCGTGCACGACGTGATCGCGGCGATCAGCACGTCGCCGTTCTTCACGTCGACGCCGTTGCTCGTCGTGTACTGCGTGTTCAGGTCTTCCGCCTTCTTCGCGAAGCCGTTCTCCGCGACCGGCTTCGAGAACAGGTCGGTGAACGTCGACTTGACGTTGCCGATCTCGATGCGATCCTGCGGGCGCTTCGGGCCGGCCAGCGACGGGGCAACCGTCGCCAGGTCGAGCGTCACCGTCTTCGTGTAGTCGATGTCGCCGGCCTTCGGGATGCCGAACAGGTTCTGCGCCTTGAAGTAGTTTTCGAACGCGGCGATCTCGGCCTTCGTGCGGCCCGTGCCTTCGAAGTACTCGATCGTCTTTTCGTCGACCGGGAAGAAGCCCATCGTCGCGCCGTATTCCGGCGCCATGTTGCCGATCGTCGCGCGGTCCGGCAGCGACAGCGACTGCGTGCCTTCGCCGAAGAATTCGACGAACTTGCCGACGACCTTCTCCTTGCGCAGCATTTCGGTGATCGTCAGCACCAGGTCGGTGGCCGTCACGCCTTCGCGCAGCCTGCCCTTGAGCTCGACGCCGACCACGTCCGGCGTCAGGAAATACACCGGCTGGCCGAGCATGCCGGCTTCCGCCTCGATGCCGCCCACGCCCCAGCCGACCACGCCGATGCCGTTGATCATCGTCGTGTGGCTGTCCGTGCCGACGAGGGTGTCCGGGTAGTACACGGTATCGGCGCCGTCGGTCTTCTTGTGGACGCCGCGCGCGAGATATTCGAGGTTCACCTGGTGCACGATGCCGACGCCCGGCGGCACGACCTTGAACGTGTCGAACGCCTGCATGCCCCACTTCATGAACTGGTAGCGCTCGTTGTTGCGCTGGAATTCCAGCTTCATGTTCAGGTCGAGCGCGTCCTTCTGGCGGAAGTAGTCGATCTGGACCGAGTGATCGACGACGAGATCGACCGGCACCAGCGGCTCGATCTTCTTCGGGTTCTTGCCCGTGCGCTCGGCGACGCCGCGCATGGCCGCGATGTCGGCCAGCAGCGGCACGCCCGTGAAGTCCTGCAGCACGACGCGCGACACGACGAACGGAATCTCGTCGACACGTTTCGCGGTCGGCTTCCAGTTCGCGAGCTGCTCGATGTGCTCTTCGGTGATCTTCTTGCCGTCGTAGTTGCGCAGCACGGACTCGAGCACGATGCGGATCGACACCGGCAGGCGCTCGATCTTCGTCTTCAGTTCCTTGCCGAGTTGCGGCAGCGAGTAGAACTTGCCTTTGCCGGAACCGCTGTCGAATTCCTTGAGGGTCTTGTGGAGATTGTGGGCCATGGTGATTTTCCTGGGTTTGAGGCTAGGAAACAACGTGTCCTGTGGGGGCTATATCACATACAAGTCGACGTACTCATCGACCGGCATCGCGTCGAGCTTTGCCTGGTCCAGCGACACGTCGAGAATCGCTTGTTGCTGCTTGGCCGGGAAGCGGCGGGCGAGGTTGGTGCGGAATTTGTCGACCAGCAGCGGGATGCCGTCCGCACGGCGCCGCCGATGGCCGAGCGGGTACTCGACCGCCACTTCGGCAAGCTTCGATCCGTCCGTGAACTCGATCGTCAGCGCATTTGCGATCGATCGCTTGTCCGGATCGTGATAATCCTTCGTGAACTGCGGATCCTCGACGCACACGGTCTTCGCACGCAGCGCGTCGATGCGCGGGTCGGCCGCGGCCGCGTCTTCGTAGTCGGCCGCGGTCAGCCGGCCGAACAGCAGCGGCACGGCGACCATGTACTGGATGCAGTGGTCGCGGTCGGCCGGATTGGCGAGCGGACCCTGCTTGTCGATGATGCGGATGGCGGCCGCATGCGTGCGGATCGTGATCCGCGCGATGTCGTCGGTCGTGCGGCCCGCCGCGGCGAGCTGCGCGTGCAGTTGCAGCGCGGCCTCGGCGGCCGTCTGCGCATGGAATTCGGCGGGGAACGCAATCTTGAACAGCACGTTTTCCATCACGTACGTGCCGTACGGGCGCTGGAAGCGGAACGGCTTGCCGTCGAACAGCACGTCGTAGAAGCCCCAGGTCTTGGCGGTGAGCGCCGACGGATAGCCCATTTCACCCGTTTTCGCGATCAGCGCGAGGCGCACCGCGCGGGACGTGGCGTCGCCGGCCGCCCAGGACTTGCGCGAACCGGTGTTCGGCGCATGGCGGTAGGTACGCAGCGCGTGCCCGTCGACGAACGCATGGGAGACCGCGTTGATCAGCTCGTCGCGCGTGAGCCCGAGCAGCCGGCCGACGACGGCCGTCGACGCGACCTTCACGAGCAGCACGTGGTCGAGCCCGACCGCGTTGAACGCGTTCTCGAGCGCGAGGCAGCCCTGGATCTCGTGGGCCTGGATCATTGCGACCAGCACGTCGCGCATCGTGAGCGGCTTCCGGCCGGCCGCGCGGGCCGTGCGGGAGAGCCAGTCGGCCGTCGCCAGGATCCCGCCGAGGTTGTCGGACGGATGACCCCATTCGGCGGCGAGCCAGGTGTCGTTGAAGTCCAGCCAGCGGATCATCGCGCCGATGCCGAACGCGGCCTGGACGGGATCGAGCTGGAAGGACGTGCCGGGCACCTTCGCGCCGTTCGGTACGATCGTGCCGGGCACGACCGGGCCGAGCAGCTTGGTGCAGGCAGGGTAGGACAGCGCCTCGAGTCCGCATCCGAGCGTGTCGATCAGGCAATGACGCGCCGTCTCCAGCGCGAGCGCGCTGTCGATGCCGGGGTTCAGCACGTAGTCGACGATGTCGACGAGTACCGTATCCGGAGCAGGGCGGGCGTTGGAGACCGGGGCGGACATCGAGGGGCCGGGAGGAACGTGCTTAGTTCGTTGCCGGCTTCAGTTCGTTCGCCTGCGTCGGCGCTGCGCCGCCTTGTGCCATTTCCGGCGTGACGCATTCGTCAGCGAGGCGCTCGCCGCCGTTTGCGTCGGAGAACAGCATCGCCTTGCTCGGGATCACGACCAGCTTGAAGCCGGCTGCCGGATCGTAGAACGTGTCGGCGCCCGTCGTCGTGGCCTGACGCGGCAGCTTGTAGTTCTTCTTCGCCCAGTGAACCGTGACGACCTGGTCGCGCTTCATGTCGCCGGCGAGGTCGAACGACAGACCTTCCTTGCAGGACCACTTGACCGCGCCGTCCGGTACCGGATCGACCTTGGCGGCCGCGCGTGCCTGCGCCTTCTTGCTGCGCGGGATGATGCGCTTGGCCGGCGCCGGGCGCTTGGCCGTGGCCTTCTTCGCGGTCGTGGTGGCCGTACCCTGGGCAAACGCGCTCGGAGCCGACACCAGCATCGTGGCGGACAAGGCGCCGATGGCGGTAGCGATCAGGAGTTTCTTCATGGAGTCAGAACCTTTCGATAATCAGTTGACAAGGGCCGGCAATCGAAACCGCCGGCCGGTTTGAAACTGCACGCGCCCCGAAAGCGCGCAGCGGCCGCTATTTTCACCTATTTGGCCGCGCATACATCAGGTTTTCGGGCTCCGTTACGTTTTTTGTCGTTTCGCAAACGTCTATCCGGTTCGCGAAACCGCGAATGCATGAAACTCGTGTATCGGCCGGCGGCGCACACTCAATGCGCGGCGCCCGCGGCGGCCGGGCCGAACAGCGGCGCGGCCTCGTCCGGTACGGGCTGGCCGGTGGCCCGCGCGCGGCGCAGCACCGACCAGTAATAACGATAACTCGCGCGATCGTGCAGCGTATCACCGTGGCGCGTCGGGCCCCAGTCGGCGGCCTGCGCGGCCAGCAGGATCTCGGCGGCCAGCGTGACTTCGTCGGTGCGCGGTGCGAACGCGTCGACGATCGGGCGGATCTGCGCGGGGTGGATGCTCCACATCCGCGTGAATGCGAATTCGTCTCGCGCGCGGCGTGCGTCGCCGGCGACGACGCCCATGTCGCGCACCTCGGTCGTCACGTTGTGCGACGGCGTCTTGCCGTGCGCGTGACAGGCCGAGGCGATTTCCAGCTTCGCGCGGCGTACGAGCGGATGGTCGAACTGGCCGGGCGATCGCATCGCGGAATCGGGGATCGCGCCGTGGTGCGCGGAGACGAAATCCATCAGCCCGAAGCTCAGCGTGCCGACCGTCGGCAGCGCGGCGAGGGCGGCCGCCTGCGCGAGCGCGCCGTGCGTCTCGACCAGCACGTCGACCGCGATCGGCTGCGCGATGCCGAGCTCGCGGCGCGTGCCTTCGATGAACGCGGTCATTTCGGCCGCGTCGGCGGCGTTCGCGACCTTCGGCAGCGTGATGTAGGCGGGTACGCGGGATGCGCGCAGCACGATGCGCACGTCGTCGCGCCAGTGCGGGTGGGAAAAGTCGTGGATGCGGACGCCGACGCGGCCGAAGCGGTTCTCGGCGCTGCCGAGCAGATCGGCGACGAGCGCCGCGTGCGCGGCTTCCTGGCCGACGGCCGCGCCATCCTCGCAGTCGAGCGTGACGTCGAACACGGGGCCCAGTTCGGCCTGCAGTGCGAGCGACTTGCGCATCAGCTTCTCGCTGCCCGCGTAGTGATCGCAGCAGGGCAGGATCGCGGGCGGTGACGCCCCGTCGTACAGCACTTGTGCAGGAGTGAGCGCGGCCATCTCGTCTACGTCAGGGAAGCGGGTCAACGTGGAGAAAATCGGATTCGGGCAGGTTCTGGGCCGGCGCGCGGCGGGCGCGGGCGGCAAAACGTGCGCGGATCGGATCGATCGGCAGGGCCGGCGGCGTGCCGGCCCGTGCCGAAGCCGGGCACCCCCGAAGGCCGCCCGGCGCGATGCGTGAGGCTTAATTCTTCAGCAGGTGGGCGACGCCGTCGCGCTCTTCGAGCAGCTCGGCCAGCGTGCCGTCCATCTTCTCGCGCGAGAACGCGTCGATTTCCAGGCCTTCGACACGCTTGTACTCGCCGTTTTCGCAGGTGACCGGCACGCCGTAGATGATGTCTTCGGGGATGCCGTACGAGCCGTCCGACGGGATGCCCATCGTGACCCACTTGCCGTTCGTGCCGAGCACCCAGTCACGGACGTGGTCGATCGCCGCGTTGGCTGCCGACGCGGCCGACGACAGGCCGCGCGCTTCGATGATCGCCGCGCCGCGCTTGCCGACGGTCGGGATGAACGTGTCGCGGTTCCACACGTCGTCGTTGATCAGCTTCAGCAGCGATTCGCCTTCGGCGGTCGCGAAGCGGAAGTCGGGGTACATCGTCGGCGAGTGGTTGCCCCACACGGCGAGCTTCTCGATCGACGCGACCGGCTTGCCCGACTTGGCGGCGAGCTGCGACAGCGCGCGGTTGTGGTCCAGGCGCAGCATGGCCGTGAAGTTCTTCTTCGGCAGATCCGGCGCCGACTTCATCGCGATGTACGCGTTCGTGTTCGCCGGGTTGCCGACGACCAGCACCTTCACGTCGCGGCTGGCGACTTCGTTCAGCGCAGCGCCCTGAACCGTGAAGATCTCGGCGTTCGCCGACAGCAGGTCCTTGCGCTCCATGCCCTTCGAGCGCGGACGCGCACCGACCAGCAGCGCGACGTCTGCATCCTTGAATGCCACCTTCGGATCGTCGGTGATCACGACGCCCGCGAGCAGCGGGAACGCGCAGTCGTCGAGTTCCATCACGACGCCTTTGACGGCGGCTTGGGCTTGCGGGAGGTCGAGCAGTTGCAGGATGACCGGCTGATCCTTGCCGAGCAGGTCGCCGTTCGCGATGCGGAACAGCAGGGAGTAAGCGATTTGACCTGCGGCGCCGGTGACGGCAACGCGCTTTGCGGGCTTAGCCATTGAAAATCTCCAGGACGGGTGAAGCGTTGGACGCGAGCGAAAACGCCATTCTATGCGCGTTGTGCGTAGCGTTGCATTGAAGCAGGGCGGAGGACTCGCGATGGCGGACGCGGTGAACCTGGAGACGGCCGAGGCACGTAGCCGGGGACGCGCTGTTGCACCCGCGAACCCTTGCTCGACCGGGAGTGTAGGAGCCGTCACGCGCAAAGTCAAACGGTATCATATGTCTTATATAAGACAGATGTTTTGCGGAAATTGAGTGGACGAAAAAGTGCGGTTTGTGATGAAATGCGCGCCATGACATCGAACCAGGCGAACACCGCGAATCAGACCGGCGCAGGCGGCCCAGGGCAGCCGGGCGCGGGCGATCCCGCAGCCTCGCCCGCGGCGTCCGCGTCGCCGACGTTCAGCCCGTTATACCAGCAGATCAAGTCACTGATCACGCAAAGTCTCGAATCCGGCGAATGGAAGCCCGGTGAGATCATCCCCAGCGAAGTGGAGCTCGCGGCCCGCTACAAGGTCAGCCAGGGCACCGTGCGCAAGGCGATCGACGAGCTGGCCGCCGAGAACCTCGTGGTCCGGCGGCAGGGTAAGGGCACTTTTGTTGCAACGCACAACGAGGATCGCGCGCAATTCCGCTTCCTGCGTCTGCTGGCCGACGACGGCGCCGAGCACCCGCACGTGAGCCGTCTGCTCGAATGCCGGCGCCTGCGCGCGCCGGCCGAGATCGCGCGGCAGCTCGACCTGAAGCCCGCCGATCCGGTCGTGCAGGTGCGCCGCCTGCTGGAATTCGACGGCGAAGTGACGGTGCTCGACGAGATCTGGCTGCCGGGCGCGATGTTCCGCGGGCTCACGTTCGAGCGGCTGAGCGAGTACAAGGGGCCGCTCTACGCGATGTTCGAGACGGAGTTCGGTACGCGGATGATCCGCGCGACGGAGAAGATCCGCGCGGTGGCGGCGGATCCGGCGGTGGCCGACCTGCTGCACGTGCCGGCGGGCTTCCCGCTGCTGTCGGTCGAGCGCGTGTCCTATACGTACGGGGACCGGCCGGTGGAGGTGCGTCGCGGCTGGTATGTCACAACCGGGTACTACTATCAGAATGACTTGAGCTGACGACGTTCGGCTCAGCCGCGTGCATTCGCGTTTCCCACGCTCGCGAAGCACGTTTCGAGCCGCCTTTGTTCTTGTTCGCGCAATTATCCAGAGCAGACTTTCGCTGCAGCGCGATATAAAAAGGCGCTAAAATCGCGGATTAGTGTGACAACATAGTAGGGGTCTAGCATGACTGACGCAGTAAGAAAGCCGAGGCCGGAATACCGGAACATCGGAATCGGCGACATCACGTTGAAATATCGCATGCCGCTGGCGGCGACATTGTCGATTCTCCATCGTATCAGCGGCGCGCTGCTGTTCCTGTTCCTGCCGTTCCTGCTGTTCCTCTTCGACCAGAGCCTCACCTCCGAGCTCAGCTTCGAAGTCTTCAAGGCTTTCCTCTCCAACATCGTCGTCAAGCTGATCGTCCTCGCGTTGTCGTGGGCCTTCTTCCACCATTTCTGCGCCGGCATTCGCCACCTGCTGATGGACGTCAACCACGACGCCGTCTCGAAGGAAGGCGGCAAGCGGACGGCCGTCGTCGTCTTTGTCGTCTCGATCGCGCTGACGATCGCCATGGCACTCAAACTGTTCGGAGCATTCTAAGAAAATGGCAGCCAATAACCGAATCGGCTCGAAGCGCCTCGTCGTCGGCGCACACTACGGCCTGCGCGACTGGCTCGCGCAGCGCGTCACCGCCACGATCATGGCGGTCTACACGGTCATTCTGCTCGTCCTCTTCTTCGGCGCGCACGATTTCTCGTACGAAGGCTGGGCATCGATCTTCGCCGCGCAATGGATGAAGCTCGCGACCTTCGTGATGCTGCTCTCCCTCTTCTACCACGCATGGGTCGGCGTGCGCGACATCTGGATGGACTACGTGAAGCCCGTCGGTGTGCGCCTGCTGCTGCAATCGCTGACCATCGTCTGGCTGCTCGCATGTGCGGGCTATGCCGCGCAGATTCTCTGGAGAGTGTAAAGAATGGCTGCAATCAAAACTTCCCTCCCGCGCCGCAAGTTCGACGTCGTGATCGTCGGCGCAGGCGGCTCCGGCTTGCGCGCAGCGCTGCAACTGTCGCGCGCGGGCCTGTCGGTCGGCGTGCTGTCGAAGGTGTTCCCGACGCGTTCGCACACGGTCGCCGCGCAAGGCGGCATCGGTGCGTCGCTCGGCAACATGAGCGAAGACAACTGGCACTTCCACTTCTACGACACGATCAAGGGCTCCGACTGGCTCGGCGACCAGGACGCGATCGAATTCATGTGCCGTGAAGCGCCGAACGTCGTGTACGAGCTCGAGCACTTCGGCATGCCGTTCGACCGCAACGCGGACGGCACGATCTACCAGCGCCCGTTCGGCGGCCACACCGCGAACTACGGCGAGAAGCCGGTCCAGCGCGCTTGCGCGGCCGCCGACCGTACCGGTCACGCGCTGCTGCACACGCTGTACCAGCAGAACGTCGAGGCGAAGACGCAGTTCTTCGTCGAATGGATGGCACTCGACCTGATCCGCGACGCGGACGGCGACGTGCTCGGCGTGACGGCGCTCGAAATGGAGACGGGCGACGTCTACATCATGGAAGGCAAGACGACGCTGTTCGCGACGGGCGGCGCAGGCCGGATCTTCGCGGCATCGACGAACGCGTTCATCAACACCGGCGACGGCCTCGGCATGGCCGCGCGCTCGGGCATCGCGCTGCAGGACATGGAGTTCTGGCAGTTCCACCCGACCGGCGTGGCCGGCGCGGGCGTGCTGATCACCGAAGGCGTGCGCGGCGAGGGCGGCATCCTGCGCAACTCGAACGGCGAGCGCTTCATGGAGCGCTACGCGCCGACGCTGAAGGATCTGGCGCCGCGTGACTTCGTGTCGCGTTCGATGGACCAGGAAATCAAGGAAGGCCGCGGCGTCGGTCCGAACAAGGATCACGTGCTGCTCGACCTGTCGCACATCGGCGCCGAGACGATCATGAAGCGTCTGCCGTCGATCCGCGAAATCGCGCTGAAGTTCGCGAACGTCGACTGCATCAAGGAACCGATCCCGGTCGTCCCGACGATCCACTACCAGATGGGCGGCATCCCGACCAACATCCACGGTCAGGTCGTCGGCACGTCGCGCGATCACAAGGAACCGGTCAACGGCTTCTACGCAGTGGGCGAATGCTCGTGCGTGTCCGTGCACGGCGCGAACCGCCTCGGCACGAACTCGCTGCTGGACCTCGTGGTGTTCGGCCGTGCGGCCGGCAACCACATCGTCGAGCACGTGAAGAACCAGAAGGAACACAAGCCGCTGCCGGCCGACGCAGGCGAATTCTCGCTGGCGCGCCTGGCGAAGCTCGACAAGTCGACGTCGGGCGAATACACGCAGGACGTCGCGAACGACATCCGCTCGACGATGCAGAAGCACGCAGGCGTGTTCCGCACGTCGGAACTGCTGAAGGAAGGCGTCGAGCAGATGGCCGGCCTGAAGGCGCGCGTGGAAAACATCCACCTGAAGGACAAGTCGAAGGTGTTCAACACCGCGCGCGTCGAAGCGCTCGAGCTGGAGAACCTGATCGAAGTCGCCCGCGCGACGATGGTGTCGGCGGAAGCGCGCAAGGAAAGCCGCGGCGCGCACGCGCACAGCGACTACGAACACCGCGACGACGAGAACTGGCTGCGCCACACGCTGTGGTACAGCGAAGGCGATCGCCTCGACTACAAGCCGGTACAAATGAAGCCGCTGACGGTCGAATCCGTGCCGCCGAAGCCGCGCACGTTCTAAGCCGAGTCAAAGGAATCCGAAATGGCAAAACGCATTTTTGAAGTCTACCGCTACGATCCGGACAAGGACGCGGCGCCGCGCATGCAGACGTACGAGCTCGAGATCCAGCATGAACGCATGCTGCTCGACGCACTGGTCAAGCTGAAGGCGCTGGACGAGACGCTGTCGTTCCGCCGTTCCTGCCGCGAAGGCGTGTGCGGCTCGGACGCGATGAACATCAACGGCAAGAACGGTCTCGCGTGCCTGACGAACCTGAACGACCTGCCGCAGAAGATCGTGCTGCGCCCGCTGCCGGGCCTGCCCGTCGTGCGCGACCTGATCGTCGACATGACGCACTTCTTCAACCAGTATCACTCGATCAAGCCGTACCTGATCAACGACGCGCCGCCGCCGGAGAAGGAACGCCTGCAGTCGCCCGAAGAGCGCGACGAGCTCGACGGCGTGTACGAGTGCATTCTGTGCGCGAGCTGCTCGACATCGTGCCCGAGCTTCTGGTGGAACCCGGACAAGTTCGTCGGCCCGGCCGGCCTGCTGCAGGCTTACCGCTTCATCGCGGACAGCCGCGACACGGCCACCGGCGAGCGTCTCGACAATCTGGAAGACCCGTACCGTCTGTTCCGTTGCCACACGATCATGAACTGCGTCGACGTCTGCCCGAAGGGCCTGAACCCGACGAAGGCGATCGGCAAGATCAAGGAACTGATGGTTCGCCGCGCGGTTTAAGGTTGAGATGAGCGACGATTCGCATCAATCCGACCCGCACCGCCGTGCGCGCCTTCGCTGGCGCGCACGGCGGGGTCTGCTGGAGAACGACATCGTGTTCGAGCGTTTCTTCGGCAGATACGAGCATGACCTCACCGATGCAGACGTAGGCGCGTTGTCGCGCCTGCTCGATCTGAGCGACAACGACCTGATGGACTTGCTCCTCGCGCGCAAGGAACCAGAAGGCGACCTAGACAGCCCGGATGTTCACCGGCTGTTGGAGATGCTGCGCAACGTGTAATCACGTTCCGCCCGTTATCGAATCCCGTTTCTTTATTTCGATTGAGGATGTGCCATGACTCCGTCTGATGTTAAAGCCACGCTATCGTTCAGCGACAACTCGCCGAGCGTCGAACTGCCGATCTACAAGGGCACGATGGGCCCGGACGTGATCGACATCCGCAAGCTGTACGGCCAGACCGGCAAGTTCACGTACGACCCGGGCTTCATGTCGACGGCTTCGTGCAATTCGGCGATCACGTACATCGACGGCGACAAGGGCGAACTGCTGTACCGCGGCTACCCGATCGACAACCTCGCGCAGAACGCCGACTTCCTCGAAAGCTGCTACCTGCTGCTGAAGGGCGAACTGCCGAACGCCGCGCAGAAGAAGGAATTCGTCGACACCGTCACGAAGCACACGATGGTGCACGAACAGATGCACTTCTTCTTCCGCGGCTTCCGTCGCGACGCGCACCCGATGGCGGTGCTGGTGGCGGCCGTCGGCGCGCTGTCGGCGTTCTATCACGACTCGCTCGACATCAACGATCCGCGTCACCGCGAAGTGTCGGCAATCCGCATGATCGCGAAGCTGCCGACGCTCGTCGCGATGGCGTACAAGTTCAGCATCGGCCAGCCGTTCGTCTATCCGAAGAACGAACTGTCGTACAGCGCGAACTTCATGCACATGATGTTCTCGAACCCGTGCGAAGAGTACAAGGTCAACGACGTGCTGGTCCGCGCGCTCGACCGTATCCTGATTCTGCACGCCGATCACGAGCAGAACGCATCGACGTCGACGGTCCGCCTGGCCGGTTCGTCGGGCGCGAACCCGTTCGCGTGTATCGCGGCCGGTATCGCCTGTCTGTGGGGCCCGGCGCACGGCGGTGCGAACGAAGCCGCGCTGAACATGCTCGAGCAGATCGGTTCGCCGGACAACATCCCCGAATTCATCAAGCAGGTGAAGGACAAGAATTCGGGCGTGAAGCTGATGGGCTTCGGTCACCGCGTGTACAAGAACTACGACCCGCGTGCGAAGCTGATGCGCGAAACGTGCTACGAAGTGCTGAATGAACTGGGCCTGCACGACGACCCGCTGTTCAAGCTCGCGATGCAGCTCGAGAAGATCGCGCTGGAAGACGAATACTTCGTGTCGCGCAAGCTGTACCCGAACGTCGACTTCTACTCGGGCATCGTCCAGCGCGCGCTGGGTATCCCGACGTCGATGTTCACGTGTATCTTCGCGATGGCACGCACGGTCGGCTGGATCGCACAGTGGAACGAAATGATTGCCGATCCGGAACAGAAGATCGGCCGTCCGCGCCAGTTGTTCATCGGCGACACGCCGCGCGAAGCGAAGCCGCTCAACGCACGTTAAACCGTGTGCGACGCGAACGGCCGGCAGGCCGCTCGCGTCGGGCAATCGCAGCGCCACGACACCCCGACGGGTCAGCCCGTCGGGGTGTTTTCATTTGCGCGGCCGACGTTGGCCCGATCCGGCGCGGCGCTCCAGCGACGGCGGCCGTGTGTCGAGTGCGGGCGCATCGTCGTCGGGTGCGTGGCCGTGCTGCTTGAAGAACAGCCGGTACGCGCCGGGCGTCGTGCCGCGCGCGGCGAGGAACTGGCGATTGAAGTTCGCGGCGTTCGGAATGCCGCAGCGCGCGGCCACCGTCGCGATCGGCCAGTCGGTGCCGACGAGATGGCGACAGGCATGCGCGAGCCGCAGCCGTTGCACGTAGCGGCCGACACTTTCGCCGAGGTGCCGGACGAACAGCCGTTGCAGCGTGCGTTCGGACAGGTGCGCGACAGCGGCGAGTGCGTCGATGCGCAGCGGTTCGTGGAAATGCCGGTCGATCGCGTCGAGCACGCGATCGAGGCGTTCGGCTTCAGGCGCGGCCGGATCGGCCGGCGATGGCGCACCGTCGCGCTGGCCGTACGCGTGCGCGGTGGCGAGCGGTTCGCCGCCGGCTTCCGCGAGATCGGCAAGCGTGTCGAGCGTGGCCGCGAGCCTCGCGCGCGGCGACGGATCGAGCAACAGCGGCAGGCGCGCGCGCATCGCGCGGGCCGTCTCCACGTCGAAGCGCAGGCCCGGCGCCGCGCGCCGCAGCAGCGAGCGCAGCGGCGCGTATTCGGCGCAGCAGTCGGCCAGCCGCCGCACCCAGTCGCCGTCGAACCAGACGACGAGCGCGACCTCGGGCGCGTCGCGATCGATGCGCGCGTTCGACGACCACGTATGCGGCAGGTTGGGCGGCACGAGCACGAGATCGTCGTCCGCGTAGCGCGCGACATGATCGCCGATGAAGCGCCGGCCGCGGCTGTTGAGCGTCAGCGTCAGCTCGTATTCGGGGTGGCGATGCCACTCGAACGGAATGCGCGCGAGCTGACGGTGATAGACGCGGATCGAACAGCCGGGTGCGAACGTCACGTGTTCGTATTGCGGTTTCATCGCGGCCTCCGGCAGGGGCGGGCAGCGCATCGTGGCATGATCGTGAGCGATCGTCACCACGGAGCGATGCCATGTTTTCACATGTTTGCGTGGGCGTCGGCGATACGGCGCGCGCCTACGACTTCTACGCGCCGCTGTTCGCTGAACTCGGCCTGCGCCTGAAATTCCGCGAACCGGACGGCTGGTCGGGCTGGATGCCGGCCGACGCCGAGCGGCCGCTGTTCTTCTTCGGCAAGCCGCTCGATGGCCGGCCGCCCGAACCGGGCAATGGCCACACGATCGCGTTCGATGCGCCGACCCGTGCCCACGTCGATCGCTGTCACGCGCTCGCGCTGCGACAGGGCGGTGTCTGCGAAGGGCCGCCGGGCCTGCGGCCGCACTATCACCGCGACTACTACGGCGCCTATTTCCGCGACCCGGACGGCAACAAGCTCTGCGTGGTCTGCCATCGTCGCGAGTGACGCACGATTGTCAGGATTGTATCGATCATTGGCCGGATAGTGGTGATGGCGACCCTGCGCCGACCGTACGCTGACAGCACATCACGACACGCTTCAGCGAGGAGACGACGATGCAACTGACGATTGACGATCTGCCGGCCGCGATCCGCGCGGCCAAACGGGCGCTGCGCGCCGATTTGCCCGGTTATGCGGCCACGTTCCGCGAGCTGGAAGGCGATATCGCACGGCAGGTCGACGCGATCCGCCGCGCGCACGCACATGGCCGCGACGTGATTCCGGCCGTGCCGTTCGCGGATATCGCGGACGGAAAGGTGGATCCGCAGGCGATTGCCGCGATTCGCACGCATGGCGCGGTCGTGATCCGCGGCGTGTTCGATGCCCGGCAGGCGCGCGACTGGAACGACGAAATCGGCGCGTATCTGGACGCGAACCGTTTCGCCGACCGGTTGCACGCGCGCGCGGAAGACCGCTATTTCGGCAACCTCGCGTCGGGCAAGCCGCAGATCTACGGCGTTTATTGGTCGAAGCCGCAGGTCGCCGCGCGCCAGTCGCCGGCACTCACGCAGGCGCGAGTGTTCCTGAATCGCTTGTGGCGGCATGCGGACGGCGCACGTATGCATTTCGATCCCGACCAGGTGCCCGCCTATGCGGACCGGATTCGCCGCCGGCCGCCCGGCTCGACGTCGCTTGGGCTGTCGCCGCATGTCGACGGCGGCTCCGTCGAGCGCTGGCTCGGCGCGAATTTTCGCCAGGTCTATCGTCACGTGCTGGCCGGCCGCTGGCGCGATTACGATCCGTTCGATGCGGCGTTCCGTCCCGACGTCGAGGAGATTCCGTCGCCGGCCGTGTGCTCGATGTTCCGCACGTTCCAGGGCTGGACCGCGCTGACGCCGCAGGGGCCCGGCGACGGCACGCTGCAGCTGATCCCGATCGCGAACGCGATGGCCTATGTCGTGCTGCGTGCGCTGCAGGACGACGTCGCCGACGACGACCTGTGCGGCGCACGTCCCGGCCGCGCGCTGTCGATCCGGCCCGAATGGCATGCGCTGCTGCTCGACGCGCTGGTGCCGATCCCGCACATGGCGCCGGGCGACGCGGTGTTCTGGCACGGCGATGTCGTGCATGCGGTCGAGGATGCGCATCGCGGCAGCGGCGACAGCAACGTGATGTACATCGCCGCCGCGCCCGGCTGCGCGAAAAACGATGCGTACCTGCAACGCCAGCGCTCCGCGTTCCTGCGTGGCGACAGTCCGCCCGATTTCCCGGCCGATCATTTCGAGGTCGAATTCGACGGGCGCGCGGGGGAGGGCGAGTTGACGGCGCTCGGCCGTGCGCAGATGGGATTCGAGCCCGGCGCGTAACGCGCGTGCGGCAGGCGAAACGGCCGTGCCCGACACGGCGAGCGGTCCGTCTGCCGAATCCGCTGCGTGGTGCGCGCAATTCGACGCAATCGGCTGCCGGTGCCGCCGAAATCGACGCGAATTGCACAATTTGGCTTCCGATAATGGTCCGGACACCACGCCGCCCGCCCGTGCGCCGCACGGATGCGGTGCAGACCATGGAGGAGTCGATGCAATTCACGCAAGCGATCGTTCGCCGTCCCGCGCCGTCCTGCGGCGCGGGTCTCACCACCGCCGCGCTCGGCGCGCCCGACTACGACAAGACGCTCATGCAGTTCGATGCATACTGCGACGCGCTGCGCGGGCTCGGCGTCGAGCTGACCGAACTGCCGCCGCTGGATGCGTTTCCCGATTCGCATTTCGTCGAGGACGTCGCCGTCGTCACGCCGGAATTCGCGGTGATCACGCGCCCCGGCGCGCCCGCCCGGCGCGGCGAGACGGTTCATATCGAAGCGGCGCTCGCCGCCCATCGCGACCTGCTGCCGATGCAGTCCGGCCGCCTCGACGGCGGCGACGTGATGCTGGTCGGCAAGCGCTTCTTCATCGGCCTGACGAGCCGCACCGACGCGGAAGGCATCGCCGCGTTCGACGCGCTGGTGTCGCGCCATGGCTACTCGGTCGTCGCGGTGCCGGTCGGCGCCGGCCTGCACCTGAAATCGGTCGTCAACGCGCTCGGCGACGACACACTGCTCGTCACGGAAGCGCTCGCCGCGCATCCGGCGTTCGCCGGCTATCGGCGTATCGCGATTTCCGCGGCGGACGAATATGCCGGCAACACGCTGCGCGTGAACGGCACGCTGATCACGCCGGCCGGTTATCCGCGCGTGCATGACGCGATCGCGTCGCTCGGCATGCCGCTGCACGTGATCGACACGAGCGAGTTCCGCAAGATGGACGGCGGCCTGACCTGCCTGTCGCTGCGGTTCTAGCCGATTGGCGCGCGACCGCTTCGGCCGGATAATGTGGCCCCGCGCGGAACGGCAGACGTTCCGCGCATGAGCCACGACTCGACCGGAGCGAACGCGGATGACCGACAAGAAGATGCAGCTCGACAAGATCGATCTCCGGATCCTCGACATCCTGCGGACCGACGGGCGAATTTCCTACCGCAAGCTGTCGGAACTCGTGAATCTCACGCCGCGCCCCTGCCAGGCGCGCGTGGAGCGGCTCGAGGCGCTCGGCGTGATCGAAGGGTACCGCGCGGTGATCAACGCGCCGCGCGCGACCAAGCCGATCGTCGTGATCGCGCAGATCGTACTGGCTGACCACGGACGTTCGCAGGCGCCGTTCGAGGAGGAAATGCGCACGAATCCGGCCGTGCTCGATTGCTGGCTCGTCAGCGGCACGTTCGATTTTCTCGTGCGGCTCGCGTGCGAGGATCTCGACGAATACCGGCGAATCGCGAACGCGTGGCTGGAAAGCTCGCGATTCCGGATCGAGAAGATCGTGACGACGGCCGAACTGCAGGCGATCAAGCGCAGCGTCGTGTGAGGCGACCGGCCCGGCAGGGCCGTTTTCAACGCGAATGACCGAGTCGATCGATTTGCATTCCAAATCAAATCGGTTGACCGGGTCACCATCAGGATGAACACTATGGATGCCATGCAAGCGGCAGCGGAGACGGCCGAGCCGTCCGGGGCGACGCTGAAACGCCGTCTGCAGGGCCGCCACATCGCGATGATCGCGATCGGCGGCTCGATCGGCACGGGGCTGTTCGTCGCGTCAGGCGCGTCCGTCGCGCAGGCGGGGCCGGGCGGCGCGATCGCCGCGTATCTCGCGATCGGGATCATGGTCTACTTCGTCGTCACGGGGCTTGGCGAGATGGCCGCGCTGATGCCGGTATCGGGCTCGTTCGCGATCTACGGCGAGAAGTACGTCGACGAAGGGTTCGGCGTCGCGCTCGGCTGGACTTACTGGTACAGCTGGGCGGTGACGATCGCGATCGAGCTGGTCGCCGCGCAGATCGTGATGCGCTACTGGTTTCCGGCGGTGCCGGGCGTGTGGTGGGGGGCGGGGTTCCTCGTGCTGATCTTCCTGCTTAATACGCTGTCGGTGCGCGGCTTCGGCGAATCGGAATACTGGTTCTCGCTGATCAAGGTCGTCACCGTGATCGCGTTCATCGCGGCCGGGCTGTCGATCGCGGCCGGCGTGCTCGGTAGCGGGCATACCGGCAGCGGGCATACCGGCGCCGGCCATCCGGTCGGCTGGCGCAACTTCACGACCGGCGACGCGCCGTTCGTCGGCGGCGTGCACGCGATGATGAGCGTCGCGCTGATCGCGGGTTTTTCGTTCCTCGGCACCGAGCTGGTCGGCATCACGGCCGGCGAATCGGAAAACCCGCGCACGACGATTCCGCGCGCGGTGAAGCAGATCTTCTGGCGGATCATGCTGTTCTACGTGCTCGCGATCTTCGTGATCGGCCTGCTCGTACCGTACACCGATCCGAACCTGCTGAAGAGCGACGTGACCGACATCGGCGTGAGCCCGTTTACGCTGGTGTTCAGCCACGCGGGGTTCCCGCTCGCCGCCGGCGCGATGAATCTGGTGATCCTGACGGCCGTGCTGTCGGCCGGCAATTCCGGTACCTACGCGGCGACGCGGATGCTGTACAACCTCGCATCGGAAGGGCGCGCGCCGGCCATGTTCGCGACGCTGTCGCCGGGCGGCGTGCCGCGCAACGCGCTGTACGCGACGATGGCCGTCGGCGGGCTGTGTTTCCTCACGTCGTTGACCAACAACCAGCGCATCTATCTGTGGCTGCTGAATACGGTCGGCATCACCGGCTTCATCGCGTGGCTCGGCATAGCGGTCTGCCATTACCGGTTTCGCAAGGGCTTCCTGAAGCAGGGCTATCGGCTCGATCGACTGCCGTATCGCGCGAAGTGGTTTCCGTTCGGGCCGCTGTTCGCGATCGCGGTCTGCATCGTGATTTCGCTCGGTCAGGATTACCAGGCGTTCTTCGCGGCGCGCATCGACTGGATGGAGGTGGTGTCGATCTATGTGTGGATTCCGCTGTTCGTCGCGATCTGGTGGGCGTATCGCCGCGCGCGCAAGAGCCGGCTCGTGCGCTACGAGGAGATGGACATCGGGCCGTGGCTCACGCGCTCGGTCGAGGCCGTCGACGCGGCGGCCGTGCAGCATGGGCAGCCGCACTGATCGCCCGCTGCGTGGCGCGGCGATGGAGCCGGCCGAATCGGATGGCCGGCTGCCGTTGAAACGTGTCGCGCCGCCCCGCGCGCCCCGCGCGTTCAGCGCGTCTGCTGCAACTGCGCCTTCATGAAATCCACCCACGCGCGCACTTTCTGCGGCACGTGCCGCGCCGCGACGTACAACGCGTAGACGTTTTGCCGCGGAAAGCGGTATGCGGGCAGCGCGTCGACCAGCGCACCGCTTGCGAGATCGTCGCGCACGAGCCATTCGGGCAGCAGCGCGACGCCGCTGCCCTGGCGCGCCAGTTCGCACAGCACCGACGCGTTGTCGACGACGATGCGCGGTTTCGCGTGCGGCCGGAACGCATGTTCGTTGCCCGCGCGATCGGTGAGCGTCCATTCCGCGATTCGTTCGAGCCGGCTGTGGCCGAGCTGCGGCAGGCGCGCCAAAGCGTCCGGCGACGCCGGTTGCGGAACGCCGGCGCGTGCCGGCAGGTCGGGCGCCATCACGGGCAGCACGTCGTACGTGCCGAGGCAGACGCCGCGATACGGCAGCTCGCGAAAGTGCTTGTGGCGGCCGAGCCGGATCGCGACGTCGAAGCGGTCGCGCACGAGGTCCGCCTGTGACGTATGCGTTTCGAGCCGGACGCGCAACGCCGGATGCCGCGCGGTAAATGCATGCAGCACCGGTGCGAGGATGCGTGCCGCATATTCGACCGTCGACGTCACGCGCAGGATGCCCTCCATCCCGCCATGTTCGCCGCGCACCTCGTCGATCGCGCCTTCGGCTTCGTCGAGCACGCGCAGGCAGCGCCGGTAGAACCGCTCGCCGGCATCGGTCAGCTCGACGCGCCGCGTGGTGCGCGTGAGCAGCGTCACGCCCAGCTCGGCTTCGAGCTGCTTGATGTTGAAGCTGACGGCCGCGCGTGCCTGGTTCAGCGTGATCGCGGCGGCCGTGAACGAGCCCGCCTCGACCACGGCGCGGAAGACGACGAAACGATCGAGGCTCACCATGGTCGGGGCACGGTCCTGTCGGTGCATGGAATCGCCCGAAGGGTACCCGAATGTGCGGTCGCGTGCGATGCGTCGAGCATTGCAGCGTGGCCGCACATGATCCGATTGTCAAAATTTTTCGACCGGACCGGTCGAATCCGGCCGCTTACCGGCCCGGTCGCCGGCCTCTACACTGCGGCGTTTCGTGATGCCCCGGCCGCCGCCATGCCAGACCGCTCCAGAATCGCCGCCGTCTATCTGCTCGGATTCGCGATCGATCTCGCGAACATGTTCATGCTGAACGCCGCATATCCGGCGCTGCAGCGCGAGCTGCACGCATCGGTCGCGCAGCTTGCGTGGGTCGGCAACATGTACGTGCTCGGGCTGACCGTCGTGATTCCGTTCGGCACGTGGTTGGCGCGTCGCGGCGGCGAGCGGCGCGTGTTCGGCGCATCGTTGCTGCTGTTCGGGGTCGGCTGCGCGGGCGTCGGTGCGGCGCCGTCGATCGACGCGCTGCTCGTGTGGCGGCTGGTCCAGGGGCTGGGCGGCGGGCTGCTGATTCCGGTCGGCCAGACGATCGCCTATCGCGCGTATCCGCCGCACGCACACGCGCGCCTCACGTCGATCGTGATGATGGTCGCATTGCTCGTGCCGGCATTGTCGCCCGCGATCGGCGGCGCGATCGTCGATCGCGGATCGTGGCGTGCGATCTTCTTCGCCATGGTGCCGATTGCGGCTGCGACCGGGGCGCTCGCGCTGGCATGGCTGCCGCGCGACGGCGCACGCGAGCGGCCTCCGCGGCTCGACTGGCGCGGGCTCGGCCTGAGCGCGGCGGCGCTGGTCGCGCTGCTGCTGGGGCTTACCGCGGCGGGGCAGCCCGGCGGAACGGCATTTCCGTGCGCGATGCTGGCGGCCGCGGCGGCAGCCGGCATCGGTTATGTGCGACACGCGCGCCGTGCGACCTCCCCGCTGCTCGACCTGCGTCTGCTCGCGCAACCGTGGTTGCGGGCCGGCGTGGTGGTTTATCTCTGCGTGCCGGGCGTCTTTACCGGCGTCAATCTCGTCGCGTCGCTGTATCTGCAGAACGCCCTCGCATTGAGCGCCGCGCATGTCGGCGCGCTGATGCTGCCGTGGGCGATCGCGGCTTTCTTCGCGATCGCGACGACACGCCGCTGTTTTCCGCGCCATGGCGCGAAGCCATTGTTCGCGTGCGGAATCGCGATCGATTGTGTCGGCATCGCGTTGCTCGCGACGCCGTGGGCGCGCGTCGAAGCCATGCGCGTCGCGGCGTTCGTCGCGATGGGATTCGGCGCCAGCCTGTGCACGAGCGCGTCGCAAAGCGCGGCATTCGCCGATGTGTCGCCCGATCGGATGGGCGATGCGAGCGCGCTCTGGAACATCAACCGCCAATTGAGCTTTTGTGTCGGCGTGGCCGTGCTCGGCAGTGCGCTGAATGCGTTGCTGGCGCTCGATGCAGGCCCGCCGTCGCCGGCCCCGTACCGCTGGTGCTTCGGGCTGGCGGTGCTGCTGACGTTGCTGCCGCTCGGCTGCGTCGTGCGGCTTCCCGCGCATCGCACGCCGGCCGTGCAAGCTGTTTCATCCCGCCCCTGAGAACCCGAGAACCCGAGAACCCGAGAACCCGAGAACCCGAGAACCCGAGAACCCGAGAACCCGAGAACCCAAGAACCCAAGAACCCAAGAACCCAAGAACCCAAGAACCCAAGAACCCAAGAACCCAAGAACCCAAGAACCTGAGAACCTGAGAACCTGAGAACCTGAGAACCCCATGAATCTGCCGAATCCGTTTTTCAATGAAGTCGTCGACACGCACGTCGATATCGAACGCTGGCTGTCGGGCCGCTCGGAGCCCGGGCGGCTCGCGATGCTGATGGCGCGCTTTTCGCCGGGATTTTCGATGATCACGACGTCCGGCACGGTGCTCGATTACGCGGGCGTCGATGCGCTGTTTTCACGCGGGCACGGTGCGCGGCCCGGGCTCGTGATCGGCATCGACGAATTGCGCGCCCTTGCGGTGTGGTCCGACGGCGCGGTGATCGGCTATCGCGAGACGCAGACCGACATGGAAGGGCGGCGCACGGTGCGCCGCTCGACGGCGTTGTTCCGGCGCGAAGCGGACGGCGTGATCGTATGGCGCCACCTGCACGAGACGCCGGTCGCCGCGTAGACGGCGCGCTGCGCGCCCGCGGGGCCGTTACTTGTCGAGCTCGGGATAGTGCCGGAAGATCCCCATGTCGTTGAACGGAATGCGGCGCTCCGATTCCAGGTAGCGCGCGACGGGCGGGTGCTGCGCGACGCGATCGTGCAGCGCGACGAGCGCCGCGATCTTGCGCTCCGCGCGCTTCATCGCTTTCGGAAACGCATAGCGCAGGCCCTCGATCAACTGGAACATCGTCAGATCCGCATAGCTGAGCGCGTTACCCGCGATATAGCCGTTCTTGTGCGGATTCTGTTCGAGCACGCGATCGAAGTAGCCGAGGAATTTCGGCAGCCGGTTCTCGAGGAAATCGGCCGCGCGCTCGGCCGCTTCCGCTTTCTGGTCCTCGTAGTACAGGCCGCTGCCGATCGGATGGTGCGTGTCGTGGATCTCGGTGATGAAATCGGCGGCGGTCAGCTGGATCTGGTGGACCCACAGCCGGCCGGCTTCGTCGTCGGGCGCGAGCCCGAGCCGCGTGCCGAGAAACAGCAGGATGTTCGCGGTCTGCCCGACGACCACGTCGCCCGCCTTCAGGAACGGCGGCGCGAACGGCACGCATTCCGCTTTCGTGCTGTCCATCATGCGCATCATCGCCGACACGCCCATGCCGCGCCCCGATTCGCGCGCGACGTCGACATAGTCGGCTTCGGCCGCCTCGAGCGCGAGCCGCACGTATTCGCCGCGTCCCTGGATCTCGGGCCAGTAATAGAGTTCGTATCGCATGCTGTTCTCCTGTTCGTTGCACCGGATGCTGCCGGCTGCTTGACGGTGGGGCGGCCATGCGGCGCCCGCTGCGAATAGACAGTCTAGGAGATCGCCGGAAAAGTGCCGTGCGCGTCGTGCGTCACGCGCCGCGTTCGCCGCCTTCGGGGCCGTAGAAGAACACCCATGTCGAGAAATCGTCGGAGAAGCCGGTGAAGCGATGCTCGGCGTGCGCGGGCACGAACAGCGCGTCGCCGATCACGACGTCGCATGCGCGTCCGTCGACGACGAAGCACGACGTGCCGGCGGCGATCACGTCGACCTCGCCGCGCGGATGCGGCTTCTGCTCGTCCTCGATGCGCGGCCGGTATCGCTCGACGTCGCGCGTGCCGTGCCGAAACGGCGTCGTGCACCGCGTGCCTTCTTCATCGAGCCGAGCAAGCGATTCGTTCAGCCCGAACGCCATCGTCGTGTGCTCCGGATCGGATCGTGGGAACGTGCGTTGCGTCGTCGTATCGCGAAATCCGGAGAGGGCCGTGCCGTGCGCGACGATGCCCGCGCATCGCGTGCTTGCCACCGGTGAAACGGCGGCTGCGTTCGCTCGCCACGGATGAAACGCACGCGTCCGTCGATGAAACGGCATGACGATCGTCAGCCTTCGATCGACAGGTTCACCGCCATTTAATAAACGCCCACTACGATCCAGCATCGTCGATCGACGGGGTGCCGCGATCCGCTCCGCGCGTCGATCCTGTCGCCCGTTTTCCAGCCGGGCGACGTGCCCGATGGTCATTTCCCTGAACCCGCGATTTGCAACGCCGCGACTTGCTGCCGGCGTCGTTCGCATCGTTTCCTGTCTCTTATGAATCTGAATGCGTCGGTTTCTTCACGAAGAAAATTTCTTGCTGCCGCACCCGCCGTTGCGGCAGCTCCGTTGCTGAGCGCATGCGGCGGCGACGACGTCACGTCGGCACCCGTGACCGATAGCGCGCTCGCCGCGCAGATGTCCGCGAAACTGAACGCCCAGCTCGGCGATGCGGCGACGGTCGATGCGATCGTGCCGGCGATCACCGATGTCGGCTTCACGTGGGCGCTGCCGACGGTGCCGGCCGCACGGATCGGCGTGATCGTCGCGTACAGCTTCGGCAATCGTCCTAACGCGGCGAGCGGCAATACATCGAGCACCGGCGGCAACCAGTCGGCGCTGCCCGATCCGGGGCCGGTGAACGAAGCGCTCGCGGACGCCGTGTACCGCATCCGCCAGTTGAAACCCGTCAAGGTCTACGCGCAGTGGGAAATCGCGCGCTTTCTCGTATCGAAATACGGGCTGGGCGCCGACGTGCTGTCGTCGATCGAGCCGGTGATCGCGAGCGACGGTTCGATCGTGTACCTGAGCACCTCGGGTGTCGCGGCCGTGGCCGTATCGCGCGCGGGCGGTGCGGCGGCGATGGGCACGGTCGCGGTGGTCGGCCATCGCGATCATGCGAAGCGCTGCATCCAGACCTCGCAGCAGGCGGGCATGCAGGCGGCGGCGGTTGCCGAGGTGCCGCTGCCGACGACGTACGACCCGCAGTCGGGCCAGCCGTGGACGCGCAACCGCAGCCTCTATCTCGTACACGACATGTATGCGCAGATGCTGACGCACGCGATGACCGCGACGATGCAGGCTTTCCCGAAGGGCTGATGCTCCCCGTTGTTTTTCATTCGAATCCCGTGACCATGACGAACCGCCGCCATTTCCTGGCCTCTACCTCATTGCTCGCCGCATCGTGTGCCGCCGCCGCACCCGCTTTCGCGAGCGACGCCCCCGTTTCCGATGCGGAACTGCAGCGCCAGATGCTCGGCAAGCTGACCGACGAACTGAACGATCGCGCGACCGCCGCCGACGAAACCGGTTACCTGCTCGACACGTTTTTCTCGTGGACGCCGCCGACCGTCGACGCCACCGCGATCGACACGATCGTCGCGTTCGCCTTCGGGAATCGCGCCGGGGCATCGGCCGCCGCGCCGGTGCCGGGGCCCGTGAACGAGGCGATCGCCGATGCCGTGTTCCAGCTTCGGCAGAAAGTCGCGGCGCCGATCTTCGCGCAGCAGGAAGTCGCGAGCGTGCTCGCGTCGAAGTACGGACTGACGGCCGGCGTGACGTCGATCGCGACGCCCGCCGCGGTCGCGGGCAGCCCGATACCGACGCCCGATGGCGTGGCCGCCGCGATCGTCAGGCGGGCGGGGTCGGCCGCGGCGCTCGGCAAGGTCGGCGTGGTCACCCATCGCGATCAGGCGTCGATTGCCGTGCGCGTATCGAACGCGGCGGGGATGCAGGCGGCGGTGCCGGCGGGACTGTCGCTGCCGGGCGTCTACGACGCATCGGCGCAGCAGGCGGCGATGCGGCGGCGCGATCTTTACCTGATGAGCAATGCCGGCATGCAGCTCGCGATGCTGCGGCTCGATCTGATCAATCGCGAATATCCGAACGGCTAGGCGAGGGCACGGATACGGGCGCCGCACGCGCGCTCGCCGCGCGCCGGCTCGTGCGTGCCCCGTTTTGGCTGGTAATGCCGATACAGGTATTGGCACTACCAGCCAAACCACTGTTTTTAATGGGTTTTTTCGCGTCCGGCCTGCGCCGTGGCGCGTTGCGCGTGGCATAATCGACCGCATCCGCAAGGCTTGTAGTCACAACGACCCCGCATACCCATGGCACAGACTCTCTACGACAAACTGTGGAACACCCACGTGGTCCACACCGAGGAAGACGGCACGACCCTGCTCTACATCGACCGTCAACTGCTGCATGAAGTCACGAGCCCGCAGGCATTCGAAGGGCTGAAGATCGCGCAGCGCCCGGTGTGGCGCATCAGCGCGAACCTGGCCGTGTCGGACCACAACGTGCCGACGACGGACCGCAGCCACGGCATCGCCGATCCCGTCTCGAAGCTGCAGGTCGACACGCTCGACGCGAACTGCGACGCCTTCGGCATCACGCAGTTCAAGATGAACGACGTGCGCCAGGGCATCGTCCACATCATCGGGCCGGAGCAGGGCGCGACGCTGCCGGGCATGACGATCGTGTGCGGCGATTCGCATACGTCGACGCACGGCGCGTTCGGCGCGCTCGCGCACGGCATCGGCACGTCGGAAGTCGAGCACGTGCTCGCGACGCAAACGCTCCTGCAGAAGAAGAGCAAGAACATGCTCGTGAAGGTCGAGGGTGCGCTGCCGCGCGGCTGTACCGCGAAGGACATCGTGCTCGCGATCATCGGCAAGATCGGCACCGCGGGCGGCACGGGCTATGCGATCGAATTCGGCGGCTCGACCATTCGCGCGCTGACGATGGAAGGCCGCATGACCGTCTGCAACATGGCGATCGAGGCCGGCGCGCGCGCGGGCATGGTCGCCGTCGACGATACGACGATCGATTACCTGAAGGGCCGTCCGTTCGTGCCGACCGGCGCGGAATGGGATCAGGCCGTCGAATACTGGCGCCAGTTCAAGTCGGACGAAGGCGCGCAGTTCGACCGCGTGGTCGAGCTGAATGCGGCCGAGATCGTCCCGCAGGTCACGTGGGGCACGTCGCCGGAAATGGTCACGTCGATCGACGGTCGCGTGCCCGATCCCGAGCGCGAAAAGGATCCGGTCAAGCGCGACGCGATGGAGCGTGCGCTGGCCTACATGGCGCTCGAGCCGAACACGCCGATCGAATCGATCAAGGTCGACAAGATCTTCATCGGCTCGTGCACGAACGCACGGATCGAGGACATCCGCGCGGCCGCGTACGTCGTGAAGAAGCTGAACCGCCGCGTCGCCCCGAACGTGCGGCTCGCGATGGTCGTGCCGGGCTCGGGCCTCGTGAAGGCGCAGGCAGAGCGCGAAGGGCTCGACAAGGTGTTCACCGATGCGGGCTTCGAATGGCGCGAGCCGGGCTGCTCGATGTGCCTCGCGATGAACGCCGACCGGCTCGATCCGGGCGAGCGCTGCGCGTCGACGTCGAACCGCAACTTCGAAGGCCGGCAGGGCGCGGGCGGTCGCACGCACCTCGTGAGCCCCGCGATGGCGGCGGCCGCGGCGATCGAAGGTCACTTCGTCGACATTCGCCAGCTGGGGTAACGCGTGACGGCATCGAAGCTCATCGCGCGGCTGGTCGCCGCGCTGGCGCTCGCGGGGCTGGGCGTCGGCCTGGCCGGCTGCAATACCGTCCGAGGCTTCGGCGAGGACGTCCATGCCGCCGGCAACGCGCTGCAGCGCGCCGCGGACTGACGCCACCCGAGAATTTGTCGATGGGTGCCGGCCGCGTGCCGGCCCTTCAACCGGATAGACGGATCATGGAAAAATTCACTGTACATACCGGCGTCGTGGCGCCGCTCGATCGCGAGAACGTCGACACCGACGCGATCATCCCGAAGCAGTTCCTGAAGTCGATCAAGCGCACGGGCTTCGGTCCGAACGCGTTCGACGAATGGCGCTATCTCGATCACGGCGAGCCGGGCCAGGACAACTCGAAGCGTCCGCTGAACCCGGATTTCGTGCTGAACCAGCCGCGCTATCAGGGCGCATCGGTGCTGCTCGCCCGCAAGAACTTCGGCTGCGGCAGCTCGCGCGAGCACGCGCCGTGGGCGCTGCAGCAGTACGGCTTCCGCGCGATCATCGCGCCGAGCTTCGCGGACATCTTCTTCAACAACTGCTACAAGAACGGTCTGCTGCCGATCGTGCTGACCGAGCAGCAGGTCGATCACCTGTTCAACGAGACGGTCGCGTTCAACGGCTATCAACTGACGATCGACCTCGACGCGCAGGTCGTGCGCGCGGCCGACGGCCGCGAGTATCCGTTCGAGATCGCCGCGTTCCGCAAGTACTGCCTGCTGAACGGCTTCGACGACATCGGCCTCACGCTGCGCTACGCGGACAAGATCCGCCAGTTCGAAGCGGAGCGGCTCGTGAAGCAGCCGTGGCTCGACACCAAGCTGGTCGGCTGATCGTGCGTTGCGGGCGCGCCGCGCGTGCGCCCGCCTGCCTGCTTCCCCAATACCCTATCCAGTCAGGAATTTCGCATGAAGATTGCAGTGCTGCCGGGCGACGGCATCGGTCCGGAAATCGTCAATGAAGCGGTGAAGGTGCTGAACGCACTCGACGAGAAGTTCGAACTCGAACAGGCGCCGGTCGGCGGCGCGGGCTACGAGGCGAGCGGCCATCCGCTGCCCGACGCGACGCTGGCGCTCGCGAAGCAGGCCGATGCGATCCTGTTCGGCGCGGTCGGCGACTGGAAGTACGACTCGCTGGAGCGCGCGCTGCGCCCCGAGCAGGCGATCCTCGGGCTGCGCAAGCACCTTGAGCTGTTCGCGAACTTCCGTCCGGCGATCTGCTATCCGCAGCTCGTCGATGCGTCGCCGCTGAAGCCCGAGCTCGTCGCGGGCCTCGACATCCTGATCGTGCGCGAACTGAACGGCGACATCTACTTCGGCCAGCCGCGCGGCGTGCGTGCGGCGCCGGACGGCCCGTTCGCCGGCGAGCGCGAGGGCTTCGACACGATGCGCTATTCGGAGCCGGAAGTGCGCCGCATCGCGCACGTCGCGTTCCAGGCCGCGCAAAAACGCGCGAAGAAGCTGCTGTCGGTCGACAAGTCGAACGTGCTGGAGACGTCGCAGTTCTGGCGCGACATCATGATCGACGTGTCGAAGGAGTACGCGGACGTCGAGCTGTCGCACATGTACGTCGACAACGCGGCGATGCAGCTCGCGAAGGCGCCGAAGCAGTTCGACGTGATCGTCACCGGCAACATGTTCGGCGACATCCTGTCGGATGAGGCGTCGATGCTGACGGGCTCGATCGGCATGCTGCCGTCGGCTTCGCTCGACAAGCACAACAAGGGTCTGTACGAGCCGTCGCACGGTTCGGCGCCGGACATCGCGGGCAAGGGCATCGCGAACCCGCTCGCGACGATCCTGTCGGCCGCGATGCTGCTGCGCTACTCGCTGAATCGCGCGGAGCAGGCCGATCGCATCGAACGCGCGGTGAAAACGGTGCTCGAACAGGGCTACCGTACGGGCGACATCGCGACGCCGGGCTGCAAGCAGGTCGGCACGGCTGCGATGGGCGACGCGGTGGTCGCCGCGCTGTAAGCGGACGGAAATGAAGTCCGGCAATTAAGATGAAAAGGGCGCGAACGGGCCGTAAAAATCGGCCGGTTCGCGCGCGGTTGGCCGTTGTGCGGGCCACCGGCTTTGTGTAGACTCGAACGATGGCGCTGATTTCCCTGATCTCCCCGGTCCTGAAACTCCACGGCAACACTGCCCGTGCGGGTGCGCGCGCCATCGTCATCACGAAAACCATTACCACGAAAACGATCATTAAACGCTGATCGCCGTCGTGCCCGCCTGTTTCCCCGCGCGGTCACGCGGGGACGGAAATGGCGGGGAAGCTCCATTCAAAGCAAAGGGTTAGTCATGAACGTAGGTCTCGTAGGTTGGCGCGGCATGGTCGGCAGCGTCCTGATGCAGCGCATGCAGGAAGAGGGCGATTTCGACCTGATCGAACCGGTGTTCTTCAGCACCAGCAACACGGGCGGCAAGGCGCCGTCGTTCGCGAAAAACGAGACCACGCTCAAGGACGCGACCAACGTCGACGAGCTGAAGAAGTGCGACGTGATCATCACGTGCCAGGGCGGCGACTACACGAACGACGTGTTTCCGAAGCTGCGCGCGGCCGGCTGGAACGGCTACTGGATCGACGCGGCATCGTCGCTGCGGATGAAGGACGACGCGGTCATCATTCTCGATCCGGTCAACCTCGACGTGATCAAGGACGCGCTGGTCAAGGGCACGAAGAACTTCATCGGCGGCAACTGCACGGTCAGCCTGATGCTGATGGCGCTCGGCGGCCTGTTCCGCGAGAACCTCGTCGACTGGATGACGGCGATGACGTACCAGGCCGCGTCGGGCGCGGGCGCGCAGAACATGCGCGAGCTGCTGTCGCAGATGGGCACGCTGAACGGCGCGGTGCAGGAGCAGCTCGCCGATCCGGCTTCCGCGATTCTCGACATCGACCGCCGCGTGCTGGCCGCGATGAACAGCGATGCGATGCCGACGAGCCACTTCGGCGTGCCGCTCGCCGGTTCGCTGATTCCGTGGATCGACAAGGATCTCGGCAACGGGATGTCGAAGGAAGAGTGGAAGGGCGGCGCGGAAACCAACAAGATCCTCGGCAAGCCGGCGATGGGCGAGCCGGGTTCGATCCCGGTCGACGGCCTGTGCGTGCGGATTGGCGCGATGCGCTGCCACTCGCAGGCGCTGACGATCAAGCTCAAGAAGGACGTGCCGCTCGACGAGATCAACGGCATCCTCGCGTCGTCGAACGACTGGGTGAAGGTCGTGCCGAACGAGCGTGAAGCGTCGATGCGCGACCTGTCGCCGGCGAAGATCACCGGCACGCTGTCGGTGCCGGTCGGCCGCCTGCGCAAGCTCGCGATGGGCGGCGAATACCTGTCGGCGTTCACGGTCGGCGATCAACTGCTGTGGGGTGCGGCCGAGCCGCTGCGCCGCATGCTGCGCATCCTGCTCGACAAGTAAGCCCGCACGCTGTCCGGCCCGCGGGCCGGGCTGCACGACACGACGCGCCGCGTCGGCCTCGAGATTCAGGGCCGGCGCGGCGCGTTTTTCATGCGCGGTTCAGCGCAGACTCAGCGCAGGTTCAGCAGCGTCTGATCGACGGCCTGCTGGGTCTTGATCGTCTGCGCATTCGCCTGATAATTGCGCTGCGCGGTGATCAGGTTCACGAGCTCGTTCGTGAGGTTGACGTTCGAGTTTTCCAGCGCGCTGCCCTGCAGCGTGCCGTGGTTCGTGCTGCCCGGCGCGGAGATCTGCGGCACGCCCGACGCGGCGGTTTCCGCATACTGGTTGCCGCCGATGTTCACGAGCCCGTTCGGGTTGTTGAAGTTCGCGAGCGCGATCAGGCCGAGCACTGCGCTCTGGCCGTTCGAGTAGTTGCCGGTCAGCGTGCCGTGGGCACCGATCGAGAACGTCGTCAACGTGCCGCTCGCGAAGCCGTCCTGCGCGAGATTGTTCACGCCGTCCTTGCCGCCATACTGCGTCGTGCCGCCGAGATCGAGCGTCAGGTTCTGCGGGTTGGCGCCGCCCGTCGTGTTCGGGATCGAGAACGCGAACTGGCCGAGGCTCGGCGTCGGCTGGCCGGTCGCGGCCGACGTCGTCGAGCTGATCCGGCCCGATGCGTCGAACGTGACGGTGCCGAGATGCGTCGGCGTCTGGCTCGGCACGCCCGCGTAGGCCTGCCACGTGCCGGCCGCGCGCTTCGCGAAGTACATCGCGACCTGTTGCGAGCCGCCGAGCGTGTCGTAGACCTGGATCGACGCGTTGTAGTTGTACGTCGTGTTGTCGGTCGCGTTGAACGGCGTCCTGGTCGGCACCTTGTCCTGCGCGTTCAGGTTGAACTGGCCGGTGATCCTGTTCGTCGCGCGCGGCGCGAGGTTGCCGGTCGGCGCTTGCAGCGGCACCGTTTGCGCTGTGTTGATCGCGCCGACGGCGCCTGCCGCATAGCCCATCAGGTTGCGGCCGTGCGCGTCGACGATCGCACCGTTCTTGTCGCGGTGGAACGTGCCGTCGCGCGAATAAGTGATCACGCCGTTGCTCGACATCTGGAAGAAGCCGTTGCCGTTGATCGCGACGTCGAGCGCCGACTTCGTCGAATCGATCGTCCCCTGGCCGAAATTCTGCTGCACCGACGCGAGCCGCGTGCCGATGCCGATCTGCGTGTTGACCGACGTCGCGACCGAATTCGCGTACATGTCGGCGAAATTCGCGCGCCCCTGTTTGAAGCCAACCGTGTTTGCGTTCGCGATGTTGTTGCCGATCACGTCGAGCTTGCTCGACGCGCCGGCCAACCCGCTCAAACCCTGCTGATAGCCCATGTTCGGTCCCCGTAACGAGCTGGTGAGTGAATGCAGTCGTGCGACTGCGCGATGGCCCTCCGGCACTTCACGGCAGCAGCCTGGCCGAGCGGGCTCCCGCCTTTCCGGCATGGGCAGGCGCGAGGCCGAAATGCGCCGATTCCTGTTTAGGGGCGATCGTATCGGCGGTAATTAATCGATCTGTGTAATTTTGTGTAATGAAATTGAATTGATGTGAAAGTAGTCACTTTCATATGAACGATGGAGCATGAGGAAGGCGCTGAAAACCTTGTGGGGTGGAGCTTCGGGAGTGTGGATTTTCATTTCTTCGATAAGAGCGGGAAATTGCCTTCTTATCGAAGAATTGGATGTAATTGGAGCGAGCTTGATCGCCGGTCGCGATTTGTTTTGATTTTCGGCTGTCAATTCATTAACGGCGGCCGGGGCGGATTGCCGAGGGGACGTTGGCGTTTCTGTCGCCGCGATCTTGCGGCGTACACGAGGTGAACACGCGATGAACGCGCCAGAAAGCAGCCATTCGAACGGTGGGGCGATGCCGCTGCGAGATGGTTTTCGACTGCGCGCGCAGGTTGGCTTCGATCGATCGGATGCATGGGCTGACGCAGGTGGACCCGCGCGACACGAGCGCCCGCCCGCAGCCGTTGCATCTACGGGCGACGAATTCGGCCGGAACCCGATCGTGTGAAGTAAACTACGCGGTTACGACGCACAGACCCGCCGAAAGCGTCGCGTTCCGCGCGACGCTTTTGCATTTCTGCAGCCACTTTATTGACGCTTCCAACCGTGAATCCGAGCCGCGCCCGCGCGCGGCGATAGAGCCAACGATGTCCCGAATTTCCTTGTTTCCGCGTCAGTCCCGTCTGTCGCGCGCCGTGCGTGGCGCGCTGGCGATCCTGGCGCTCGGCGCAGCCGCATCGGCGTGGGCGGTCGGCACCGGCGAACTGCCGGCGTCCGCCGCCGGCGGCGCCGCTCCGCTTACCGTGACGGTCCAGCCGGGCCAGTCGCTGAACGACATCGCGAAAGCGGCCACGCAATCGCACGATCCGGCCGTGCTCGCGCGCGCGGGCCGTGCGCTGTTCGACGCCAATCCGCAGGCGTTCATGAAGCGCGACGCGAGCCGCCTGAAAGTCGGCGCGACGTTGACCTTGCCCCCGCTCGACGCCACCGGCGCGGCGCTGGCGCCGGCCGGCGCGTCCGCTGCGTCGGGTACGGCGGCCGCTTCCGCACCCGCCGCATCGGGCGGGGCGGCGAGCGCGCAGCACGGCGCATCCGCGCCGCATGCCGGCTCGGCCGTGCAGCCCGCGCCGATGGCGCCGGTCGTGCATGCAGCGCCGGTGAGCGGGGCGAGCGCCGCGGCGGCGGCGGGGGCGTCGGCTTCGAGCGGTGCTTCGGCTTCGAGCGGTGCTTCGGCTTCGAGCGGCGCGTCGGCTGTCGATGGCATGCAGCCGGCGGCGCCCACCGCAGGTGCAAGCGGCCCGCACGTATGGACCGGTGCGATCCAGTCGGCGCCGTCGTCCGCGAGCGAGGCCGCGGGGCCGTCGGCGCCGGGCAGCCCGGTCTTCGGCGTGCATGAACCGGCCGGCGCGGCGCCCGCCGTCGGTGCATCGCAACCGCGGCCGTCGAGCCTGCAGCAATTGCTGGCATTGAAGAATCGCGTGCTGATGGAGTTGCAGAAGCACGGCATCGGCAAACCGGCAACGACGACCGGCGTTGCGCCTGCGCCCGCTCCGGCACCCGCCGCGCCGCGTCCGGCCGCGAATGACGCCGGTGCGTCGGCCGCTGCATCGACGGCGGACGAGGTCGCGTCGGGTGTGGCAGCCAGTGCGCCGCAACCGGCATCGGCTTCGGTACAACCGGCCGCACCCGTCGCGACACCTGCACGTCGTACCGAGCAGATGGACTGGCGCCCGGCCGCTGCGGCCGGCGCTGCCGTGATCGTGCTCGCGGCCGGCTTCGCATGGCGCAAGCGCAGGAAGGGTCGCCGCGCGGACGATGCGGGGACGGCTGCGACTGCGGCCGCGGCAGGCGGTGCTGCGGTTGCAGAAGCGGAAGCCGCGCCGTCCGTCGAACGCGAACTGCCGATCACGCCCGAGATGCCGGTCGCACGCGATGCGGCGTCCGACATGAATCTCGCCGCAGCGGCCGCCGCTGCGGTGGAGACGGTCGAGCCGCCCGTCGCGGACACATCGTTCGCGCCCGACCTGACGGCGCCGCGCGACGAGTCGCCTGAATCGCTGCCTGCGCACGCTGCGGAGCCGGCCGCGAGCGCGGCGACCCCGGTTTCGACCGCAGCGTCGCACGACGCGGAACCGGCCGAAAAAGCCGCTGCCGCCGACGAGCCAGCCGAGCCGGCCGCCGCATCCGCTGCACCTTCGACGACCGAAGCGCAGCACGCGACGCTGATGCAGAACGCGATCAGCGCGCTCAATAGTCTCGACATGCCGTTGCCGCCGCGGGCGGCAGGCGAACCATCGGCGGCGGAGGAGGAACCGTCTGCGGGGGCGACGCAGATCGACGCCGATAAAATCGCAACTAACGGTCAATCCACCCAGCGCCCGGCAATGGGTTCGGGTGAAGCGGCACCGGAACCTTCGGCCGACCAGGAAGACGAGTTCGACTGGGATCCGGATGCGGCGACGCCTGCCGGCCACGCGGGCAACCCGCCCGCGACGTCGTCTCTGCCGCCGCTCGGCGGCGCGCAGTTCGGCGCGCTGAAGCTCGACTTCGATCTCGACCTGCCGTCCACGCCGGGCGCTGCGCTGCCTGCGCTCACCCCCGACGAGCTCGCGCGCATCGCCCGCAACAAGCTGGACCTCGCGGCCGAATACGTCGAACTGGGCGATCTGTCCGGCGCGCGGACGCTGCTGCAGGAAGTGGTCGACGCGAACGACGCCGCGACGCGCGACGACGCACGCGCACTGCTCGCGAAACTGGCGGACGAGGCGTGATGCGGATCGCGCTTGGCATCCAGTACGACGGCGCGGCGTTCTGCGGCTGGCAGGCGCAGCCGCACGGCAAGACCGTGCAGGACCGGCTCGAACACGCGCTGGCCGAGTTCGCGCGGGTGCCGCTGCACACGACGGTCGCCGGGCGGACCGACACCGGCGTGCACGGGCTCGGGCAAGTCGTGCATTTCGACACCGACCTCGAGCGCGAAGCGTTCTCGTGGGTGCGCGGCACCAACGCGTTCCTGCCGCCGACCGTGTCGGTGCAATGGGCGAAGCCGATGCCGGACACGTTCCACGCGCGTTTCTCGGCGTTCGAGCGCACTTACTACTACGCGCTGTACGTGCACCCCGTGCGCTCGCCGATGCTGGCCGGCCGTGCGGGCTGGATCCACACGCCGCTCGACGACGACGCGATGCGCGCCGCCGCCGCGCACCTGATCGGCGAGCACGACTTTTCGTCGTTCCGGTCGTCGGAATGCCAGTCGAAGACGCCGGTCAAACACCTGTATCAGATCGACGTGCGGCGCGCGGGGCATTTCATCCATTTCCGCTTCCGCGCGAACGCGTTCCTGCATCACATGGTGCGCAACCTGATGGGCTGCCTCGTCGCGGTCGGACGCGGCCGCTACCCGGCCGACTGGCTCGCCGACGTGCTGGCCGGGCGCGACCGCAACCTCGCGGCGCCCACGTTCATGGCCGACGGGCTGTACCTCGCCCACGTCGGCTACCCGGCGGAATTCGCCGTCCCGCCCGCGCAGCTCGGCAGCGTGCCGTGGAGCAGCGTCTGGGCCGATCTGGACCCACTATCATGACGGATCACGACGTGCCTTCTTCGAATTCCGCCGCGGCGGGCCTGCCGCCGCGCACGCGCATCAAGCTGTGCGGGCTGTCGCGCCGCGAGGACGTGCTGCACGCGGCGGCGCTCGGCGCCGATGCGATCGGCCTGGTGTTCTACCCGAAGAGCCCGCGCGCCGTGACGATCGCGCAGGCGGCCGAGCTGGCGAGTCTCGCGCCGCCGTTCGTGTCCGTGGTCGGGCTGTTCGTGAATGCGACCGAAGCCGAGATCGAGGCCATCGTGCGCGACGTGCCGCTCACGGTGCTGCAGTTCCACGGCGACGAGACGCCGGAGCAGTGCGATGCGCTCGGCCGCGCGGCGCGCCTGCCGTGGTTGCGCGCGGTGCGCGTCGGGCCCTCGACGCAGCCGTCCGATTTGGTAGAATCGGCTCTTCATTATTCGAAAGCGCGCGGCCTCCTGTTCGACACCCTGGTGCCGGATTACGGCGGTAGCGGCAAGGTCTTCGATTGGTCTCTTATTCCCGCAGAGCTCGCGCGTCGGGCCGTTTTGAGTGGTGGCTTGAACGCGCAAAACGTCGGTGATGCGATCCGCCAGTTGCGTCCGTTCGCTGTCGATGTCTCGAGTGGCATCGAAGTGGAGGGCGCGAAGGGCGTGAAGGATCACGCCCGGATGGCGGCGTTCGTACGCGCGGTGCGCGAAGCGGACGCCGGATGAGGCAAGCCGGTGCGGCCCGACAAGCGGGGCGCACCGACCGATCGAGAGAGACACCATGTACAACCTTCCCGATGATCGCGGCCATTTCGGCCCGTATGGCGGCGTGTTCGTCGCCGAGACGCTGATTCACGCGCTGGACGAACTGCGCGCGGCGTATGAAAAGTTCCAGAACGATCCCGACTTCGTCGCCGAATTCGAGCGCGAGCTGAAGTATTTCGTCGGCCGTCCGTCGCCGATCTATCACGCGCAGCGCTGGAGCGAGATGCTCGGCGGCGCGCAGATCTACCTGAAGCGCGAAGACCTGAACCACACCGGTGCGCACAAGATCAACAACGTGATCGGCCAGGCGCTGCTCGCGAAGCGCATGGGCAAGAAGCGCGTGATCGCGGAAACCGGCGCCGGCCAGCACGGCGTCGCGACCGCGACGATCTGCGCGCGCTTCGGGATGGAGTGCGTGGTCTACATGGGCGCGGAGGACGTGCGCCGGCAGGCCGCGAACGTCTACCGGATGAAGCTGCTTGGAGCGACGGTCGTGCCGGTCGAATCGGGTTCGCGCACGCTGAAGGACGCGCTGAACGAAGCGATGCGCGATTGGGTCACGAACATCGAAAGCACGTTCTACATCATCGGCACGGTCGCGGGCCCGCACCCGTACCCGATGATGGTGCGCGACTTCCAGCGCGTGATCGGCGACGAGTGCAAGGTGCAGATGCCCGAGCTCGCGGGCCGGCAGCCGGACGCGGTGATTGCCTGCGTCGGTGGCGGGTCGAACGCGATGGGCATCTTCTATCCGTACATCGACGATCGATCGGTGCAGCTGATCGGCGTCGAAGCGGCCGGCGACGGCATCGACACGGGTCATCACGCGGCATCGCTGATCGCCGGCAGCCCTGGCGTGCTGCACGGCAACCGCACGTATCTGCTGCAGGACGACAACGGCCAGATCATCGAGACGCATTCGGTGTCGGCGGGCCTCGACTATCCGGGCGTCGGCCCCGAACACGCATGGCTGAAGGACAGCGGCCGCGCGCAGTACGTGCCGATCACCGACGACGAGGCGCTGAAGGCATTCCACGACTGTTGCCGGATCGAGGGGATCATCCCCGCGCTCGAGTCGAGCCACGCGATCGCGTATGGCGTGAAGCTCGCGCCGACGTTGCCGAAGGACAAGATCCTGCTCGTCAACCTGTCGGGCCGCGGCGACAAGGACATGCACACGGTCGCCGAGCGATCGGGCATCGAGCTCTGACCCGACCGATGCGTGACCTGATCGAAGAGCCGGGCGGCGGCGCCGCGAGCGAGGCGGAGGCGGCCCAGCCCGCCGCTGCCGTGCCGCGCGTGCTGCCGCACGGTATCGAACTGCACAACCGCGATTTCCTGACCGATGCCGCGCACCTGCCGGAGGCGTCGATCGACCTGATCGTCGCCGATCCGCCGTACGGGCTCGGCAAGGACTACGGCAACGACTCGGACAAGCGTTCGGGCGACGATTTCCTCGCGTGGACGCGCGAGTGGCTCGAGCTCGCGATTCCGAAGCTGAAGCCGAGCGGGTCGATGTACATCTTCTGCACGTGGCAGTACGCGCCGGAAATCTTCAGTTTCCTGAAGACGCAGCTCACGATGGTCAACGAGATCATCTGGGACCGGCGCGTGCCGAGCATGGGCGGCACGACGCGCCGTTTCACGTCGGTGCACGACAACATCGGCTTTTTCGCGGTTTCCAAAGCGTATTACTTCGATCTCGATCCGGTCCGCATCCCGTACGACGCCGACACGAAGAAGGCCCGCTCGCGCAAGCTGTTCGAAGGCAGCAAGTGGCTGGAGATGGGCTACAACCCGAAGGACGTCTGGTCGGTCTCGCGCCTGCACCGGCAGCACGCGGAGCGCGTCGATCATCCGACCCAGAAGCCGCTGGAAATCATCGAGCGGATGGTGCTCGCAAGCTGCCCGCCGGGCGGCCGCGTGCTCGATCCGTTCATGGGCAGCGGCACGACCGCGGTGGCCTGCGCACGGCAGGGGCGCGACTTCGTCGGCTACGAGATCAACGAAAGCTATTGTGCGATCGCGCACGAGCGCGTGAGCGCGCTCGCCGCGCCGGCGTGCGCGTGAATCGCGCCGCCGCGTCGCCGAATGCTTGCTTTGCATGGGATCGGAGTAGGCGCTGAAGCGCCAACTCCGATCGACCGCCGCGGGGCCAGAATAAGCGCTGAAGCGCTAACTCTGGCCAACCACGCCATGGGATCGGAGTAAGCGCTGAAGCGCCAACTCCGATCGACACAAGGAAAATTGCCATGTCCCGTATTCAGCAGACCTTTGCCGCGCTCGCCGAACAAGGCCGTAAGGGCCTGATCCCGTTCATCACGGCCGGCGACCCCGATCCCGCGAAAACCGTCGAATTCATGCACGCGCTCGCCGCAGGCGGCGCGGACGTGATCGAACTCGGCGTGCCGTTCTCGGACCCGATGGCCGACGGCCCCGTGATCCAGCGGTCGTCGGAACGCGCGCTCGCGCGCGGCGTCACGCTCACGAGCGTGCTCGCCGACGTGAAGCGTTTTCGCGAAACCGACGCCAAAACCCCCGTCGTGCTGATGGGCTATGCGAACCCGATCGAACGGATGGGCGTCGATGCGTTCGCGGCGCAAGCGCATGCGGCCGGCGTCGACGGCGTGCTGGTGGTCGACTATCCGCCTGAAGAGGCGGGCGTGTTCGCGGAAAAGATGCGGGCCGCGCAGATCGATCCGATCTTCCTGCTCGCGCCCACGTCGACCGACGAGCGCATCGCCGACGTCGGCAAGATCGCGAGCGGCTACGTGTATTACGTGTCGCTCAAGGGCGTGACCGGCGCCGGAAATCTGGATGTTTCGAGCATTGCAGGTAAAATCCCGGCCATCAAGTCGCGCGTGCCGGTTCCGGTGGGCGTCGGCTTCGGTATCCGCGACGCCGAAACGGCGCGCGCGGTGGCCGAAGTGTCGGACGCCGTCGTGATCGGCAGCCGCCTGGTGCAGCTGCTCGAAAGCGCCGCGCCGGAAGGCGCCGCCGCCGCGCTGAAGGCGTTCATCGCCGAGCTGCGCGCCGCGCTGGACGGCGCCGTCAAGGCGGCGTGATAAACACAACACAGGAAGCGGGAACGAGCCGATCGGCCCGCCCCGCCACGGAACAGGAAACCATACGATGAGCTGGCTCGACAAACTGTTGCCGCCGAAGATCAAGCAGACCGACCCGAAAAGCCGCAAGGGCATTCCGGAAGGCCTGTGGGTCAAGTGCCCGTCCTGCGAGGCCGTTCTCTATCGCAACGACGTGGACGCGAACCTGCACGTGTGCCCGAAGTGCGATCACCACATGCGCATCGGCGCGCGCGAGCGTCTCGACGGGCTGCTCGATCCGGAAGGCCGCTACGAGATCGGCCAGGAAGTCGTGCCGGTCGACTCGCTGAAGTTCAAGGACAGCCGCAAGTACCCCGATCGTCTGAAGGAAGCGATGGACGAAACCGGCGAGACCGACGCGATGGTCGTGATGGGCGGAGCGATCCACACGCTGCCGGTCGTGGCTGCCTGCTTCGAGTTTTCGTTCATGGGCGGCTCGATGGGTTCGGTCGTCGGCGAGCGCTTCGCGCGCGGCGCGCAGAACGCGCTGGAACAGCACGTGCCGTTCATCTGCTTCACCGCATCGGGCGGCGCACGGATGCAGGAAAGCCTGCTGTCGCTGATGCAGATGGCCAAGACCACCGCGATGCTGACGAAGCTCGCCGAAGCGAAGCTGCCGTTCATCTCGGTGCTGACCGATCCGACGATGGGCGGCGTGTCGGCAAGCTTCGCGTTCCTCGGCGACGTCGTGATCGCCGAGCCGAAGGCGCTGATCGGTTTCGCGGGCCCGCGCGTGATCGAGCAGACGGTTCGCGAGAAGCTGCCGGAAGGCTTCCAGCGCGCCGAATTCCTGCTGAAGACGGGCGCGATCGACATGATCGTCGACCGCCGCAAGATGCGCGACGAGATCGCGCAGCTGCTCGCACTGCTGCAGCGTCAGCCGGCCGACGCGCTGGCCTGAGCGCAGGGGCTGTGAACCGCGCGCGTCGCCCGGCTTCAGCGTCGGGCGGCGCGCTTCGTTTTTTGGCGTAGTGTGGCCGTACCGATTCAGATTTGATCCGATGAGCACTTTTCCCACTCTCGACGCGTGGCTTTCGCATCTCGAGCGCGCGCACCCGGTCGGCATCGACATGGGCCTCACCCGCATCGGGCAGGTCAAGGCGGCGCTGCAGCTCGAATTCGCGTGCCCCGTGATCACCGTCGGCGGCACGAACGGCAAGGGCTCGACCTGCGCATTCCTCGAGACGATTCTCGTGCGCGCGGGCTACAAGGTCGGTTGCCACACGTCGCCGCACCTGCTCGAATTCAACGAGCGCGCGCGCGTGAACGGGCAGAACGTGACCGACGACGAACTGCTGCCGCACTTCGAGGCCGTCGAAGCCGCGCGCACGTCGCTGGCCGAGCCCGTGTCGCTCACGTATTTCGAATTCACGACGCTCGCGATCCTCCATCTGTTCGCGTCGCGCGGGCTCGACGCGGTGATTCTCGAAGTCGGCCTCGGCGGCCGGCTCGATGCGGTCAACATCATCGATACCGATTGCGCGATCGTCACGAGCATCGACATCGACCACACCGAATACCTCGGTGACACGCGCGAGAAGATCGCGTTCGAGAAGGCCGGGATCTTCCGCGCGGGCAAGCCGGCGATCTGCGGCGATCCGGCCGCGCCGCAGACGCTGATCGACCACGCCGAAGCGATCGGCGCCGATCTGTGGCTGGTCGGCCGCGATTTCCGCTACGAGGCGCAGGCGGGCGCCGAGCGCCAGCAATGGAGCTACCTCGGCCGGGAGAAGCGCTATCCGGCGCTCGCGTATCCGGCGCTGCGCGGCGCGAACCAGCTGATCAACGCGTCGGCCGCGCTCGCCGCGCTCGAGGCGCTGCGCCCGGTGCTGCCGGTGTCCGCGCAGGACATCCGGCTCGGGCTGGCGAACGTCGAGCTGCCGGGGCGCTTCCAGGTGCTGCCCGGCAAACCGGCGATCGTGCTCGACGTCGCGCACAATCCGCATGCGTCGGCCGTGCTCGAGCAGAACCTGGGCAACATGGGCTTCTTCCCGTACACGTACGCGGTGTTCGGCGCGATGCACGACAAGGACATCGACGGCGTGCTGCAGCATCTGAAGGGCGAGATCGACCACTGGTGCGTGACCGATCTGCCGCTGCCGCGCGCGGCCTCCGCGGAGCAGCTCGAAGCCGCGCTGCGCAAGGCCGGCGTGGAGGAGGGGCCCGATTCGAGCGTGACGCGTTACGCGTCGCCCGCGGAAGCGTTTCGCGATGCACTAAAAAGAGCATCCGAGAATGATAGAATCGTGGTTTTCGGCAGTTTCCATACGGTTGCCGGCGTGCTGGCCTACCGTAAATCGCAGCAACACTGACTGACGGGCAGTTTCGGACTCAGCCATTCATGGGAATTTTCTCGTTCGGCAAAAAAGACGACGACGCGCCCCCGCGGCGCGGCGGTCGTACCGGGGCCTCCCGGAACGTGCGCACGGAGCGCACTGAACGCGTCGAGCGACGCTCGCGCCGCACCGAGCGTCCGGAATCGGACGCACTGCTCCTCGATCCGACCCTTCCAGAAAAGCAACGTGCGCGCCGTCGCCTCGTCGGCGCGATCGCGCTCGTCGTGGCCGCGGTGATCGTACTGCCGATGGTGCTCGATTCGCATCCGAAGCCGGTTACCGACGACATCGCGATCGACATCCCGAACCGGCCCGCGCACCAGGCGGTCGCGCCGCGCGACGACGATGTGTCCGACGTGCAGGCGGGCGTCGCGCACGACGAACCGCCGGCCTCCGACACGGCCGTTGTGGCCGCACCGGCACCCGCGCCGAAGGATGCCGCCAAGCCGGTCGCGAAACCCGATACGACCACCACCGCGAGCGTGACGCCGCCGAAGCCCGCGCCGAAGCCGGCTGCTCCCGTGGCGAAACCGGCCACGCCGAAGCCTGCGCCCGCAACCGTCGCGAATACCGACGCGGCGAGCCCGGACAGTGGCGACGCGTCGTCGCCGGCATCGCCGGCCGGTGCGCGCTTCGCGGTGCAGCTCGGTTCGTTCAAGGATGACGCGACGGCCCGTTCGTGGGCGGCCAAATTGAAATCGGCGGGTGTGCCCGCATATGTCGAGCATCGCAAGCAGGCAGACGGCAGCACGGCTACACTGTTGCGTGCCGGCCCGTTCGCGGATCGCTCGGCGGCCTCCGCCGCGATCGCGAAGGTCCGCGAAGCCGGTCTGACGCAGTAATGCCACGATGCTGACGGCTTTCGACTACGCTGTATTGGCGGTGATCGTGTTGTCGGCGCTGCGCGGCGCGTGGCGCGGCTTCGTGTCCGAGATTTTCGGGCTGATCGGCTGGATCGCGGCGATCGTGATCGCGAGCCGCTACGTCGGGCTGGTCGTGCCGTATATCCCGGCGAACTGGCCGGGCGGCGCGCTGACGCAGTGGGTGATCGCCTTCGCGTTGCTCGTGATCGGCGTCGTGCTGGTCGCCGGCGTGGCGAACGCGCTGCTGTCGCGGATCGCGCAGGCGAGTGGCCTGGGCGGCGTCGACCGCTCGCTGGGCATGATGTTCGGGCTGGTGCGCGGCTGCGTGCTGGTGGTGCTGCTGGTCGCGGCGGCCGGGCTGACCGAACTGCCCAAACAGGATTTCTGGCGCAATGCGCTATTGCGTCCTTTTGCCGAACAGGGCGTGCACGAGCTGAAGCAGCTCCTGCCCGACGGCATGGCCCAGTACGTACGCGTGTGACGACGCGGCCGGGCAGGACGGAACCGATTTTGTCATCTTGAAGGACATGCCATGTGCGGCATCGTAGGTGTTATCTCCCAATCCCCGGTCAATCAGCTGATCTATGACAGCCTGCTGCTGCTGCAGCATCGCGGTCAGGACGCAGCGGGCATTGCGACGGCGGACGGCAGCAATTTCCACATGTACAAGGCGAACGGCATGGTGCGCGACGTGTTCCGCACGCGCAACATGCGCAGCCTGCCCGGCACCTACGGCATCGGCCAGGTGCGCTACCCGACGGCCGGCTCGGCGTCGAGCGAGGCCGAGGCGCAACCGTTCTACGTGAACGCGCCGTTCGGGATCATCCTCGCGCACAACGGCAACCTGACGAACTGGCAGCAACTGAAGGACGAAATGTTCCGGATCGACCGCCGGCACATCAACACCAATTCCGACAGCGAAGTGCTGCTCAACGTGTTCGCGCACGAGCTGCAACTGTCGACCACGGGCCTCGAGCTCGATCCGGCGTCGGTGTTCAAGGCGGTGTCGGGCGTGCATCGCCGCCTGCAGGGTTCGTACGCGATCGTGTCGCTGATCGCCGGCTACGGCCTGCTCGCATTCCGTGACCCGTTCGGCATCCGTCCGCTGTGCATCGGCAAGCTCGAGACCGAACACGGCACCGAATGGATGGTTGCGTCGGAATCGGTGGCGGTCGAAGGCATCGGTTTCGAATTCGTGCGCGACCTGGAGCCGGGCGAAGCGATCTTCATCGACAAGGCCGGCAACTTCCACAGCCAGCAGTGCGCGGAGAACCCGACGCTGAATCCGTGCATGTTCGAATACGTGTATCTCGCGCGTCCGGATTCGTGCCTCGACGGCGTGCCGGTCTACAACGTGCGCCTGCGCATGGGCGACTATCTCGCCGAGAAGATCAAGCGCGAGCTGCCGAACGTGCCGATCGACGTCGTGATGCCGATTCCCGATTCGTCGCGTCCGGCTGCGATGCAGGTCGCCGCGAAGCTTGGCGTCGAGTATCGCGAAGGCTTCTTCAAGAACCGCTACGTCGGCCGGACGTTCATCATGCCGGGCCAGGCCGTGCGCAAGAAGTCGGTGCGCCAGAAGCTCAACGCGATGAGCATCGAGTTCAAGGACAAGCACGTGCTGATCGTCGACGATTCGATCGTGCGCGGCACGACCTCGCACGAAATCGTGCAGATGGCGCGCGATGCGGGCGCGAAGTCGGTGATCTTCGCGTCGGCGGCGCCGCCCGTGAAGTTCCCGAACGTGTACGGCATCGACATGCCGACGCGTGGCGAGCTCGTCGCGCACGGCCGTACCGACGAGGAAGTCGCGAAGATCATCGGCGCCGACCACCTGATCTACCAGGACGTCGACGACCTGCGCCGCGCGGTGCGCGACATCAACCCGAAGCTCGAACGCTTCGAGGCGTCGTGCTTCGACGGCAACTACATCACCGGCGATGTGACGCCCGAGTATCTCGATGCGATCGAGCGCGCGCGCCTCACGCCGGCGTCGCAGGCCGATCGCGACACGGCCGGCGACACCGAGCGTTCGCAGATGAACCTGCAACTGTCGGTCGAGTAACGCCGGCGCACGCTTTTATCGAGGCGTGATAGGATGTGGCCTTGCGTCGATTTGATATCAGCTTGCGGACGCGGGGCCACTTCCCAAAACAGCTAAAGCGAAGGCCGGCGGCAGCCGGCCCGAGTCGATCGCTGTCGTACCGCACCGAAGCCCGCTGATGCCGACGCATAGCGGGCTTTTTGTTTTTGGCCTCGGTTTTGACCGGGTCCGCGCCATATGCACGACCGTCGGCGCGGCCATCGAATACGGAAAACGGAACATGGACGACTCCCTCAACTTCGACACGCTTGCGGTGCGCGCGGGCACGCTGCGCAGCGACTTCAACGAACATTCGGAAGCGCTGTTCCTCACGTCGAGCTTCTGCTTCTCGAGCGCCGCCGACGCGGCCGAGCGCTTCGCGAATTCGGAAGACTATTTCACGTACTCGCGCTTCACGAATCCGACCGTCACCATGTTCCAGGAGCGTCTCGCCGCGCTCGAGGGCGGCGAGGCGTGCATCGCGACGGCGTCGGGCATGGCCGCGATCATGTCGGTCGTGATGTCCGCGCTGCAGGCGGGCGACCACCTCGTCAGCTCGCGCAGCCTGTTCGGCTCGACGCTCGGGATGTTCTCGCAGATCTTCAGCAAGTTCGGGATTACGACTACCTTCGTCGACCCGACCGACCTGAACGCGTGGCAGGAAGCCGTGCGGCCGGAAACGAAGATGTTCTTCCTCGAGACGCCGTCGAACCCGCTGACCGAGCTCGCCGACATCGAGGCGATCGGCAGGATCGCGAAGGCCGCGAACGCATTGTTCGTCGTCGACAACTGTTTCTGCAGCCCGGTGCTGCAGCAGCCGCTGAAGCTCGGCGCGGACGTCGTGATGCACTCGGCGACGAAATTCCTCGACGGGCAGGGGCGCGTGCTCGGCGGCGCGCTGGTCGGCTCGAAGGAATTCATCATGGGCAAGGTGTTCCCGTTCGTGCGCAGCGCCGGTCCGACGCTGTCGGCCTTCAACGCGTGGGTGCTGCTGAAGGGGATGGAGACGCTGTCGCTGCGCGTCGAGAAGCAATCGGCGAATGCGCTGGAGATCGCGCGCTGGCTCGACTCGCATCCGGCGGTGGCGCGGGTGTTCTATCCGGGGCTCGAATCGCATCCGCAGCATGAACTCGCGAAGCGCCAGCAGAAGGCGGGCGGCGCGATCGTGTCGTTCGAGCTGAAGGGCGACACGCCCGAGCAGCAGCGCGCGAACGCATGGCGCGTGATCGATGGCACCAGGCTGGTGTCGATCACCGGCAACCTCGGCGACACGCGCACGACGATCACGCATCCGGCCACCACGACGCACGGCCGCATCACGCCGGAAGCGCGCGCGGCGGCGGGAATCACCGAAGGGCTGATCCGCCTCGCGGTCGGCCTCGAGCACGCGGGCGACATTCGCAACGATCTGGCGCGCGGTCTGGACGGCTGAGCGCTACGGCAGGTACCCTCACAGCGATGCGACGGGGCGTTCCTGTGCGGACGGCCTGTCGCCGTCGACAGTGTAGTCGCGGTGCCCGCCTTCGCCCGTGCGCGAGCCGTTCAGCGGCCGCGCAGAGGCTGCCGGCGCGTCGGCACGCACCGCACTTACCATCCATCGCAGCGTTTCGTCGAGCGGTGTGACGGGCAGTTCGCCCACCGCGCGCCGCAGTTTGTCGCGCGACCCGCTCAGGCTCTTCACCTCGTTATCCCGCACGAAACGAGGATCGATCGTCACGTCGATCACGTAGCCCGCGATGCGGGACAAGATCGCCAGCACTTCCTTCAACGAATAGGCACGCTCCGAGCAAACGTTGAGAATTTCGCCGGCCGGCGCTGTCTCGATCAGTTTCAGGTACGCAGCGGTCACGTCGCGCACGTCGGAGAAATCGCGGCGCACGTCGAGATTGCCGAGCGAAATCCGCGGTTCGTTGCGCGCATAGTGCGCGACGAGTTTCGGCAGCAGAAATGCGTCGCTCTGACCGACACCCGTGTAGTTGAATGGCCGCGCGATGATAATCGGCAGCCGGTCGGCCCACAGCTTCGCTGCATATTCCATCGCGAGCTTGCTGATTGCGTAATCATTTGCCGGGGCGGGCGGGACAGTTTCGTCGAGTACGCCGGCGGTCGAATTGCCGTAGATGTTCGCGCTGCTCGCGAGCAATACGGCCGACGGGCGGCGGTCGAGACCCGCCAGTGCCGCAAGCAGGTTGCGTGTGCCGACGACGTTGACCGCGTAGGTCTGCGACGGCTCGTCCTGTGCGACATGCGCGCGTGCAGCCAGATGCACGACCGAGTCGGGTCGTGCGTCGGCGGCCGCCGCGCGTACCGCATCCGCGTCGAGCAGGTCGACGGGCAGCAGCGTGCAGTTCGCGAACACCGGATCCTCGGTGGGCGGCGAGCCGGGCGCAACTGTTCCCCAAACTTCGTAGCCGGCGGCTTCGAGATGCTGCGCCATGTAGCGCCCGGTGAAACCTGTTAGTCCCGTAACGAATGCACGGCGCTTTGCGTGTTCGATGTCAGAACGTGTCATGGTGTTGGTTCCGCGTCAGGTCCGCCTCGACCATCATCTGGCAAAGCTGTTCGAGCGTCGTTTTCGGCGCCCAGCCCAATTTGCTTTTTGCCTTGTCCGCGCAACCAATCAGCAGATCGACTTCCGCGGGGCGGTAGAACTTGGGGTTCACTTCGACGAGCACGTTGCCCGTCGCCACATCGAGGCCGCGCTCCTGCTCGCCCTTGCCGCTCCATTCGATCTGGTAGCCGGCCGCCGCGAAGGCCATCCGCACGAAGTCGCGCACGGTCTCGGTCCGGTTGGTTGCAAGTACGTAGGTGTCGGGCTCATCGGCCTGCAGCATCCGCCACATCCCTTCGACGTATTCGAGCGCAAAACCCCAATCGCGTTTCGCGTCGAGGTTGCCGAGTTCGAGGCGCGTCGCCTTGCCGAGCTTGATCTTCGCGACGGTGTCCGTGATCTTGCGGGTGACAAATTCACGGCCGCGCAGCGGCGATTCGTGGTTGAACAGAATCCCGCTGCTGCCGAACAGGCCGTACGACTCGCGGTAGTTCACGGTCATCCAGTGTGCGAACAGCTTCGCGACGCCGTACGGGCTGCGCGGGTAGAACGAGGTCGTTTCTGTTTGCGGAATCGACTGCACCTTGCCGAACATCTCGGAGGTCGACGCCTGGTAGAAGCGTGTCTTCGGGCTTACGACGCGAATCGCCTCGAGCAGATGCAGTGGACCGAGGCCGGTGACGTCGGCAGTCGTGGACGGTTGCTCGAACGACACGCCGACGAAGCTTTGCGCGGCCAGGTTGTACAACTCGTCAGGCTGCGTGCGCTCCAGCAGCCGCATGCTCGAACCGGCGTCCGTCAGGTCGTGCTCGACGAGCGTGAGGTTCGGGTGCGTGTTGACGCCGAGCTCGGCGATGCGCCACAGGTTGACCGAGCTGGTGCGGCGATAGGTCCCGGTGACCTGGTAGCCCTTGTCGAGCAGCAGCTTGGTCAGGTAGGCGCCGTCTTGTCCCGTGATCCCCGTGATGATTGCCTTCTTGCGAGTTTGGCTCATGGCGTTGTCCTTGTCGAAATCGATAGATAGAGAAATTCAGGCGGTCGTGCCGGCGGCAGCCGGCAACGCACGGCGCGCAGGCCCGCGCGTCAGGCGCCGTTCGAAGCCGTACCAGCTCAGCGTTGCGTAAGCGAGCGTGATCGCGAGCGCGAGCGCGGCCGTGACGAAGCGGTTCAGGTGCAGCGGCCACAGCGCGTACAGCACGCTCAGGTGGATCAGGTAGACGGTGTAGCTGACGGTGCCGACGTAGACGAGCAACGGGTTCGTCAGCACGCGCTGCACGAGGCCGCGGCCGCGCAGCGCGATCACGACGATCGACGTGCACAGCAGCAGCGAGATGCTGTAGAGCGCCGCATTCGACATCGGCGTGTTCGCGGCGCGAAAGCGCGGGAACGACAGGTGCAGCCAGCCGAGAATCGCCAGCGATACGAGCGCGCCGACGATCGCCAGCGGATAGAACGGCTCCAGCGCGCGCCGGTCGCGGCGCAGCACGATCGCGAGCAATGCGCCGGCCGCGAGCAGGTCCATCCGGAACGGCGTCAGGTAGTAGATCGGCCAGAACGAATCGAACCACGGCGTCGCGATCGCGCGCAGCACCGGCGCCGCGACGATCAGCGCGGCGGCGACCCACAGCAGCGCGCGCTCCGAGCACCAGAGCACGACGAACGGCCAGAAGATGTAGAACTGCTCCTCGACCGCGAGCGACCACAGCACGTTCAGGCTGTCATGGCCGATGCTGCCGAGCGACAGCCCGATATTGGTCGAGAAGAACGCGAACCACGGCCAGTGCGGCAGCCAGCTCGCGCCGAACAGCAGCGTCGACACCGCCAGCAGCAGCACGTACGGCGGCAGGATGCGGCGCACGCGGCGTGCATAGAAGTGGCTGAAGTACGACTGCCCGCGCGCCTTGCGATCGAGCAGGATGCCGGTGATCAGCAGGCCGCTCAGCACGAAGAACAGATCGACGCCCATCCACAGCGGCGCCTTCAGCGCGTGCTGCAGGAACACGGCGCCGACCGCGATCGCGCGCAGCCCGTCGAGCTGGACGATGCGGCCGTGTTGCGGCGGGGCGAGGTCGGCGGTGCGCGACAGGGCCGTCATCGCGCGGCTCCTTCACGACCCGCATCCGATGCGTGTACGTATTGCATGCCTTTAAATGGAATATGAAATCGAAATCGATTCTAGGGAAAAGAAATCGGTAAAAAAACGAGCGACATTTATCTGCCGATCAACATCCAAATGCCGGTTATTACGATCACGAGATGAAAGGTTGGCGGCCGGGCGGGCGCGACAGGCGGCGTGGAGCGGAATTTTCTACACGGCGGCGGCCGAAGGGCGGTCGTTATTGCCGTTTTCGGGCGCCATTTACACGCTGTTCCGGTTCGATATTTCAGGCAGAAACATCCCCAAATATTTCCAAATTTCTTGTGATTATTTTTGCTTGTAACCTGCATCGCGACGTTTGAAACCCATTTAGCGACAGGGCGCGGCCGCGGGCGATCCGTGGCGGCGCCGGTCGCTGTCGTATCGAGTCTGGAGAAGCGCATTGCGACGTCTGATTCTGGTTGGCATGACGGTATGCGCGGCACTGCTGACGAGCGCCGTGCCGGCCGAAACGGTGTTGCCCGCGACGACGTCGTGGATTGGCAATACGTTCGGCTATGGCGACGGCGCGTGGACGCAGATCGACATCCGCGCGATCGCGGTGACGCCCGAGGGCAAGGTGTATACGAATGCGCCGTGGGACGAGAGCGGCGCCGAGGCGAGCGTCTATCAGGACGGGAAGATGCTCGGCTTCGCCGGCGGCACGCACGGCTGGGGCAATCTCGGCGGCAACGCGATCGCCGTCAACAGCAAATATGCGTACGTCGCGATCGGCGTCGGCAACGAGCGCGGCCATCTGCAGTCGCCCGGCATCTGGCCGGACAAGGGCAAGCAATGGTTCGGCATCTCGCGGCGCACGATCGGCGACATGAAGCAGCCGGCACCGTTTCGCGCGTCGCCGCAAGTCGCGCCGGGCGGGCGTGCCGACGCCGGCCGCGCGCGGATGGCTGCGAGCTTCATGGTGATGAACGAGGTGCCGGCGCCCGCGCGCTCGGAAGTGGGCGACGCGAAGGCGGAAGTGGGCGGCCTCGCGGCCGACGACAAGACATTGTTCGCGACCAATCCGTCGCGCGACGCGGTGGAGGTGTATGACGCGGAGACGATGCAGCGGAAGGGCACGTGGAGCGCGCACGAGCCGGGCCGCATCGCGCTCGCGGGCGACGGCACGCTGTGGCTGCTGACCGATACGCTGGGCGGGCCGGCGCATCTGGTGCACGTGCGGGCCGACGGCAGCAAGCTCGACGACGCGCCGGCGTTGCCGGAAGGCACCGACGCGGTGGACGTCGCGGTCGATGCGAAAGGGCGCGTGCTGGTCGCGGACAACGGGCCGCGCCAGCAGATCCTGATCTTCTCGAAAGGCGGCAAGGGCTATGCGCAGTCGGGCACGCTCGGCGAGCGCGGCGGCATCTTCGCGGGCCCGGTGCCGGGCCGGCCCGGACCGCAGCGCTTCAACGGGCTGACGGGCGTCGGCGTCGACCGTGCCGGCAACATCTATGTGTCGATGAACGGGATCGGGCCGCGCCACGACACGATCGGCGCGGGGCTCGGCGCGGTGCTGGAAAGCTACACGCCGGACGGCAAGCTGCGCTGGCAGGTGCAGGGGCTGCTGTTCGTCGATGGCGCATGGCTCGACCCCGCGCGGCCGGACAGCGTGTACACGGGCAACAAGCGCTTCGAGCTCGACCTGTCGAAGCCGCCGGGCCAGGACTGGAAATACGTCGGCTTCCTGTCGAACCGCTTCAAGTATCCGGACGATCCGGTGTTCCACACGGACCAGTATCCGGGCATGCCGATCGCGCGGCGCGTCGACGGCCGTACGTTCCTGTACCTGACCGACATGTACGCCGATCACCTGAAGATCTACCGCTTCGACGCGAAGCGCGACGGCGAGGTGGCGATCCCGTCCGGCCTGATCGCGGGCCGCGCGCGGCCGGTCGACAAGGTGCCGAACAAACCGCCGGGCGGCGACTGGCTGTGGCGCGACGCGAACGGCAACGGCCGGATCGACGCCGACGAGTTCGAGATCAACACGACCGGCAAGGCGAAGGCGGGCGGCTGGGGCTGGTGGGTCGACACGAAGGGCGACATCTGGCGCACGAGCGACGTGCGCGGCATCCACCGCTTCCAGTACGGCGGTGTCGACAAGGCCGGCAACCCGATCTATTCGTACGACAAGGTCACGACCTACCCGATGCCGCAGCCGTTCACGCAGCTGCGCCGTGCGATCTACGAGCCGCAGACCGACACGCTGTACGCGACCGGCTACACGGCCGACGCGCCGCCGCAGCCGGGCATCAACAAGGAAGTGGGGCGCGTGCTGATCCGCTTCGACAAGTGGTCGACGGGCTCGCCGGTCGTGCGCTACCAGGTGGCGCTGCCGTGGAAGCTCGATGCGAAGCCGATCTTCGACCTGATCGGGATCACGGTCGAGGGCCGCTACATCTTCACCGTGGAGCCGGTCGGCAAGATCCACGTGTACGACAAGGACACCGGCAAGGAAGTGGGCGTGATGAGCCCGGGCGCGGAGGTCGGCAAGGCGTCCGGCTGGGTCGACGTGCCGTTCGGCATCAGCGCATTCCGGCGCGAGAACGGCGAGTACCTGGTGTTCGTCGAGGAAGACGCGCGCGGCAAGGTGCTGATGTATCGCTGGAAACCGTGACGGGCGGCGCGCCGCCCACGACGTCGTCGCCGTCACACAAGGCACAAGCATGGACAAAGGCATACTCAAGAACGTTTCGATCAACTTCATCGGGCTGATCCTGCCGACCTTCGTGTCGCTGGTGACGGTGCCCGCCTATATCCATGCGCTCGGCGTCGAACGCTACGGCGTCGTCAGCCTCGTGTGGACGCTGATCGGCTATTTCGGGATCCTCGATCTCGGGATGAGCATGGCCGCACAGAACCACATCTCGAAGGCGCTCGCGAGCGGCAACGCCGACGAAAGCGCGCGGGTGTTCTGGAGCGCGTTCTGGCTGAATCTCGGCACCGGCATCGCGGGCGGGCTGCTGATCTACTTCGGCGCATTCGTCTACACCGCGTATTTCACGAAGGTGTCGGCCGCGATGCAGCACGAGGTGTATCTGGCGCTGCCGTGGCTCGCGCTCGCGATTCCGCTCGCGAACGTGTCGTGGGTGTTCGCCGGCGCGATCAACGGCGCCGAACGGTTCGGCGTGTTCAACACGAACCAGACGATCGGCACGTTCCTGTTCCAGCTGCTGCCGCTCGGCGCCGCGTGGTGGATCGCGCCGAACCTGCAGACGGTGCTCGCCGCGGCCGTCGTCGCGCGGCTGATCGCCGCGGCGATGCTCGGTCACGCGAGCATCAAGGTGCTCGGGATCCGGCGCATCGACCCGCCGCAGTGGGGCACCGCGAAAGGGCTGTTCAACTTCGGCGGCTGGATGCTGATCGCGAGCATGACGAGCATGATCGCCGACACGCTCGATCGCGTGATGCTCGGCGCCGGCATGGGCGCGAAGTTCGTCACCTACTACACGGTGCCGCAGAACCTCGTCACGCGCCTGAACATGCTGCCGAACGCGCTGGTGCGCACGCTGTTCCCGCGCCTGTCGGCAGTCGGCCGCGACCATGCCGACACGCTCGCACGCCAGTCGCTCGAATTCCTGAACGGCGTGTTCACGCCGGTCGGCATCGTCGCGATCTTCGCGCTCGCGCCGTTCCTCACGCTGTGGGTGGGCGCCGATCTCGCCGCGCATTCGGCGCCGGTGGGCCGCGTGCTGGTGATCAGCGTCTGGCTCGTCGGTCAGGCGAGCGTCACGCGCATCCTGATCCAGTCGCAGGTCAACCCGGCCCGCGCGGCATTCGCCGGGCTCGTCGAGATGCCGTTCTTCGTCGGCGGCCTGTGGCTCGGCATTCATCACTTCGGGCTGATCGGTGCGGCGGTGGTCGTCGCGGCGCGCGCGCTCGTCGATTACGGCGTGCTGCTGTACCTGTCGGCGATCCGGATGCGCGCGATCGTGCTCGACATGCTGGCCCATCTCGCCTTCCTGCTCGCCAGCCTGTTTCTGGCGCAGGCGTGGTCGGGGCTCGGCGAGTCGATCGGCATGTGCGCGGTCGTGCTGGTGCTGAACGTCGCGTGGTCGCTCACGATGACCCCGGGACTGCGCGCGCTCGTGCGCGACCTGTTTGTCCGTCTCAATGCGAGGAAAACCATATGAATCGCGATCTGGCGGAACACGCCGTCCTGAATCTTGCCACGGCCGATGCCGCCGTGGCCCACGCGGGCGATGCCGCCGCGCTGCACCGCGCGGTGCCGGCCGAGCGCGCCGGCGCGCGGCAGCCGGCGCGCGCGCTGCGCGTGGCGATCGTCCACGACTGGCTCGTCACCTATGCGGGCGCCGAGCGCGTGCTCGAACAGATCGTCGCGTGCTTTCCCGACGCGGACCTGTTCAGCCTCGTCGATTTCCTCGACGACCGCGCGTTCGTGCGCGGCAAGCGGGTGACGACGTCGTTCATCCAGAAACTGCCGTTCGCACGCACCAAGTACCGCAGCTACCTGCCGCTGATGCCGCTCGCGATCGAGCAGCTCGACGTGTCCGAGTACGACCTCGTGATCTCGAGCAGCCACGCGGTCGCGAAGGGCGTGCTGACCGGGCCGGACCAGGTGCACATCAGCTACGTGCATTCGCCGATCCGCTATGCGTGGGACCTGCAGCATCAGTATCTGGAGCAGTCGAACCTCACGCACGGGCCGAAATCGCTGCTCGCGCGGATGATCCTGCACTACATCCGCAACTGGGATACGCGTACCGCGAACGCGGTGGACGGCTTCGTCGCGAACTCCGCGTTCATCGCCCGGCGCATCAAGAAGGTCTATCACCGCGACGCGGCGGTGATCTTCCCGCCGGTCGACGTCGACGCGTTCTCGCTGAACGCGGTGAAGGAGGATTTCTACCTGACCGCGTCGCGGATGGTGCCGTACAAGAAGATCGACCTGATCGTCGAGGCGTTTTCGCGCACGCCCGAGCGCAAGCTCGTCGTCATCGGCGACGGCCCCGAGATGCAGAAGATTCGTGCGAAGGCTGGCCCGAACGTCGAGATCATGGGCTACCAGCCGTTCGCGGTGCTGCATGACCGGATGCGGCGCGCGAAGGCGTTCGTGTTCGCGGCCGAGGAGGATTTCGGAATCTCGGTCGTCGAGGCGCAGGCGTGCGGCACGCCGGTCATCGCATACGGCAAGGGCGGTGCGCTCGAAACGGTGCTCGACCCGCAATCGAACCTGAATCCGACCGGTCTCTTCTTCGACGAACAGACGGCGCACGCGATCGTCGCGGCCGTCGACGACTTCGAGCGCGCACCGCAGCGCTTCACGCCGGACGCCTGCCGCGCGAACGCGGAGCGGTTTTCCGCCGATACGTTCCGGCGGCGCTTTCTCGACTACGTGGAGCAAGCGCTGCCCGGCTCGACCGCGCAGCGCGGCACGGCCGCACCGATGCCGGCCGCACGCGGCCCGGCGACGCTCGTGCTCGATCAGAGCGGCGTGCTCGGCGGCGCCGAGCTGTCGCTGCTCGAGATCATGAAGCACATGCGCGCGAACGCCGACGTGCTGCTGTTCGACGACGGCCCGTTCCGTGCGGCGCTCGACGAGATCGGCGCGCGCGTCGACGTGGTCGAGCAGGGCGCGCTCGCGGGCGTGCGCAAGCAGGGCGGCGTGTCGTTCGGCGCGGTGAAGCAGCTCGTGCGGCTGGTCCGCGACGTCGCCCGGCGCGCGCGCCGCGCCGAGGTGATCTACGCGAACACGCAACGCGCGATGGTGGTGGCCGCGCTCGCCGGGCGGCTCGCGCGCAAGCCGGTGGTCTGGCACCTGCGCGACATCGTCAGCACCGACCATTTCGGCGGCAAGCAGCTGCAGGCGATCAAGTATTGCGCGCGGCTCGGCGTCACGCGCGTGATCGCGAACTCCGACGCCTCCGCGCAGGCGTTCCGCGCGCTGACGGGCTTCACGCCGCAGCACGTCGACGTCGTGTTCAACGGCATTTCGGCCGAACCGTTCGATGCGCTGAAAGGCGTGAGCCAGGCCGCGCTGCGCGCGCGCCTCGGGTTGCCCGAGGACGCCTGGCTGGTCGGCTCGTTCAGCCGTCTCGCGCGCTGGAAGGGGCAGCACGTGCTGCTGGAGGCCGCCGAGCGGCATCCCGACATGCATGTGGTGCTGGTCGGCGCGCCGCTGTTCGGCGAGGACGAGTATGCGGCGCAACTGCACGAATACGTCGCGCAGCACGGGATGGACGAACGCGTGCATTTCCTCGGGTTTCAGCGCGACGTGGCCGCATGCATGACGGCGGTCGACGTCGTCGCGCACACGTCGATCACGCCGGAGCCGTTCGGGCGCGTGATCGTCGAGGGGATGCTCGCGCGGCGGCCGGTCGTCGCGGCCCGCGCGGGCGGCGTCGTCGAGATCATCGAGGACGGCGACAACGGGCTGCTCTGCGAGCCGGGCAACGCGGCCGCGCTGGCCGATGCGCTGGCGGCGCTCAAGCGCGACGGCGCGCTGCGCGAGCGGCTCGTCGCGAGCGGGCGTGCGACCGCGGTGCGCCGGTTCGGCACCGAAACCTACGTGGAGCGGGTCGAGAAGATCCTCGCGGATACCGCCAAGGCGGCCAAGGCCGCGAACGCGAAGAAGTAGCGGTCGGTGCGAGCCGGCGGGAAACGGGCCCCCATGCGGCGTTGCGCTGCGCGGGGGCTTTGCTTTTCGGCTGGCGACGCGTGTGGTTGCGGCGGAGAGGCGGGTTTGCGCCCCCGGGGCCGAGTCGGGCGCGGGCGTGGCCGGTCGTCATTCTGGAACGGAACCGGGCCGTCGGGAGCGTCGGGCGATCAGGCGCTGCCGCCGCAGCCATGGATATCGCCAGGGAGCCGCCCACGCGGGCCGTAGCGCGGTCGGACGGACCAGGCAGCCCGGTTCCTCTCGACCTGGCCCGCAACCGCGTAACGGCCATGAAAAAGCCCCCGCGCGGCGAGATACCGCGCGAGGGCTCCGGACCGAGCTGGCCGCCTCGGGTCAGACGGCCTGTTCGGGCGACGACGCGACGACGCGGGCCGCGCGGGTCGGCTTGAAGCTGGCCGACCACATCATCGCCGGCCGTTCGAACATCCGGTAGAACAGGTACGCCACTGGAATCGCGACGGCCATGAACGCGAACGACGGCCAGATCGACAGTTGCAGTTCGGAGTGGAACAGCACCGAGCCGAGGCAGACGAACAGCGGCAGGTGGACCAGGTACAGCGAGTAGCTGAAGTCGCCGAACCAGCTGAGCACGCGCAGCGGCGGCGTCGGGCGCGGCGGGCGGGCGAGCGCGCGATACAGGAAGCACGCGAAGCCGGCCGACCACAGCTGGAACGCGCCGTACTGGCCGAAGTGGAATGCGCCGCAGCCGGCGGCCAGCAGCACGGCGGCCGCGACGTACCACGCGCGCGACGGCACGACGGCCGTGCCGCGAGACTGCTGCGCGCGCACGTCCGCGATCCATGCACCGATCGTCCAGGACAGCCAGTACGACGTGAAGAACTGCAGGTCGTGCCGTTCGAGCAGCCAGGCCGACGCGACGTTGACGAGCGCGACCGCGGCCACGACGGCCGGCATGCCGATGCGCCGGCGCAGCGCGAACAGCAGCGGGTAGATCGCGTAGAACTGCACTTCCAGCGACAGCGTCCACAACGCGCCGTTCGACCCGTACGTGTAGCCGGCGACGCCCTGCAGCGAGAACAGGTTCACGAGGAACGCGACGAGGCCGACGTCGCGGATCTTGTGGCTGACGGGCTCGATCTGCAGGCTGACCGCGTCGAGCGCGAGCGTGAACAGCAGCGCGGCGAGCAGCACCGGATAGATGCGCGCGAAGCGGCGCACCCAGAAGTTCGGCGCGTCGAGCCGGTACGCGGGGTTGGCCGCGAGCTTGAGTGCCGCATTGCGATGGATGCAGTAGCCGCTGATCACGAAGAAGATCGGGACGCCGGCGGAGCCCCACGCGAACGGGAAGGTCAGGTAGCCGGCGATCGCGCCCGGGCTCAGTGCATGACCGTAAGCATGATGGAAGCTCTGCATGCCGACCCAGACGACCTGGCGGCAGTGGAAATAGGCGACGAGCAGCGCCGCGAAGCCGCGCATCGCGTCGATCACGTGCTCCTTGTGATCGGCGACGGGCGGCGCGGCCAGAGACGATCCGCTGAAAGCTTGCATGCGATTCGATTCCTTGCGACGGATGGACGGGAAGTTTCATCCAATCGTAATGCGCAAGAATTCGGTCAATGAATAAAAAAATCTCGCCCGGAAATTCCGGTATTCCGCATCATGGGTTTATTCAGGGATGAAAGAGGGCCATCGAGGAGCTCCAATTATTTGCCGATTTTTTTCTGATAGTTTGAAGCTCCGGTTGATTGATGCAAGGAGCGGCAAGATGGACATGCATTGGATCGCGAGCGCTGCAGTACTGCTGGTCATGGCCGTGCTGTCGGCGTACCGCGAGGCGCTGAAGAACGAACCGATCCGCCCCGGCCTCGAGCGGGGCGGCGTGCCCTATATCGAGGAGTTCGAATCGTAAGAATTTGTATCCGGGAAATCGGTAATTTGTTTCTGCTTCGGCAATCGGTTCGGCAATATCGACCGAACTGAAACGATTATATTTTTTCCGAAATAATTGGGCGATCAGTCCATATCGAAAATGAGCGGAGTGGAATTGGCAGTACCGTCGATTCTCGATATGCCGTTCGGAACACAATCGCGCCGGGTCGCGGGTCGACGCGGCGCAGTCAACGCTATCAGGATGCGAACATGTTGAAAGTCACCAAGGCCGTGTTCCCCGTTGCCGGTCTCGGCACGCGGTTCCTCCCGGCAACGAAGGCGAGCCCGAAGGAAATGTTGCCCGTCGTCGACAAGCCGCTGATCCAGTACGCGGTCGAGGAAGCGATCAACGCCGGTATCACCGAGATGATCTTCGTGACCGGGCGCAGCAAGCGCGCGATCGAGGATCACTTCGACAAGTCGTACGAGATCGAGGCCGAACTCGAGGCGCGCGGCAAGGAAAAGCTGCTCGAACTCGTGCGCGGCATCAAGCCGAGCCACGTCAACTGCTTCTACGTGCGCCAGCCGGAAGCGCTCGGTCTCGGCCACGCGGTGCAATGCGCGGAGAAGCTCGTGCACGGCGAGCCGTTCGCGGTGATCCTCGCCGACGACCTGCTGCATGGCGAACAGCCGGTGCTCAAGCAGCTCGTCGACGTGTTCGACCACTATCACAGCTCGGTGATCGGGGTCGAGACGATCCCGCGCGAGGACAGCCGCTCGTACGGCGTCGTCGAAGGCCGGGAGTGGGAAGAGGACATCATCAAGCTGTCGGGCATCATCGAGAAGCCGGCGCCCGAGGATGCACCGTCGAATCTCGGCGTGGTCGGCCGCTACGTGTTCATGCCGACGATCTTCGATCACCTGCGCAAGCTCAAGCCGGGTGCAGGCGGCGAACTGCAGCTCACCGACGCCATCCAGTCGCTGCTCGCGAACGAGCAGGTGCTCGCGTATCGCTACTACGGCACGCGTTTCGACTGCGGCAGCAAGATCGGCTATCTGAAGGCTACCGTCGAGCTCGCGCTCCAGCATCCGGAAGTGAGCCGCGAATTCGAGGCGTACCTGCGTACCTGTTTGCCCGCGCTGGCTGCCGTCGCTTAAGCGGCCGCGCGCTCCGTCGTTTCAGGTGGTGGTTGTTCCGTTGGCCCCGGCCGCTCGCGCGCCGGGGCTTTTTTGTTTTTGCGGGCGCACGAGCCCGGTGCGCGACGTCTGCATGCGGTGCCGGGAATGTGCGGAGGGCGGCGTCGCGCGACGCGCGAAGTGTGTCGATGACGCGGGACGTCGCGCGTGAAACCGGTGCCGAAGTATTCGCCGCGTGACCGGATCGGCGGATAGGTTGCGCGGTATGCACGACGCTCGCGCGGGTGGCGCCCGACGACGCAACATCGGCTGCGATGCCATCGGCCGTCGGGCTTCGTTGCCGGTATCGCGGCGTTGCGATCCGGCGTCCGCCGAGTGCCGCGTTCGTGTGCCGCTCAACGCGGCGACGCGCTCGGCTGCGCGGCGAAGTGCCGGGCCAGCATCGCGGCGATGGGTTTCTTGAAGTCGAGCAGCCGCTTTTCGAGATAGCGCCAGGACAGGTGCGCGAGCAGCACGGCGAGCGCGAATTGCAGCATTTCCGGCAGCGCGTCGCGGACGATGTCCGGCATCGGCACGTGCGCGAACGACGCGGGCAGCACGCCGAAGCGCGCCGGAATCAGGTTGTGGAACAGGTAGAAGCCGTAGCTGATCGTGCCGAGATAGGCGAGCGGCGCCCAGTCGAGCAGCGCGACGACGGGATGCTCGGGCTCGCTGACGATCCACAGCATCAGCGCGCCGAGCGACACGGACAGGCCGAGATCCGCGAGCCCCGCGACCGCATCGGGCAACGCCGTGCAGGCGGGCAGCACGAGGAAGAACGCGACGCCGGCCGCGCCGAGCCAGGCGGGCGGCACGCGGCGCGTGGCGTCGGTGCGATCGGCGAGCGCCATCGCGCCGACGCCGCCGAGCGCGATCAACGCGAAATTCCACGGGGAAAACGCGTAGATCAGCACCGGCGACGCGTCCGACAGGTAGAGCGCGAGATGCGCGAGCGCGCACAGCGCGACGACCGCGACGCCGAGCGCGACGTGTCGCGCGGCGGGCAGCGCGAGCAGCGCGAGCGGGGCGATCAGATAGAACTGCTGTTCAACGGCGAGGCTCCAGAAGTGCGACGTGGAGCCCGGCCAACCGTCCTTGACGACGCCGATCCAGTAATTCGACAGGAACACCGCGTGCCACGCGAGCCCGAGGTTGACGCCGCGCTGGTAGAACAGCGCGTGCGCGATCGCGAGCGCCGCGAGCAGCAGGTAATACACGGGAAAGATCCGTAGCGCGCGCTTCGCCAGGAACAGCGCCAGCGCGTGGCGACGCGTCATGGTGCCGCGCTCGACCGCCTGGCGGTTGCGATGCAGCTCGCCGACGATCAGGAATCCGCTGATGAGGAAAAACGTCCACACGCCAAGCTTGCCGACGTCGACGGCAAGGACATGGCCCTTGTGGGACAGGAAAACGAGGATGACGGCGAGGGCTCGCAGGCCGTCGAGTCCTTTGACGTATCTGACTTCGCGCATGGAGGCATCCGGGCATTGAGCGAGCCCAGTATAGGTGCGCAAATATCGAACGTAATTCGCGTTCGGACGTATACGTGAAGGCGTTTTTTCACGCTCGAGCGTCGACGAAGTCGGTCGCGCGCAACAAAACCTGCGGGAAACCCCGTGAAAACGCATAAAAGTACTGCACGAAGCGTCAAGGCGCTTGTAGAATCCGGCGTTGAAGCGCGCGCGTTGCACGCTTCGTGTATCCAACGACCACACCTGGTAGGAGAAACATGGCGACTTCCGCAAAAAAGGTGGCCAAGAAGGCTGCCGCACCGGCCACCAAGAAAGTGGCTGCCAAAAAGGCTGCGCCCGCGAAGAAAGTAGTGGCCAAGAAGGCTGTCGCGAAGGCAGCACCGGCTGCTCCGACGCCGCTGAAGGACAAGTTCACGAAGGCATCGCTCGCAACGCACATCGCTGAGCGCGCAGCTGTCGAAGTGAAGGCGGTCAAGGCAGTGCTCGTCGCACTCGAGAACGTCGTGCTGGGCTCGGTTCACAAGAAGGGCGCAGGCGAGTTCACGCTGCCGGGTCTGCTGAAGATCACGGCACAAGTCGTGCCGGCGAAGAAGAAGCGCTTCGGCAAGGATCCGTTCACGGGCGAAGAGCGTTGGTTCCCGGCGAAGCCGGCCAGCGTGCGCGTGAAGGCACGTGCGCTGAAGAAGCTGAAGGACGCGGCAGCGTAATGCCGCGCAACGACTGCCGAATGCAAGTCGGCAGCCGTTGCGATGTCCCGCGATCCCCGTACGCGACAGCGTGCGGGGATTTTTATTGCGCCGCGCAAATCGCGCGGCAGCGAACGGCCGGCGTGGCAATGACGGGCGGCCCGACGCACGAGGGGCGGCGGATCGTATGCCGCATATGCGCATCGCCGGGCGACGACCTTCTTGCGCGCGAGGCGCTGTTTCGTCGCGTTCCGTAGCGAGCGCGTCGCCAGGTTCGTCATCGTGACGGACCTCTTCCCGTACGACATCGCCGGCCAGGTCGCCGCCGCGCGCCGCGATCGAACGGCAGCCCGGTGCGATGCCGCAAGCGATCCACCCGTTCGGATCGACGCTCGACGGCGGCCTGAAATTGCGCGGCGACATCGATTTGCTGGCGACGGTCGCGGTGCGCCCGGACGAAGCGGCGCGCTGATGTCGGACCTGCTCGGCGCGTCGGCGTTGCCCGGTCGAGACGGTGTGCGTGCGCTGGAGATCACCGTCATCGCGCTCGGCGACGTGGTGCCGTGGCGTCATCGGGCGCGACGCGAACTGCAGTTAGGCGACTAGCTGCGCCGCGATCTGGAAGCCCGGCATCGTCGAGCCGCTGGTGGTCGATCACGATCGCCATCCTGCTGACGAAGGCGCGACAGCACGCGGCGTCACGCGAGCGCCGGCCGCCCCTGTCGTCAGCCCGCCGTGCCCGCAAAGGCGGCCTTCAGCGCGGCGTCGTCGAACTTGGTCATCTGCATCATCGCGGCGGCCACGCGCCCCGCCTTGACCGCGTCGCGGTCGGCCATCATCGGAATGAGCGCTTCCGGAACGATCTGCCACGACACGCCATAACGATCCCTCAGCCAGCCGCAGCCGTCGGCCGTGCCGCCGTTGTCGAGCAGGGCGCTCCAGTAGCGGTCGAGTTCCGCCTGGTCCGCGCAACTGACGAGCAGCGAGATCGCGTGGTTGAACGCCTCCGTGCTCGGGTGGCTCATCGCGAAGAATGGCTGCCCGAACAGCTCGAATTCGACCATCCGCGTGCCGTCGGTGCCGGGCACCGCCGTGACGCGCACGATGCGCGAATCCGGAAAGATGCCGGCATAGAAGGCCGCTGCTTCTTCGGCTTGCGTCGAATACCAGAGAAAAGGCGTGATTTTCTGAATCGTCATGACGAGTCTCCTGTCTGTATGGGTCCGGGGCAAACCGTGTGCCGCCATCGATACGACGGACGACGCCCGCCGGAATCGACGCGCGGCGCGCACAAATTTCGCATCGGTCGAGCCGGGCGACGCCGGCTATGCGGATGGTAGTCGCTGAACGGAGAAACGGCGACCTCTCCGGACATCGGAAACGGTGTTGCAGATGCATTGCAGCCGCCAGGCGCCGCTGCCGGCGCGCCGACCTATGTCGGCCTCGCCTTTGGCGCGGAGGTCCTGCGGGCGGTGCCGGCCGCGCCTGCAGGAGACGGACGAAAAAAAGCCAGCCGCGGCCGAAACCGGGGCTGGCTTTCCAGGTCGGCGACAAGGCGTCGAAGACGCCATGCACGCCGGATACTTCGTTTTTAGAACTTGTGACGCAGGCCGAGTGCGACGATTTCCTGCGAGCTCTTGCCGGCGATGCCGTACGAACCGACCGACGCTTGCGCATCGCTGCCGTCGGCGTTGTGGCCGCTTGCGTGCTGGTACGCGCCAACCAGGTAGATGTCCGTACGCTTCGACAGCGAGTAGTCCGCGCCGAGCGAAACCTGGTGGTACTTGGCGTCCGTCTGGCCGCTACCCTTCGTGTAGATGTAGCCGACGCCCAGCAGCAGCGGTGCCGATGCCTGGTACGTGACGAACGCGCGGCCCGTGTTGTACTTCTGGTTCGTGCCGAAGCCCGAGTTCGCATCCGCCTTGTACTGCGCGTTGCTGTAGCCGAGGCCGAACGTCACCGGACCGAATGCATACTGGCCAGCGACTTGCGCGATGCCGATCGACGATGCCGACGTGTACGCGTTGTTGATGAAGCTGCCCGAGCCGTCGAAGATCGCGTCCGACGTGCCGGCCCAGCCGGTGCGCTGGCCGGTTGCGTTCAGCGGAGCCGAGTTGTTCGCGTGGAAGTAACCTGCAGCCAGGCCGAGCGGGCCGTTGTTGTACGCTGCAGCTGCCGCCCACGTCTGACCCTTGCCGGTTGCGCCGGCGACGCCGCCGAGCGCGTACATCGCTTCGACCTGCAGGCCTGCCCAGACCGGCGACGTGTACTTGATCGCGTTGCTGACGCGCAGGCTGTTGTCGTTGTTGTCGACGTCGCCCGGCGTGGCGAACACGCTGCCGAAGTAGTTGTCAGCCGTGACTGCCTGAACCAGGTCGACGAGCGGGTCGTACTGGCGACCCAGCGTCAGCGTACCGTACTGGTCGCTTTGCAGACCGACGAAAGCCTGGCGACCGAACATGCGGCCACCCTGGCCCAGTGCACCCGATGCCGAGTTGAAGCCGTTTTCCAACTGGAAGATCGCCTTCAGGCCGCCACCGAGGTCTTCCGAACCCTTCAGGCCGAAGCGGCTGCCTTGCAGGTTGCCGCTACCCATCGACCACGAATTGTTACCTTGACCATCGTTGCCGTGAACATAGGTGATCGACGTGTCGATCACGCCGTACAGCGTCACGCTCGACTGAGCTTGAGCAGCGCCGGCCGCGCCCAGCAGGGCGAGCGAGAGGGTCGAGAGAGCAAGTTTCTTCATCGTTGAGTTTCTCCACGCAAGTGATTCATCGTTATTTGTTGCGGATTGGAGAATAGCTCAGTGCCATACACGCAAGAAAGCTTAAAAAATAAAGTGTCTCGAAAAGGTAACAGCGGGAAAAAGTCCATATATATCAAGCACATCAACGACTGTTCCTGTTTATGAAACAGTTGACAATTGCTGCGCCGCGATTGTTTCAGTAGTTGACGCACATGTCGGCAGACCCCCCGTTTCGGCCCGTTACAGCAGGAAAACGAGGGTGTGCAAACGTTTGCCGTTGCAGGTGCGTGCGCGTCGATGTGTCGAGATGGCGCCGACGCTGCACGAATGCGCGGCGAATGCCGGGATGGCAAAGGCGCGAGCGCGTGTGCGGGGCGCGCGAGACCGACGCACGGCCGTTTTCAGAGGGCGGGCAAATCAGTCGTCGCGCGGGCGATGCTCGGCTTGACCGGCTTGATGGGCGGCTTGAGCGGACGCGGCCGGCGCCGCAGGCTCGGCCGGCCGATGCGCGTTGCCGCGGGCTGCCGCGAATTCCGCGCCGAGCAGCAGCACGATCGCGGAGAAGTACAGCCACATCAGCAGGACCGCGAACGAACCGGCCGCGCCGAACGCACTCGCGGTGCCCGCATGCGCGAGATACAGCGCGAACAGCTTCTTGCCGCCGGAGAACAGGATCGCCGACACGATGCCGCCGATCGCGGCGTCGCGCCACGCGACGCGCGCATCGGGCAGGAATTTCATCAACGAAGCGAACGCGGCCGCGAGCACCGCGATGCCGACGAAGAACTGCACGAAGTTCGTGACGACCACGTACGGCGAATTGCCCAGCAGCCAGGTGCCGATGAAGGTGATCGCGGTGTCGAGCACGAGCGACACGATCAGCAGGAACGCGACGCCGAGCACGAGCCCGAACGAGATCAGCCGCACCCGCACCAGCCCGAGCATGCTCGACCAGCGGCTTTCGGTGGCCGGCCAGATCACGCTGAGCGCCGCGCTGAGCGACGCGAACGTGGCCGATGCGCCGATCGCGAGCGCGGCGAACGAGATCAGCGTGGCGAGGCCGCCGCGCTCGCCCGCGCGGTGCGCGTTCTGCACGATCGTCTGGATACTGGCCGCCGCGTCGTCGCCGATCAACTGGTGCGCCTGTTCGAACACCTGGCCGCGCGCGGCGTCGTCGCCGTAGAACCAGCCGGCCACCGCGATCACCATCACGAGGGTCGGCGCGAGCGAGAACGCGGAGAAAAACGCGATGCCCGCGGCCATCGCGGAGCAGCGGTCGGACGAGAAGCGCTTGAACGCGGTGAGGGCCCAGTTGGCCTGCTGCTGGGCGAGACGGGTGGCTTCGGAAGTGATCTGTCGTTTCATGACGGTTCGGTTGCGCGCGGAACGCGGATCATCGCAGAGTTGGTCGGACAAATCGGTATTGATCCGAGGATTCGATCATAGTTGCCTGAACTGTCTATAATTCCTTTCAGTTTCACCCCACCCCACAATAACGCCGAGACCGCCATGCTACAAATGTCCCGGCGCCAGTTCCTGAAGGTGACGGCCACGTCGCTTGCCGGATCGAGTCTTGCCCTGATGGGCTTTTCTCCGTCCGAAGCGCTGGCCGAGGTCCGACAGTACAAACTGGCGCGCACAGTCGAAACGCGCAACACCTGTCCTTACTGCTCAGTGGGTTGCGGCATCCTGATGTACAGCCTCGGCGACGGGGCGAAGAATGCGCAGCCGAGCATCATCCACATCGAAGGCGATCCCGACCACCCCGTCAATCGCGGCACGCTGTGCCCGAAGGGCGCGAGCCTGATCGACTTCATCCACAGCCCGAACCGCCTCACGCATCCCGAGTATCGGGCGCCCGGCTCGGACAAGTGGGAACCCATCTCGTGGAACGACGCGCTCGACCGCATCGCGAAGCTGATGAAGGCCGACCGCGACGCGAACTTCGTCGAGACGGCCGAAGACGGCGCAAAGGTCAACCGCTGGCTCACGACCGGCATGCTGGCCGCGTCGGCGGGCAGCAACGAGGTCGGCTACCTGACGCACAAGACCATCCGCAGTCTCGGGATGCTCGCATTCGACAATCAGGCGCGTGTCTGACATGGCCCGACGGTGGCAGGTCTTGCCCCGACGTTTGGCCGTGGAGCGATGACGAACCATTGGGTCGACATCAAGAACGCGGACGTGATTCTCGTGATGGGCGGCAATGCAGCCGAGGCCCATCCGTGCGGTTTCAAGTGGGTAACGGAGGCGAAGGCGCACCGCAAGGCGCGGCTGATCGTCGTCGACCCGCGCTTCACGCGTACGGCCTCGGTGGCCGATTACTACGCGCCGATCCGCACCGGCACCGACATCGTCTTCCTGGGCGGCGTCATCAATTATCTGCTGACGAACGACAAGATCCAGCATGAGTACGTGAAGAACTACACGGACTTCACGTTCATCGTGCGCGAGGATTTCGCGTTCAACGACGGCATCTATTCCGGCTACGACGCGGAGAAGCACGCGTACCCGGACAAATCGAGCTGGGATTACGAGCGCGGCGACGACGGTTTCGTGAAGGTCGACCCGACGCTGCAGCATCCGCGCTGCGTCTACAACCTGCTGAAGCAGCACTACGCGCGCTATACGCCGGACATGGTCCAGCAGACGTGCGGCACGCCGAAGGACAAGTTCCTGAAGGTGTGCGAGATGCTCGCGACCACGGCCGTTCCCGACCGCGCCGGCACGGTGCTGTACGCGCTCGGCTGGACCCACCACTCGATCGGCGCGCAGATCATCCGCACCGGCGCGATGGTGCAGCTGCTGCTCGGCAACATCGGCATCGCCGGCGGCGGGATGAACGCGCTGCGCGGCCACTCGAACATCCAGGGGCTGACCGACCTCGGGCTGATGTCGAACCTGCTGCCGGGCTACATGACGCTGCCGATGCAGGCCGAGCAGGACTTCGACGCGTACATCAAGAAGCGCGTGCAGCTGCCGCTGCGGCCGAACCAGTTGAGCTACTGGAAGAACTACAAGGCGTTCCACGTCAGCTTCATGAAGGCGTGGTGGGGCGACGCGGCCACCGCCGAGAACAACTGGGCCTACGACTACCTGCCGAAGCTGGACAAGCAGTACGACCTGCTGCAGGCGATCGAGCTGATGAATGCCGGCAAGATGAACGGCTACATCTGCCAGGGCTTCAATCCGCTCGCGGCGGCGCCGTCGAAGGTGAAGACGGCGGCAGGTCTCGCGAAGCTGAAGTGGCTCGTGATCATGGATCCGCTCGCGACCGAAACGTCCGAGTTCTGGAAGCATCACGGCGACTACAACGACGTCGATGCGTCGAAGATCCAGACCGAGGTGTTCCGCCTGCCGACCACCTGCTTCGCGGAGGAAGACGGCTCGCTCGTGAGTTCGAGCCGCGTGCTGCAGTGGCACTGGAAGGGCGCCGAGCCGCCGGGCGAAGCGAAGAGCGACCTCGAGATCATGTCGGGGCTGTTCCTGCGCATGCGCAAGATGTACCAGAAGGACGGCGGCAAGTACCCGGACCCGATCGTGAACCTGACCTGGCCGTACGCGAACCCGGAAAGCCCGACGCCGGAGGAGCTGGCGATGGAGTTCAACGGGAAAGCGCTCGCCGATCTGCCCGATCCGAAGGATCCGGCGAAGACGCTCGTGAAGAAGGGCGAGCAGCTCGCCGCATTCGCGCAACTGAAGGACGACGGCACGACCGCGAGCGGCTGCTGGATCTTCTGCGGCGCGTGGACGCAGGCCGGCAACCAGATGGGGCGCCGCGACAACTCCGACCCGACCGGCATCGGTCAGACGCTGAACTGGGCGTGGGCATGGCCGGCGAACCGGCGGATCCTGTACAACCGCGCATCGTGCGACGTCGCCGGCAAGCCGTTCGACCCGACCCGCAAGCTGATCGGCTGGAACGGCAGCGCGTGGAAGGGCGTCGACGTGCCGGACTTCAAGGTGGACGAACCGCCCGAAAACGGGATGGGGCCGTTCATCATGAACCCGGAAGGCGTCGCGCGCTTCTTCGCCCGCGCGGGGATGAACGAAGGTCCGTTCCCCGAGCACTACGAGCCGTTCGAGACGCCGCTCGCCGCGAACCCGCTGCACCCAGGCAACCCGCTGGCGCTGAACAACCCGGCCGCCCGCGTGTTCCCGGACGACCGGGCATCGTTCGGCAAGGTGTCCGAGTTCCCGCACGTCGCGACGACGTACCGGCTGACCGAGCATTTCCACTACTGGACCAAGCATGCGCGGCTGAACTCGATCATCCAGCCCGAGCAATTCGTCGAGATCGGCGAAGACCTCGCGAAGGAAGTCGGCGTCGCGCATGGCGAGCGCGTGAAGGTGTCGTCCAAGCGCGGCTACATCGTCGCGGTCGCTCTCGTCACGAAGCGGATCAAGCCGCTGACGATCGACGGCAGGAAGGTCCAGACGGTCGGCGTCCCGTTGCACTGGGGCTTCAAGGGCCTGACGAAGCCCGGCTATCTCGCCAATACCCTGACTCCGTCCGTGGGCGACGGCAACTCCTATACACCGGAATTCAAGTCGTTCCTGGTGAAGGTCGAAAAGGCGTAAGGGGGAGAGATGGCATTGCAATCGCTGGATATCAAGCGGGTTTCGGCCACCACGACGCCACCGCCCACGGTGCGCGAACCGGTGACCGGGAGCGTCGCGAAGCTGATCGACGTATCGAAGTGCATCGGCTGCAAGGCATGCCAGACGGCGTGCATGGAGTGGAACGACCTGCGCGACGAAGTCGGCACCAACGTCGGCGTGTACGACAACCCGGCCGACCTGACCGAGCATTCGTGGACGGTCATGCGGTTCTCCGAATACGAGAACCCGGCGGGCGACCTCGAGTGGCTGATCCGCAAGGACGGCTGCATGCACTGCGAGGATCCGGGCTGTCTGAAGGCGTGTCCGTCGCCGGGCGCGATCGTGCAGTACAACAACGGGATCGTCGATTTCCACGAGGAGAACTGCATCGGTTGCGGCTACTGCGTGACCGGTTGCCCGTTCAACGTGCCGCGGATCTCGAAGAAGGATCATCGCGCGTACAAGTGCACGCTCTGTTCCGACCGCGTCGCGGTCGGCCAGGAACCGGCCTGCGTGAAGACCTGCCCGACGGGCGCGATCGTGTTCGGCACCAAGGAGGACATGAAGCAGCACGCGGCCGAGCGCATCGAGGACCTGAAGGAGCGCGGCTTCGAGCATGCGGGGCTGTACGACCCGCAGGGCGTCGGCGGCACGCACGTGATGTACGTGCTGCACCACGCGGACAAACCGTCGCTGTATCACGGATTGCCCGACAATCCGTCGATCAGCCCGATGGTGAAGCTGTGGAAAGGCATCGCGAAACCGCTCGCGGTCGCCGGCCTCGCGCTGACCGCGCTGGCCGGATTCTTCCACTACGTCCGCGTCGGTCCGAACGAGGTGAGCGACGAAGAGGAATCGGCCGCGCGCGACGAAGCGCGACGCATCAAGGAGGACGCGAAATGAACCACGACGACCCCAACCTGATCGTCCGCTACACGCCGAACGAGCGCACGAACCACTGGATCACCGCGATCACGTTCGTGCTGCTCGCGTTGTCCGGGCTCGCGCTGTTCCATCCGTCGATGTTCTGGCTCACCGCGCTGTTCGGCGGCGGTCAGTGGACGCGGATCCTGCATCCGTTCGTCGGCCTCGTGATGTTCGTGTCGTTCGCGATCCTCGTCGTGCGCTTCTGGCACCACAATGCGCTCGACGCGGACGACCGGCAGTGGCTGAAGCAGATCGGCGACGTGCTGACCAACCAGGAAGACAAGCTGCCGCCGGTCGGGCGCTATAACGCCGGGCAGAAGCTGCTATTCTTCACGCTGGTGGCGTGCCTGCTGCTGCTCCTGCTGTCGGGAGTCGTGATCTGGCGGCGCTATTTCTCGTTCTACTTCCCGATCGGGATCATCCGCGCGGCCGCTGTCGTGCATGCCGTGGCGGCCTTCGTGCTGATCGCGAGCATCATCGTGCACATTTACGCGGCGTTGTGGGTGAAGGGTTCGATCGGCGCGATGGTGCGGGGCACCGTCACGCTGGGCTGGGCCCGCAAGCATCACCCGAAGTGGTTCCGTGAAAGCGTGAAGTAACGCAGCGGAGCGGGGCGGTACGCCGATTGCGGCGTATCGTTCCGCCAACCGCCGGAATCGCCCGAAAGCGCCGATTCGTCGGCGCTTCGTTTTTTGGAAGACATTTTCGTGACACAACGCATTCTGGAGCCGACCGAGATCTCGGCACTCGATCATTCGGCCATTCCGCGCTTTCGCCTGCCGGAGCGTGCGACCGCGTTCGCGGCGCGTGCCGCGCGGCTGCGCAAGCTTGCCGACCTGAACCCGATCAGCGGCTATCTGCGGCTGATGGCCACCGTCGCCGACGCGCAGCACGCGACGCTGCAGACGCTGGAGCTGCCGCTGCCGTCGAAGGAAGCGATCGCACGCGCGCAGGAACATTCGATGCCGCTCGTGCCGGCGCTCGACGGCCAGCGCGATTCGCGGTGGCGCGCCGTGCTGTATGAACTGCTCGATCGCGTCGAAAGCGCCGGGCTCGTCAATCCGCAGCTCGCGAAGCTGCTCGACCGGCTGCGCCTGACGGCGCCCGCCGAACTCGACGCGCAGGCCGATGCGATCCTCGCGCTGCGCTTCGCGGAGGTCGATCCGGCCACCGCGCCGTTCCTGATGGCCGCGCTGCAGGTCGCGTGGACCGATCTCGCGAGCCGCGTGACGCCGGCCGATGTCCCGTATCTCGACCAGCCGGGGCTGTGCCCGGTGTGCGGCACGCATCCGGTCGCGAGCGTCGTGCGGGTCGGCGGCCAGTACCAGGGCTACCGTTTCCTGCAGTGCGGGCTGTGCACGACCGAGTGGCACATGGTGCGCACCAAGTGCTCGCACTGCGATTCGACGAAGGGCATCGCGTATCACGGGATCGAAGGCGGCAGCGAAGCCATCAAGGCCGAATCGTGCGACGAGTGCAAGACCTATCGCAAGATCGGCTATCAGGAGAAGGACTACGAGTTCGAGCCGCTGGCGGACGATCTCGCAAGCCTCACGCTCGACCTGCTGATGAACGAGGCCGGCTACCAGCGCAGTTCGCCGAACCCGCTGCTGTGGCCCGACGTCTCGCGCGAGGCGGATTGACGGCACGGGGCCGTGGCGGCGCGCGAGCGCCGGCCCCGGCCGACTGCGGAGCATGAGACTGGAGCTACAACGACGTGACCGAACCGGGTGTGAATGAATTGAATGCCGTGCTGGCGCGCGTGCCGTCGGTCGAGCGCGTGCTGTCGTCGGCGCCGCTGCAGCCGCTCGTCGCGGACTATGGCCGCACGCGCGTGCTCAATGCCGTGCGCGCCGAACTGGAACGCTGGCGCACGGCGGCACAGCACGATCCCGCGGCGGCCGAGCCGCTCGACGAGCCGCGCATCGCCGCGGCCGTCGCGCACGCATTGGCCGCACAGAGCGCGGGCGCCGTGCGCCCCGTGTTCAACCTGACCGGCACCGTGCTGCATACGAACCTCGGGCGAGCGTTGCTGCCCGACGATGCGGTGCGTGCCGTGGTCGACGCCCTCACGCGGCCCGTCAACCTCGAGTTCGATCTCGCCACCGGCCGCCGCGGCGACCGCGACGACCTGATCGACGATCTGCTGTGCGAGCTGACGGGCGCGGAAGCCGCGACCATCGTCAACAACAATGCGGCGGCCGTGCTGCTGACGCTGTCGGCGCTTGCGACGAAGCGGGAAGTGGTCGTGTCGCGCGGCGAGCTGGTCGAGATCGGCGGCGCGTTTCGCATCCCCGACATCATGAGCCGTGCCGGCGCGAAGCTGCGCGAAGTCGGCACGACCAACCGCACGCATCTGCGCGACTACGCGGATGCGATCGGCTCGCGCACGGCGCTGCTGATGAAGGTGCATTGCAGCAACTACGCGATCAGCGGCTTCACGAAGGAGACGACGCTCGCCGAGCTCACGCCGCTCGCGCGCGAGCACGGGGTGCCGGTCGCCGTCGATCTCGGCAGCGGCACGCTGGCCGACCTGTCGCAATGGGACTTGCCGCACGAGACGACCGTGCAGGAAACCGTCGCTGCCGGCGCGAACGTCGTCACGTTCAGCGGCGACAAGCTGCTCGGTGGCCCGCAAGCCGGCCTGATCGTCGGCGATCGGGCGCTCATCGCGAAGATCAAGAAGCATCCGCTCAAACGTGCGCTGCGCGTCGGCAAGCTGACGCTCGCGGCACTCGAACCGGTGCTGCGCCTGTATCAGTCGCCTGAATTCCTGCGCGACAGGCTCACGACGCTGCGTCTGCTGACGCGCCCGCAGCGCGACATCGCCGAAGCCGCCGAACGCATGCGCCCGGTGTTGCAGGCGGCGCTCGGCAGCGGTTTCGACGTGACGGTCGAGCCGATGTTCAGCCAGATCGGCAGCGGTGCGCTGCCGGTCGATCAATTGCCGAGCGCCGGGCTCGTCGTTCGCGCCGCGGACGGCAAGCGCAGCGGCCGCGCGCTCGTGCAGCTCGAAAAACGCCTGCGCGAATGGCCACGCCCGGTGATCGGCCGCGTGGGCGACAACGCGCTGCGGCTCGATCTGCGCTGCCTCGAAGCGGCCGACGAAGCGGCGTTCGCCGCGCAATGCGTGCCGCTCGCGGGGCCGGCCGCATGATCGTCGGGACCGCTGGACACATCGACCACGGCAAGACCACGCTCGTGCGGGCGCTGACGGGCGTCGACACCGATCGGCTGAAGGAAGAGAAGGCGCGCGGCATCTCCATCGAGCTCGGCTACGCGTATACGCCGCTCGACAACGGCGACGTGCTCGGCCTGATCGACGTGCCGGGCCACGAGAAACTGATTCACACGATGGCGGCCGGTGCATGCGGCATCGACTTCGCACTCGTCGTGATTGCCGCCGACGACGGCGTGATGCCGCAGACGCGCGAGCATCTCGCGATCCTGCAACTGCTCGGCGTCACGCATGGCGCCGTTGCGCTGACGAAATGCGATCGCGTCGATGCCGCACGCGTTGCCGAGGCGCGCGACGAGATCGCCGCGTGGTTGCACGATTCGACGCTGGCCGGCGTGCCGATCTTCGAAACGCGTGCCACGGTGGCCGGCGATCCGGGCGTCGCCGCGTTGAAGCAGCACTTGGCCGATGCGGCGACCGCGTGGCGTGCGCGTCGCGACGACGGGCTGTTCCGGCTCGCGGTCGATCGCGTGTTTACGCTCGCCGGGCAAGGCACCGTCGTGACCGGTACCGCATTCGCGGGCCGCGTCGCGACGGGCGACACGCTCGCGATCGTGCGCACGGGCGACGCGGCCCGCGTGCGCAGCATCCATGCGCAGAACCGGCCGGTCGAGGCCGGGTGCGCGGGCGAGCGCTGCGCGCTGAACCTGGCCGGCGTCGACAAGGCCGACGTCGAGCGCGGCGACACCGTCGCCGATGCGCGGCTCGTCGCGACGTCGCCGCGTCTGGACGTCGACCTGACGCTGCTCGCGGACGCGGGGCTGACGCTGACTCACTGGGCGCCGCTGCATGTGCATCTCGGCACGCTGCATCGCGTGGCCCATGTCGCGCTGCTCGACGGTGACACGCTCGCGGCCGGCCAGCGGATGCGCGTGCAACTGGTATTCGACGAGCCGGTGTTCGCGCTGCCGGGCGACCGTTTCATCGTCCGCAATCCGCAGGCGACGCGTACCGTCGGCGGCGGCCGGGTGCTCGATCCGTTCGGGCCGGCACGCAAGCGCCGCACGCCTGCGCGCCGCGCATGGCTCGATGCGCTCGCGGCGTGGCTCGACGAAGGACGCCTCGATGCGCTGCTCGCGCAGGCGCCGCTCGGCATTGCGCGCGCGACGCTCACACATCTGACGGGATTCGCACCCGATGCGCTGGTGTTGCCCGACGATGCGCTGGCGATCGGACAACGCGATGCCGCGTCGAACGAAGGTGCGGTGATTTCGCATGCGCACTGGCGTGCGTTGCAGACGCGGGCGGTCGATACGCTGCGTGCGTACCACGAGCGCGTGCCCGACGAGCAGGGGCTCGACGCCGCACGCTTGCGGCGGATGGCTGCGCCGCTCGTCGGCGATGCGCTGTGGCGCGCGCTCGTCGATGCGCTGGCGGCGGGCGGCGAAGTCGCGCGCAGCGGGCCGTGGCTGCATCTGCCGTCGCATTCCGTGAGCCTCGAGCCGCGCGAGGAAGCGCTGGCGCAGCAACTGCTGCCGCTGATCCACGCGGGGCGCTTCGATCCGCCGTGGGTGCGCGACCTGGCCCGCGACACGGGCGCTGCCGAGGACGCGGTGCGCACGCTGCTGCGCAAGCTCGCACGGCGCGGCGACGTGCATCAGGTCGTGCGCGACCTGTTCTATCATGCGGACGTCGCGCGCGAACTGGCGGAACTGGTCGCACATCTCGCACCGTCGCGCGGCGGCGGGCTCGATGCCGCGACGTTCCGCGATGCGACGGGGCTCGGTCGCAAGCGCGCGATCCAGATTCTCGAGTTCTTCGATCGGGTTGGGTATACTCGCTTCCGCCGCGATCTTCACTACCTGCGGCCTGACAGCGGTTGGGTGGGTATTCAGGCGTAGGCGCTCGTCGTTCTTTTCGGTTTTTTCCCTGCGGAAGGCATTCGTATCCGGTGGTACGGCCGGGCTTCAAACCCGGTTAGGGGCGTCAGCCGCTCCTGGGTAGGTTCGACTCCTGCTGCCTTCCGCCACATGGGCCTTCCGGGCCATTCCGGCTTCTTCCGTTGATGTCCTGTAGGTCGCTGATTTTAAAGCGGTTTATGGGTGACGGCGTGCTTGCGACGGCCGTTGACGTCCCGCACAATTTCCTCACGAAGTATGGGTAGCGATGTGGGTTTGTGGGTAGGGACACATCATGCCGAATTTCTCTACTTTTGCACCGGACTATTTCTTGGGTCAGGGTCACGAGGTGCTGCTGGCGAAACTTCGAGCAGCCGATCGCATCGACTGGTCGCGAGTGGTCATCGATTCGTCCTCCATTCGTGCAGTGGGATCACGTCAAAAACAGGACCTAATCCCACCGATCGGGCGCGACCCGGTTCAAAGCACCACCTCGTGACCGAAGCGCAGGGCATCCCGCTCGCGCTGATCCTCACGGGCGCCAACCGCAACGACGTCACCCAACTGTTGCCCCTCATCAAGGCGATCCCGCCCATTCGTGGCAAGCGGGGACGGCCGCTGTCCAAGCTGGTCGTCGTGCAGGCCGATCGCGGCTACGATCACGACAAATATCGCAAGCCACTACGCGCTGCCGGCATCGCCACGCAGATCGCCCGGCGGGGTGAGCCGCACGGCAGTGGCCTCGGAAAGACCCGGTGGGTCGTCGAGCGCACCTTCGCATGGCTGCACAACTTCAGACGCCTGCGAATCCGGTTCGAACGCCTCGCGGCCATACACGAGGCGTTCATGAAAATCGCCGCTTGCATCATCTGCTGGCGACAGCTGCAAAACTCATTGTGTTAGAGCTTCTAAGTCCGGCGGCGTTGAGGTCGCTCACGGTGCCGGGTTCCAGATAACGATCTGGCGGTGGTCGATCCCGACCGCGTTCCAGACCACATCGATTGCGGGGCCGGCGAGCACAGCCGGGGCAACGGCCGGTTCCTCGACATAGTGCAGCGATGAAGTGAGGTCGACGAGGTTGGCGGGCAACTCCGGGAAGCCAGCGAGACCGGTCCTAGGCAGTCGTATGGCGACGCGCATGCCACGCACATTGAGCAGGCTCACCGATAAATACAGCGGGGCGGGGATGCCTTGCGTCGTCAGCTGGGGCAACGGTCGCAGAGTTGAAGCGTGCCCTTAGGTTCCCTTGTGCCAAATTGATAAAAAAATCCTGATGCGCCGGGAAAGCCCCGTGGAGTAAAGAGGATGTTGAGCACTGAAAGGGGTGACAAAAGGGAACCCTTTTGCGCTCCTCCGGAGTGTCGCTTGTCGTGTTTCGAATACAACGAATTACCCAGTCGAAACTGATTCGGAGAAGAAGATGAATGATATGGATTGGGCAGGGGAAGTGTACGGGGCGATGCGCGACGCACGCGTGCTGCTGCGTCGCGAGCCGATTCGCCACGTTTCGGGGAATGGCGACGTCCTGTATTGCGAATGTCTTGCAACGGTGGTCGATGCCCGTGGGAATCTGTTGCATCCGGCCCAGTTCATTCCGCCGCTCGAGCGGCTTCAACTCATCCGCGCCTTCGATCGGCATGTGCTCAGGCAGGCCGTGACGTTGCTGCGTGCGTCGCCCGATGTTCGGCTGGGGATCAACCTCTCCGGCCGAAGTGCGGTGGTCGACATTGCGTGGGAGGCCGTGCTGCAGCTGATCGAACGCACGCCGGAGGTTGCCAGGCGGCTGGTGGTGGAAATCACGGAAACGGCACGACTGGACCCGGAGCAAGGCCGACGATTCGCCCAACGGCTCCAGCAAGCCGGTTGCCGGGTGGCGATAGACGATTTTGGCGTGGGCTATGGCGTCGAGACCGCCATTGAGATCCGAACGCCTGACGTCATCAAGATCGACGCATCGTTCGTCGTTGCCGCGCGATACGGCGAAGCCCATCTGGCGCGTCTCGAGCGACTCGTGCGCCTCGCATCGGAACTGGCTGAGTACGTCGTCGTGGAAGGCGTGGAGCAACCGGAGGACATGACGCGTGCGCAGCAATGCGGAGCGAAATGGGTGCAGGGGTGGTTTGTCAGGGATGCGTTTTCCGGCGCGGGTGTGCAAGGCGGCCGAGAAAACGGGAACGAGGAGGCCGCATGGGCGCATCGGCACGGATGACCGTTTTGCACGGGAGGCGGGCGGACCCGCTTGTCGGACGCGGGTACCGGCCCGAAGCCGCCGGCAAGACGTTGGGCGTGATTCTGATCGGCCTCGGCGCGCTCGTGCATGACGCGGCTTGCGACCGGGATATCGATCCCGAAACGGTGCGCTCGCGTATCGAATGGTTCCGCCGATCGGTACATGCGCTTATCGCCCAACACGTATCCCGGCATTACGAACTGGCCGTCAGCGCATATGACGTCGGCCTTTCGTCCGGCCTGCATGGGCGGGAAGCAGCGGCGACGCAGGTGTATCGGCGGTGCTATGACGCGCATGCTGCCACCGATCCGCAGGGCGCGATGAACGCCGCCTCCTTGACCGACCATCTCGTCGATGCGGGCTGCATGCACGGGCGCGGTATTCGTGCATGGATGGTAGAGAACTAAAAGAAGGGCATTGCCTTCGCTGTCAGAAAGCGGCTTCGTAATTCTGCATTCCTGAGCAGTGTGGGTGGAAAAACAAAAAGCACTTTAACCAGGTGATCTAGATGAACACAATCTATCGAACGGTGTGGAACGAGTCGCTGGGCGCATATGTCGCGGTATCCGAACTGGATTCGGCGCGCGGTAAAGGTACCAGCAGTGTCGTAACCAAATCGGGGATTTCCGGATATCGGGTGAACCATGTGCCGCTTACGGTCATGGCAATTGCGACGACCATGCTGTTTGGCGGCACTGTGATGCTGACGGAGGACGCCGAAGCGCAAGTTGTCAATATTCCGGGCACCGGATGTAAAGATACAACGACAACGTCGGCGTTCAATACTGTTGCGGTTGGCTGCGGCGTTACTGCGTCGTCCTCAGGCGCCACCGCATTGGGTGCGGTCAGTACCGCGTCTGGCATGAATAGCACAGCGCTCGGCTTCGGCGCGACCGCGTCGGTGCAAGGTGCGACGGCTATCGGCACGTCGGCGCGATCAACCGGCGCGAATGCCTCTGCGCTCGGGTCCGGTGCGCGGGCGAGCGGAGCGGATAGCTCGGCGATCGGGTTTGGGGCGCTCGCCACAGGTGCTTTCGGTGCAGCTATGGGGTCCGATGCCCGTGCTACGGATGTTAACTCGACGGCCTACGGTCACGGAGCGCATGCTACGGAGACGGGCGCAGTTGCATTTGGCGGACTGGCGACGGCATCGGGAACGGCAAGTATGGCGCTCGGTGTAAATTCGACCGCGAGTGGTTCAAATTCGAAAGCTTTCGGTCCGCACGCGGTTGCGACTGGCGAAAACGGCACGGCCATCGGCTCGGGCGCACGGTCAAGCGGCGTCGGTTCAACGGCGATTGGCACTAGCGCCGTTGGCAACAACACGAATGCGCTTGTGGTGGGTAACGGCGCACTGGCATCAGGCGCGAGTGCGGTTGCCTTGGGCCTAAACGCCACATCCTCTGGGGCGAGTTCGAACGCTTTGGGTGCGAGCGCGATTGCAAGCGGCGTCGGTGCAATGGCGATTGGCACTAGCGCCGTTGGCAACAACACGAATGCGCTTGTGGTGGGTAACGGCGCACTGGCATCAGGCGTGAATGCGGTCGTCGTGGGCACAAACGCTACATCTTCCGGAACATCCGCAACTGCAATCGGTGCGTCCGGGATAGCAGCGGGCCTGCGGTCCGTCAGCATTGGCACGGGGGCGCAAACGAACGGCACGGACTCCTTCGCCGCCGGTACGAATGCGGTCGCGGGTGTAAAAGGCAGCACCACCGTCATCAACGATATTGCGTTTGGCGTCAACGCGCATGCCGTCGGTGGCCGTTCGCTTGCGCTCGGCGGGAATTCGGTCGCATTGGCCGCTGGCACGACTGCGATCGGTGATGGTGCGACTGCCTCAAGTGCTGGCGCGATGGCATTCGGCCAAGGCGCCACGGCCGCGAACGCAAATAGCCTCGCGCTGGGAACCGGCTCGGTGACGGCCGCAGCCAATCCGACGGCCACCGGCACGATCAACGGCACGATCTACTCGTTCGCGGGCACGAATCCGACGAGCGTTGTCAGCGTGGGTACAGTCGGCGCTGAACGTCAAGTCACGAACGTCGCGGCAGGCCGTATTACCGATACGAGCACCGACGCGGTCAACGGTTCGCAACTCTTTGCTACGAACCAGGCCGTCGCCTCACTCTCGACGGGCGCGACACATTACTACAGCGTGAACGACAACGGCACGCAGCAAGCCAATTACGACAACGACGGCGCCACGGGCGTGAACGCGCTGGCGGCGGGCACGGGTGCGACGGCGGCGGGTGCGGCAGGCGTAGCGGTCGGCAACAGCTCGAACGCGGCGGGAGCCAACACCGTGGCGATCGGCTCGGGCGCGACGGCTGCGAACGCGGGTTCGGTGGCGCTGGGCAGCGGTTCGGTGACGGCCGCGGCCAACCCGACGGCGACCGGCACGATCGGCGGCGTCACCTACAGCTACGCGGGCACGACGCCGTCGAGCGTGGTGAGCGTGGGTGCGCCGGGCGCAGAGCGTCAGATCACGAACGTGGCGGCGGGCCGTGTGGATGCGACGAGCACCGATGCGATCAACGGTTCGCAGCTCGATGCGACCAACCAGGCCGTGAACTCGCTTTCGACGTCGACCTCGACCGGCATCAGTTCGCTGTCCACCGGTCTGTCGAGCACCAACAGCTCGGTTACGTCGCTGTCCACGTCGACGTCGACGACGGTCAGTTCGCTGTCCACTGGCGTGAGTTCGCTCTCCACGGGCATCAGCTCGCTGTCGACCGGCCTGTCGAGCACCAACAGCACGGTTACGTCGCTGTCCACGTCGACGTCGACCACGGCAAGTTCGCTCTCCACGGGCGTGAGCTCGCTGTCGACGGGTCTGTCGAGCACGACCAGTTCGGTGACGTCGCTGTCGACGTCGAGTTCGACGGCAACGAGCTCGCTGTCGACGGCGATCTCGGCGAGCAAGA